>CAZIVO010000052.1:0-23503 GCA_964542765.1 uncultured candidatus Brocadiaceae bacterium | reverse complement strand
CGCGTCGACCGGCGAATCAGAACCATCGAGCAGATCGGGAGCGTCGATGATCGACAGGAAATCCGCAGGATGACCTCGTGCTTCGATCGCCTCCTTCAACTGGTCTTCGCAGCCCGTCAACAGGACCTGTTCCGCCGTCAGGAAACCGGATTCCAGCGATTCGAAGACCCCATCAAGGACCGCATCCGGAGCATTGTCGCCACCGGCGGCATCCAGAACTACCTTGATCAAGCAACCTCCGGTGGCCGGTAATGGTTTACGGAAAGGCCTACTCTGCGGTCAGGAAACTGCTCCGACGATCATCTGCCGACCTCGGTAGTAACCGCATGTCGAGCAAATATGATGAGGCTTGATTGCATTCCCACAATTGCTGCACCGGACCAGCTGGACTCTGTCCAGCTTCCAGTGCGCGCGACGGTTGTTGCGCCGTGACTTGCTCTGACGCCTTTTCGGGACTGCCATCTTCTATTCTCGCTCTTCCACCAAAGCCTATTCTGGCTTGGAGGCGTGCAACTCGGGAGGGTCTCAGCCATTAGCCCCCTCCGCAGGAAGGCGGGAAATCTACGTCATACGGCCCCGATGTCAATGCAGATTAGCTAACCGGGTCCAGATCGCGAGAATCGCAGGATAGCCCTCCTGAAGCCAGAAAACGGCTTTCAGCCCCGCACTGCCGCCAGAGCCTCCTCCACGGCAATTGCAGCCGCAGGAAGCTTGCCAGCATCCTTGCCCTTGCCCTGGGCCATTTCCGGACGACCACCGCCGCCGCCACCCATGGTTTTCGTGGCGAGCTCCACCAGCTTGCCGGCCCCGATCTTGGGGTGAAGATCAGGACTAACCGATGCAGCTACAAGGACTTGCCCACCATCACGCACGAGGACAACACCCGCGAAAGCCTCCGAAGCAGCACGAGCACGCTGCAACAGATCCTGAATTTCCTTCATCGTCAGACCCTGGGTCTCGAAGACCACGGTGGTGACACCCCCATCCGTGTTTGCTGCCTTCATGAGTTGCTCGAGCACGCTAGCGATATCCGCCGCCAAGGCCTTCTGCAGTTGCTTGCGTAATTTCCGGTGCTCCTCGATCAGAGAGGACACCCGGTCAGAGCACTCGGCAGGGGTCACCTTGAGTTGCTGAGCGATACCGGACAAGCCACGTCGCTCGCTGAGCCCCAGCTCCAGAGCCACCGAACCGGTCACGGCCTCTATCCTTCGCGTTCCAGCACTGATGGCAGCTTCCGAGAGGATGCGGAAGGGACCGATATTCCCGGAATTCTTCACATGGGTTCCACCACACAGTTCACGCGAATATTTACCCACGGCCACGGTCCTGACCTCCTGGGCATACTTCTCGCCGAACATCGCCACGAAACCTTCGCCCTTGGCCTCGTCGATGTCGCGCATCGCCGACTCCACGGGAATAGCCTTCATGATCTCCCGGTTGACATCGATCTCCACCGCATCGATCAGTGCAGCTGTCATCTTCTCGCCATGCGTGAAATCGAACCGCAATCGCTCCGGCGAAACTTCTGACCCAGCTTGGCTCACATGCTCGCCAAGAACATCCTTGAGGGCAGCGTGCAAAAGATGGGTTGCCGTGTGATTGCGCTCCGTGTTGCACCGGGCGGCTTCATCCACGTGGAGCCGACAACTGCTTCCCACCTTCATCGCTCCCGACTCCACACGTATCGCGTGGAGATGGTAGCCGTCCAGACTCGTTGTATTCCGCACCACGCCATCCGCACCCTCCACCGAGACGCTTCCCCTGTCGCCTATCTGCCCACCTCCCTGCGCATAAAAAGGTGTCTTCGCAGTCACCAGCATCACCTCGTCTCCCTCGCTGGCTTCATCCAAGAGTTGATGGCCCTCGCCAATGATCGCCAGGATGCTCGTCTCTTCTTCGAGGGCCGAGTAACCGGTGAACTCTGTGCTCTCGACGCCAGCCTCGCGCAGGATCATCGAGGCGCTGTCGGCGAACACGGCCTCTGATGTGCTGGCCGCAGCCCGCGCACGCTCACGCTGCTGGCCCATCTCCTGCTCGAAAGCCTCGTCGTCAAGCCGGTAACCCCGTTCTGCCATGACCTGGCGGGTGATATCGACAGGAAAGCCATAGGTATCATGAAGCTGGAAAGCAAAGGCTCCTGAGCCGTCGAGATCCTGCAGGGACCCGCCCACAGAACTGCTCTCCGCATCTCCCAGAAAGTCATCCAGGCGACGCTTTCCCTGGTGATAAGCGGCCGCAAAACCCTCCTCTTCGCCCTTGATCACGGAGCGGCACTGACCAGCGTGTTCACGAACCTCTGGATACGCATCCCCCATGACCCTGCCCACGACATCCACAAGTTCGTGGAGGAAAGGTTGCTCGAGGCCGATTTCAAAGCCATCGCGGGCAGCGCGACGAAGGATCTTGCGCACGACGTAGCCACGTCCCTCGTTGCTGGGCACCGCACCATCGGCAATACAAAAGGTGATCGCTCGGATGTGATCGGTGATCCGACGCATCCGAATATCTCTTTCTTGATCTTCGCCGTAGGGAACGCCCGTTCGCTTTCCCAACTCGTCCAGGAAGGGCAGGAACAAATCTGTCTCGAAGTTTGTCTCGACGCCCGCGAGCACGGCAGCGATCCGCTCCAGCCCGAGTCCTACATCAATATTTTTCTGTGGCAGAGGATCCAGAGATCCATCTTCTTGGCGATCGAACTGGGTGAACACGCAGTTGCCAATCTCGGTGAAGCGGCCATCGGGAAGCTCCTGAAGTCCCGCATGATCGGGGTAAGGTTCGTTCGGATTCGCATCGAAGTAAATCTCGGAGCAAGGACCACAAGGACCATTGGGGCCCTTCGACGGCGCCTCTGCCGGCCAGAAATTTTCCTTTTCACCGAACCGAAAAATCTTCTTTGGGTCCAGGCCGATGTCATCCCGCCAGATCTGAAAGGCTTCTTCATCGTCTTCGTAGATGGTGACCACCATCTGCTCTTGGGGTATCTCGAGCTCCTTGTGGAAGAATTCCCATTCCCAGGCGATGCATTCCTTTTTGAAATAATCGCCGAACGAGAAATTGCCGAGCATCTCGAAGAAGGTGTGGTGGCGTGGTGTCAGCCCAACATTCTCAAGGTCGGGCACCCGCAAACATTTCTGCGCGGTCGTGATGCGCTTGTGCGGCAGCGATCCCTTGCCCAGGAACATCTCCTTGAACTGGTTCATACCCGCCCCGGTAAAGAGCAAGGTAGGATCATTCGCCGGGATCAAGGAATCCGAAGGCAGGCGCTGGTGACCCCGCTCCTCGAAGAAGCGAAGAAAGCGTTCGCGGATTTCAGCAACAGGAAGCGGTTTCATGCGCCGCTGAGTGAAAGCCTATAGGCCCCCCGGAGCAAGTTGTTCGTCACGGCTTGTGAGAGAGAGAGCCCCCGGCCAGGGTCCGCACGGGGGCAAACTCACCCTTGCTTAGGCCCTTTGGCCATTGCCCGGGGCAGCCATCGTCTGAGGCTTCTTGGTCGCCCGGAGAGCTTCTTTCGAAAGTCCGTCCGGGGCCTCAGGGCTCTCAGACACTTCCGAAGGCGGGCTCTCGACAGCCTCGAACCCCAGAACCTTGAGGATTTCGCGCTGGATCTCGTCCTTGATGCTCGGGTTCTCGTCCATGAACTCACGGGCACGGTCACGCCCCTGACCGAGTCGGACATCCCCGAAGCTGAGCCAGGTTCCGCTGCGTTTGAGCACTCCCTGATCGACCCCGGCATCGATCAATTCGCCGGTCCGATTGATCCCTTGATTGAACAGGATGTCGAATTCGACCTTCTGGAACGGCGGTGCCATCTTGTTCTTCACAACGGTGACCTTGGTTCGCGCTCCCACCGGAAGGTCGCCATTCTTGATCTGGCCAATCCTGCGGATATCCAGCCGAACCGATGAGTAGAACTTGAGCGCCCTGCCACCGGTGGTCGTCTCCGGACTGCCGAACATGACACCGATCTTCTCACGAATCTGATTGATGAAGATCAGAGTTGTCCCGGACTTGGCAACGAATGCCGTGAGCTTTCGCAGCGCTTGACTCATGAGTCGAGCGTGCAACCCCACGAAGGAATCACCCATATCCCCCTCGATCTCGGCTTTGGGAACCAGTGCCGCCACGGAATCGATGACAATGACGTCGAGCGCTCCCGAACGAACCAGAGTCTCGCAGATATCGAGCGCCTGCTCACCATTGTCAGGCTGAGAAATCAACATGGAATCCGTGTCCACACCGAGGCGTTGAGCATACTGCGGATCGAGCGCATGCTCAGCATCGATAAAGGCTGCGGTGCCACCCTTGCGCTGGGCGCTGGCGACAACGTGCAGCGTCAAGGTTGTCTTTCCCGAGGACTCGGGACCGTAGATCTCGACGACCCGACCCCGCGGAAGCCCACGACCTCCGATGGCCAGATCGAGACCGAAAGAACCCGTGCCTATACCATCGGTCTGGATGACCGGCGTATCCCCCATGCGCATGATCGCGCCCTTGCCATACGATTTCTCGATGGAAGCCAAGGCATCGTCGAGGGCTTCTTTGCTCGGCAGGTCTCCGGGTTTGTTGCTCGTCTTAGCGCCCGCCTTGCCTCCCGCCTTGCCTCCCGCTTTGCCGCCCGATTTGCCGCCCTTGCCAAACCCCTTGCCTGATTTCCCTATCATCTGAATCTTCCCTCCCGTGAATGGATAACCGCTGGAAACCGCCCATCGGCCATGAACAGAGACCTTAACCGGACCCCTTACAAAAACCAAACAAAAAGAAGGGGTGTCTTTCCGTGCCCTGAAAGGCTCGGCGGTAACCGATCGGACGGATTCTCGGGTCTTATCCCCTGGCCCTGAGCGATCCCCCAGAGTCCGCGTCAGAGGCGCTCCTCAGCTAGACCGACACGAACTGGATCAACTCGGCGTAGCGGCGCTCGACATCCTCGCAAGATGCCTCCGCCAGCCGCGAAACGCCAAAGTCCTCGACCGTCAAGCTGGCCGTCACCGTTCCGTAGGCCAATGCACGCTTCATGCTCTCCGGGGACAGATCGCCGCTCTGCCCCAAGAACCCCATGAATCCACCCGCGAAACTGTCGCCCGCACCCGTGGGATCGACCACCGCATCGGTGGGGTAAGCCGGCAAGGCATACTGAAAGTCATGACTGAACAAGAAGGCGCCATGCTCGCCCTTCTTGATGATCACGAACTTCGGACCCGCTTCGAGCAGGCGGCGACCCGCCCGGATCAGATTGCTTTCCCCGGTCAGCATCTTGACCTCTTCGTCGTTGGCGATCAGGCCATCGATGCGAGTCATGAGATCACCCAGGGTATCGCGCTGCGTTTCGATCCATAGATCCATGGTGTCGGCCACCGTGAATATCGGGTTGTGCATCTGCTCGAGGACCGAAATCTGCTGGGCCGGCGCGCTGTTTGCCAAGAAAACGAAGGGAGTCGTCTGAAGCCCTTGCGGGATCTTCGGCTCGAAATCGCCGAAGGTATTGAGTTGCACATCGATCGTCTCACGGCTGTTCATGTCGGCCGAGTATTTCCCGCTCCAGAAGAAGGTTGCGCCGTCAGCGACGGTCAGGCCATCGAGACAGATTCCGCGATCTTCGAACAGCTGTCGGCTCTCGTCAGGGAAATCGGTGCCGACAACGCTGACCAGACGGGTTTCATCAAAGAGCCTCGATGCGAGGCTGAAGTAGGTGGCAGAGCCCCCCAAGCAACGCTCTTGCTTGCCGTGTGGGGTTTCGATGGAGTCGAACGCCGTCGTGCCTACGACCAGAAGTGTCATGCTCGGTGAATCCTCTCTTGCTCGGTGATTGCAGTGCGCAAACTAGCCAATGAAACGTGTCTTGTCAGTGATCCGTATCCGTAACCCCCTCGCCGACATCGCCCACCTGTTCATTGTCTCCCTGCTCGCGCGCGATCTCCTCCTCGAACTCGGCCCGGGTTACCCGGTTTCGGTCAGTGAGGATGAGGATGCCACCGGCGAGCGACCACAAGGTCAGGTGGATGCGGTAGAGAACGGACAGGGCAACCGCCTGCGTCGCCATCAGGAAGGCAGGATCGGTCACACCCTCGAGATAACCAGCGCAGACAGCGGCGAACAAGATGCCGTAGGCGAACTCCCCCACTCCCCAGCCATTGGGACCGATGGGAATGGCAGAGATGATGGTGAGGATGGGAACCAGTACGAAGTAATCGATGACCGGCACTCCCACTCCGGGTTTGCCCATCCCCAGAGCCATCCCCATGAACATCACACTGCTCACCATGACCGTGTGGTTGAGCATGCCTGCGAACAACCAGACGAGGATCCCCTTGCCGTGAGCGCGGTAGAAATGGATCGCCTGATCCACATTCTTCAGGGGACGGCTGAGCCCTCCGGGAAGACGATTCAGAAGTTCATCGAGACGCACCAACCGCCGGATCCGCTTGCTGAAGCCGATCACACCGAGCAGGCCAACGAGCCCGAGAACCCCCCAGATCGCCATGGCGAGGTTATGGAAATGCCCCTCGGGATCCTCGCGGCTGAGCACCACGACCAGCACCACCACGCCACCGAGGAGCGCCAGAGAACCCAGTCCCATGACGCGATCCACGAAGACCGACACCAGCGAACGAACCCGGCCACCGGGACAATGCTTCATGATGTAGATCGCCTTGACCACATCACCGCCGGTCTGACCGGGCACCACATTGTTGAAGAAGATGCCGATCCAGGTGAAGCGGAAAACATCCCACCAGGTGACCCGAAGGTCATTGACGCGCAAGAGCCACCACCAGCGCGTCGCCGAAATCGAAATCGTCAGCAGATAACAGAGAGCTCCGAGGAGAAACAACGGCAGATACAGATTGCGCAGAAAGGTCGGAAGTCCCGGGGAAACCTTGATGACGGTTCCATCTTCCTGCTTGCCCGGACGCTTCACGATCCTGCTCGGCGCAGGTGCTCCAGGCTCCGCCGCAGGCAGGAAGACCACATCTTCAGGATCATCCCAGCGACCCTCGATGCTGCCGGTCATCTCGATACGGACGGTGCTTCCATCGGCCTCGCACACCTCGTAGCGGTCCGCCCACGCGATGTTCCAGAACACCCCAAACATGATGGCTGCCACCGCCAGCAGCTTGAGCAGGGTGATGACGTGCTGCCGTTTCACTCAGCCTTCTCCCCTGGCTCGCACCAGCAAACCCGGCTCCCCGCATCCAGCAACATGCCGATATTAGACGAAACACCGAGGAGCGGCTTCACATCCCCTCCTTGACACTGTCGATGTAGTTCTGCCACCAGATCCTGGCCCAGGACGATTCGAACACGGGCGGTCGACCCAGGCAATGTGAGAGGGCTTCGAGCGCGATCAGGCGCAACCCTTGATCATCATCTTCGAGTGCGGTGTCACACAAAAACTCGACTGGCGGCGGACCCGTCCGATAGCTGATCTTGGCGCGCTCGGCGTCCAGCTGGCCACAGATTCTCGTCAGCGCTCGCCGCACGGCGACAGACTCATCGTAGCGATTGACCAGGACCGCTTGCGAACGGGGCCGAGCGATGGAAAACAAGACGAAAGAGACTGCCGCAGAACCGCCCGACCGATGCCACGCATGAATCGAACTCTCACGAACATCGGAATGCTTGGATGCCAGGCCGTCCAGCAAGCCCCTGGTCATCGCATGTCCTAGCGCAGCCCGCAAAGCCTGGCGCATCGGACCGGCCATGGCGCCATCTCTCTCTTCGATAACGGCGGTTTCGAGCGCGCGGATCAGAGCGCGCTGGCCCGCGCGCGTCGACAAGGGCAGAGCGGTCAACTTGGCGAGAACTTCGAGATAACGCACTCGCTCCGAAGGTGCCATGACCTTGGCCTGCCGGCGATCTGGCCAGGCAGCCGTGAGTTCATCGATCCACCCACTGACCTTGGCCGGGTCATTGATTCGACCCTGGAACGACAACCCCCTCATGGGGTCGAGTTCCAGCCGTCGCATCATTCGCTCGATCCCCTGAATGCAGACGACCTTGTTCAACGGCGATGGATCGAACTCCAGCACCCACAAGCAACGGCTCGTCGCCGTCGCGGTCATCGCCAAATCGGTGCCGGCTCGCGCCACCATGTCGAGCAACCGCTCGCGGGCGAAGCCCGCTGGATTCGGCACCGCCTCGAATCTCGGTCGGAACTGAAAGATCAGCGCGAACAACCTGCCCAGGCCAGTGCCTTCCAGCTGCCTCAGCGACCACGGCATGCGTTCGACCGTCGCCTGGTAACGAAGCTCCTCGGGCTCGGACGCGTCCTGCTTGCGAGTGATCGAATCGAACTCGGAGCGGGCGATGTAAAAGGGTCTGCAAGCCGCCGAGCCCACCGCCAGCGCCAGCAGCCCCACAGCTACAAAACGACCCGACCGCATCAACAGACCTCCAGATCACGCATCGTCGTATCCTAGGGGGTGAGCCTCATGCCAGGCCCAGGCCGTCTCGACAATCTGGTCGATGTTCCCCAGTTGCGGCCGCCAACCCAGCGCCTCGGCGATGCGCGCACTGCTGCCGACGAGTCGCGGTGGATCGCCAGCGCGACGATCCCCGATGACGTAAGGAACCTCGCGGCCACCGATCCGTTCCACCGACTGGATCACCTCCAGCACCGAACTCCCCTGCTCACTCCCCAGATTGAATGCCGCGGTGTCGATCTTTCCCGCTTCCATGGCTTCGAGTGCTCGCACGTGCGCCTCCGCCAGATCCGTGACATGGATGTAATCGCGGATACAGGTGCCATCGGGCGTGTCGTAGTCATCGCCAAACACGGTCACCGCCGCACGACGGCCGAGCGTCGCGTTGATCACCAGTGGGATCAGGTGCGTCTCCGGATCATGGTCTTCGCCGACACGACCTTGGGGATCAGCGCCAGCTGCATTGAAGTAGCGCAAGCTGACAAACTGCAGTCCGTGAGCCGTATGAAAATCTCTGAGCATCCACTCACAGGCCAGCTTGGTCCGTCCATACGGATTGATCGGCACCTGCGGCATATCCTCGGTGATGGGCACGCTCGGAGGCTCGCCATAGGTAGCGCATGTCGAACTGAGAACAAATCGCTTCACACCCGTCGCTGCCATCGCATCGAGCATGTTCAGGGTTCCTGCGACATTGTGGCGGTAATAGATGCCGGGATCGGTGACGGACTCGCCGACATAGCAGCGCGCCGCAAAATGAAACACCGCACCGATGTCATGGCTGCGGAACACATCCTGGACAAAATCGTTGTCGAGGATGCTTCCTCGGGCGAGGGGCACGCCGTGCAAGGCTTGCAGATGGCCCTCGCTTATATCGTCCAGAACAAGGATCTCACGACCCCGCTCACGCAAGGCCAGAAGAGCATGCGAACCGATATAGCCCGCTCCACCCACCACAAGAATCACTTGTCCCATCCGCCTCGCCTCCACAATTCAACCACCGATCGTCGCATGGCGGGATCGGCCTGCCCACCCGAAGGGAGTTCCGGGCCGCCCCCATGAATCACCCTCAAACTCTCGTGCATCTCCTTGAAAGCATACCCATCCTTTTCCCGAATCAAGAAGTCGAGCAGCAGATCGGAAGCTTCGATCGGCGGCAACATCCGGGCGGACCGAGCAGCCACGCCGCGGACTTCACCCGCAGGGTCCTCCAGACCTCGGGCGATCCAGTCGCCGGCATCGACTCGAGAGTAACCGCTGCTGGACCAGGCCAAAACAGTGCGCAACACCTCTATTCGCACCACAGGATCAGGATCGTTGGTCGCAATCCTGAGAGCGCGCTCCGCTCGTGACGGTGCACCACGTAAAAAAGACCGGAATGCTCGCAGGCGCAAGGGAACATCGGGAGCCCCGCGCAAGATGGCGAGCATCTCCCGGGAGGTATACCCCACACGACGCTGCTGGGCCCGCTCCTGTGACAGCTCACTCTCGAGGAGTGAAAGCTCCTGCCACACGCGGTACAGCCAATCGGCCGCCGATGAACGAAGCCTCTCGAGTTCTTCGAGCGCCGTCCCGTAATCGCCCAGAGCGCGGTGGGTCAAGATCAGTTCGTAACGAGCGCGCGACGCCACGACCGGCTGCTCGATCAAGGTCCGCAAGCCCGTCAAGGCCTCCCGGTAGCGATAGAGGTCCATCTGGATCCGGGCTCGCGACAGTTGCAAGTCATGGCGGCCGGGAGACCGCACCAGACCTGCCTCGATGATCGCAAGCGCATCAACAAGCCGCTCGCGCATGGCCATGTGGTCGGCGAGTTCACGAGCTGCGGCAGCTGGTCTATGACCCTCCGCCAGCTCTTCCCGCAGCAACCTTTCACCGTCCTCGGGATCCGGACCCCGGAACAAGGCCACCGCCCGCAAAAGCTCGAAATCGTGACTCAGGGCCTCGCCCGAGGTTTCCGCGGCCTCCCTCGCAGACTGCAGATGCGTCAAGGCCGTAGCCGGCCGACCGGCTGATAGAGCCTTGCGAGCGGTCATCAGCGGGTCGCTTGCCGCCGACTGTCCGTCCGGATGCTCGGCGACCACAGCAGGTGAACGAGCACGCTCAACGCCATGAGGCTCCCTGACCGCCGAAGGCCCGGAACAGGCAGCGCACAAAACGATGGTGAGGACCCTGATCATCCGGCATGAAAACTAGCAGAGCGCTACCATCGGAACGACCACCAAGCACGGAGAGCTCCACCCTTTCCGGTCAGAAGCTGTCCAGATCGTGCTTTCCGTTTGCGAAGATTCCTGCTTTCTTGAGTGTCCATGGCGACCAAAAAGCCTGAACGCTCGACGATTGAACGACTGTGCACGACGGCGCGTGTGGTGACCGCTGAAACCGGACGATGGGTCGCGGACCGGCACCGCCATACGCAAAAAATAGCAACCCGGTCCAAGAGTCTGGGCGACTATGTCACGCAGATCGACCTTCGCGCCGAGCAACGCCTCGCTCGCGCCCTGCGCGAGCGGCATCCCGATCACGGCTTTTTGGGTGAGGAAACCGGCGCAGCAGACCCTGACGCTGACTTTGTCTGGGTTGTCGATCCGATCGACGGAACGAGCAATTTC
The DNA here is from genome assembly GCA_964542765.1 of uncultured candidatus Brocadiaceae bacterium. Lineage (GTDB taxonomy): Bacteria > Planctomycetota > UBA1135 > UBA1135 > UBA2386 > CAZIVO01. The sequence continues at coordinate 12,477 of CAZIVO010000052.1, read as the reverse complement.
GCCAATTCCCTGCGGAGCTTCGGCGTTGCGGTCGCCTGCCTGCACCATGGCCAGCCGGTAGCAGCCGCCCTGTGGTGCGAGCCCGAAGGAGCCCTCTATTCCGCCGGACTCGCCCGAGGAGCATTCCGCAACAGGAGCAGGATCCGGATGCCCCGAGCACGAATCGATGCTTCGGGACTCGTCGGACTCCAGTGGTTCCGTGGACCCCGCGATCTGGCCTATCTCCCTGCTCTACTCGAAACCGGCGTCCGGATCCGGAACTTCGGGGCTTCGGTCATCCACCTGTGCGACACCGCCATGGGCCGGCTCGATGCCAATATCCAAGAACAGGGCAAAATCTGGGATATCGCTGCCGGTGGCCTGATCGTGACCGAGGCCGGCGGGCGATTTACGGACTGGAACGGCCGTAACCTCTTTCCTTTCAGAAACCTCGATGGATCGACCCACTATCCTAATATGGCAGCTACCGCAGCGGCGATCACCCGGCTGCGCAAGATCCTACCTTGACACCACACCCGCGCATCCTTGTTGTTTCGCTGCCGTAACGCCCCGGTGAGCCAGTTTCACAAGTGACCAGGAGTAAGGCACATCACGGACCAGATTACGGCTAGAATCCCGCTTGGCCGTGGGAAGTATTCCTTTTCGCGGTACAGTTTCTCCCGGATGGAGCAGATTCCTCGCAGCCTGCGACTTCCGGCCTTCTATTTGCATGACCACCCCCACATGCCAGAACAGCGAGCCCCGCTCGGTCTGGTAACAATTTCTTTCGTTACAGGAGAGAGTCGATGAAGAAGCTGATGATCCTCAGCCTGGCCTTCGCCGGAGGGCTCATGGCCACCAGTGAGACAGGTTACGCACACGGTGGCCAGTATCGCGGACCAGGCGATGTCGTCCCGCCCAACCCTGGTGGTGGCGGCCGCACACCGCGGCCATCAGGCCCTTCCACCCCTGGCCCATCAGGCCCCTCCACACCGGGTCCCAGCGGCCCCGCTACTCCGGGACCAGCCGGTCCGGCAACTGGAGGCCCGGCAGCACCCGCGCCCACGGCGGGACCGACTACAGGCCCGAGGGGAGCACCGGTTGCACCCGACCTCACCAGATGGCAGTTCTGGTGGGAATTCAACAAGGATCCCTTCATCAACCTCAAGGAAGCCATCCACGCGAACCTGGCCACCACCGGTGGCGACGAGTTCTTCATGGGGAGTTCCAAGCGAGCCGAAGCCAAGGACACGCTCAAGCCGACCAAGGCCGAGATCCTCAACAGGATTCTGCCGGCGCTCAAGCGTGCTCTCGACAGCACCGATCAGCGCGATATCACCTCTTCTTGTCTGGTCGCCATGGCGAAGATCGGCATGAACAGCGAGTCGCCACAGATCAATATTCTCGAGGAGATGAAGAAGCGTCTGACCAATGGCGATCAGGAAATCCGTGAAACCGCGGCCCTGGCCATGGGCATCTCGCAGATGCCCGATGCAGTCCAGCATCTGGTCGATCTGAGCGGCGACACCGCAGCGGGACGCAAGCTCTGCGGTCGCGCGGAAGTCGACGACAGGACGCGTTCCTTCGCATCCTACGGTCTGGGGCTCATCGCTCACGCCACCAGTGACGCAGATCTCAAGACCACCATCTTCGACTCCTTGAAGGAGCAACTCGAAGACAAATCCATCGTCAACCGCAACATCAAGGTCGCGGTCATCAATGCGATCCGGCTGCTGCGGCCCAATCCCGCCAATGGTCCGAAGGAGAAGAAACTCCTCGATGACGTGCTGGGAGCCTTGTGGACCTACTACACGGCATCAGCTGGTCAAGGTGAGCAGCAGATCCAGTCGCATGTCCCGCCCGCCATCGCCAATCTGCTCGGCAAGGGTGGTGATGAGGCAGGCACCTACAAGGACTACTTCGCCAAGCTCTTGAACGGCAGCAAGAAGTACAACAACAACATGTACCAGTCGGCTGCCATCGCTCTGGGTCTGCTCGCAGAGAGCCAGGAGAAGGTCAAGGGTGACAAGAAGTACTCGGACGCCCTGCTCACCCACTCACAAAAAGGTAAGGACCAGCAATCCAGGCACTTCTGCTTGATGGCGCTGGCCAAGATCGGTGGGACCAAGAACCGCAACGAACTGCTCAAGGCCTTCAACAAGGGCAACAAGGCCATCGTCAAGCCTTGGGCTGCCATCTCGCTCGGTGTGCTGGCCTTTGAAGCATTCAAGGCTGCCGGCGATGGAGCGGCGATGGACGTCACCATCGGCGAGACTCTGCATCGCGCGCTCAAGGACATCAAGAACCCCGAGACTCTGGCCGCCATCGCGGTCTCCTTGGGACTGTCCAAGTACCGCGATGCCGCTGACGACCTGCAGAACATGCTGGTGCGAAACAAGCACAAGGATGAGCTGGCCGGTTATCTGGCGATCAGCCTCGCTCTGATGTCCTCGCAGCGGTCGGTCGACGATATCCGTAACATCGTCACGACCTCGACGCGGCGGCCCGATCTTCTCAAGCAAGCAGCGATCGCGCTGGGCAAGCTCGGCGACAAGACCGTTGCCGATGTCCTGCTCAAGATCCTGAATGAGCCGGAGAAGAACGTCGCCAAGCTGAGCGCCGTTGCATCGGCCCTGGCGTATATCGGCGATCGACGGACCATCGACCCACTCGCCGACATGCTGTTCGACGAGTCCATCACCGAGCTCTCGCGGGCCTTCGCGGCCGTGGCTCTGGGTGGTGTGGCCGACAAGGAGAACCTGCCGTGGAACTCCAAGATCGGCGGCGACATGAACTACCGCGCCGCGGTGGAAACCCTGACCAACGGCGTCGCCGGAATCCTCGACATCCTCTGATCGAGAGACGGCTCAGTCGTCGAACCGAAGACGCCCGCGATCAGCGGGCGTCTTCATGTACGACGCACGGACATCACCTGATCCGGCGATGGAGTCCGAAGAAGATTGCCACCGCGAGCAAGCTCATCGCCGCCGCCAGATAGCCATTCCGACCAGCGATCTCCGCAGCGCGCAGGGTTGGTGCCAGTTCGCTCATGGCTGCGCGATCGCGCGCCTCGAGCATACCCCGCATGTCATCGCTCGGTCCGAGCGTCAAACCGGCCTGATACTCCATGCGCGCGCCAGCCAGATCCCGCAGGTGCCAGCGCGCGTCGCCGACCAGTTGCCGCAGCAGCGGTGTGGCGACCTTCGCCTGCAGCAACCGCTCGATCACAGCCTCGGGATCCGCGGCCACCAGTTCCTGATCGATCCCTGCAGCAACAGCATCGGGATCTCGATCCCCGGCAAAAACCATCGCCTCCCCTTTCGGCAAGGAAGCGAGTTGTCGTTCTTGCAGGCTATCGAGAAGCGGCCGGTCATCGACCAGCACCGAGTCCTTCCGTGTGAAGCGATGCCAGGCACCCTTATCCGCCGCCGTCACCAGAACCGTCATCTCGGCACTCTCGCCGGTCACCCGTCCGAAGATGCTCGGGTCGATCTCACCATCCTTGCGCGCCAAGAGCATGAAGTTGCGTGACCTCGGCACTCGAAAAGCCCATGCCGACCCGAACACGCTCGCCATCGTCCGTCCGATCGCCGCCACCGCCGGGTCCTTGAAGGACAGTCCGCCAACATTCGCAGACAGAATGCCTCCCGTGGTCAGCAACGCCTTGGCGCTGGTGAAGAACTCGCGACTGGCAACATGAGCGGGGATGTAAGCCTGCCGCTCGTAGGCATCGGCGAGGATCACCTCGTAAGGACCCTTTGCATGATCGACAAAGATCCGCGCATCCAGTCCCGCATGGGTCACACCCCGAGTTGGCCGACCGCCGAAGTAAATTTCCCCCAGGGCGACAACGGCAGGATCGATCTCGACCCCGTCGAGAATGCAATCGGGATGGACCGCTGCGTAGAGTCGCGAAAAGGTTCCAGCCGCACAGCCGAGCGAAGCGACCCGCAGCGGCACAGGCCGCTTGCCATCCCCCACCAAGAAGGGCACCAGGGCGTGATAATCGTAATAAGCTCCCCCGGTGAAAGGTGTTCCCTCGATCGCGATCGAGTGGAAAGAGTCGAGGCCCTCATTGATCTTCAGAGTCGTTCTACGAAGGTTCCCTTCGCCGCTGCGATACACACGCAGTAACTGATAGGAACTCTCTACTTCGGCCAGCAACTCGGACCCGTCAACCGACCGACCCTGGCTCCAGGGGATGCAGGCCAGCGTCACCGGTATCAGCAATGCGATCGCGTTCGCAACACTGCGGCGCGCCAAGAGTCCGCAGCCCAGCAACAGTCCCGCACTGATCCAGACCGTGATCCGGCTGCCGAGTTCGGGCACCAGAAGATGCGTGGTCGCAAAGGTCCCCGCCAAGCTCCCGAGCGTCGATGTAGCCGCGATCAGGCCACTGGCCCGCCCCACCGTCATCCCTGATCTCGACAATCCCGTCACCAGCAACGGTGTCACGCAACCAATCAATGCCACCGGCGGGGCAAAAAGGATCAAGGTCGCCGCCAACGAACCCCGCACGAGCGCCGGCATGGCGTCTTCGAGGAGCAGATCCGAGGGCAACAGGAAGGGGCCGAGGGTCTGTGCCAGCAAGGGCACGCAGGCAGTCAAAAGACCACTGACGACGAACAGGATCGACAGACGCTTGCCCGTCATCGAAGCATCGGCCAGACGTCCCCCCAGCCATGCCCCCATCGCCAGGGCAGCCAGCATGACCCCGATCACGTTCGTCCACACGAAGGCGCTGTCGCCAAAATACGGCGCCAGCAACCGGACCGCCGTGAGTTCGAGCGACATCACCGAAAAACCGCCTACGAAGGCGATGATCCCGGCCCGAATCTCGCTCATTCCATCATATTCCCCACAACCGGTGCCTACTTGACCCCGCTGTCACTTCCTGATCCATCCGAATCCTTGGGAACGGTCAGGGCATATTCCGCGGTGAACAGATAGCCAGAATCGAATCGGCGAAACATGGTCTCGGTCATCTGCAACAAGTTCCGGGATCGCTTGATGGTCGTGCCCTTGCCATTGACGACGATCGTGAACTCCTTGTCGAGATCGATGAGCGCATCGTTCAGGCTCAACCGGATACTCGAGATGCTCTTGGTCGTGATGGTGATGCGGTTGGCATCCTTGTCCGCCTCAGCCGTCAGGTGGGGACGATCCTTTTCGGAGACGGTATCGAGGGACTCGGCGACGACGATATTGACCCAGTAACCCTTCTTGAAGGAGTCATGGTTAGGCACCAGGGAGACCTTCTTCCTGTAAAGATCGCGTTTGACGCCCCCAGCCCACTCACCGATCTGATCCGATAGCCCGGAGTAGGGATACTCGCCTTCGGCTTCGATCACCGTCACATTCCCGGGAAGCAATCCATCCAGTCCCTCTCGCAATTTATCGGCAGCATCCTTCGTTTCCTGGCTCCTGATGATGAGAACCGGTGTGCCCACCAGGCTATCGATACGAGTCTTGCCGATATCGGCCGGGTGCCGAACGATCAGGCCCGCGAAGCGATCGGGGAAGTAAGTCATGATGCGCACGCCAAACCCGCTAGCGCCCTTCCCGCAGTCCAGGATCAGCCTCTCACGATCCAGATGGATCGTCCGCTGGACTTCTCCGATGGGACTGAAGATCGCCTTGACCCGGTTCATTTCCTGAACCTGATCCTGCACCCGGCCCAAATCAGGCACGGGGTCCAGGAGCATTTCGTCGGGCAAGCGCGGGATCACCATGACACTTTTTGAGCCGAACGCATTCCCCTTCCAGGTCGCCTTGAAATACGCGCTGTCCTCCTCCCAGGAACCGCGTGCCTCGTCATAACCGGGAACCAACATGACCGCGGGGTAACTGCTCTTCGGCCTGTACCCCCTCGGCAACACCTGGCTGTATTCCGGATCCTCCTTGTCCTTCAGCTTGATTCTCTTCACCTCGCCCGAGGCCGACTGACTCTTGTAAGGAAAGACTCCTTCGAACACGGCCAGCAAATCGCCAACATTCGCGAGTGGGTTCTTCCTCTTCGACTTGGTTTCCCATTCCTTGAAAAAAGAGACCCGCGCCTTGCTCAACTTCTTGCGAATGCTGATCCGTTTACTGCTGTTCTCCTCGGCTTCGTAGTCCATCCAGACATCGAACCAAGCCTTGGCCTTGCGGTTGAGGCTGGACTTCTCCGATGTGGTGAGCACCGAAGTGAAACGCGAATCCTCCAGGCCCTCCTGTGGCATCAGGAAGGCCAAGCCGAAAGCTAAGTGGGCGAGAATCGCCATGTATGACTCCAGTCGGTATGGGTGCTGGGGCAATCGTATCCACCCCAGGTGGTGCAAAAATCAGGCCGGGCGTCACGCATAACGCCGCAGCGGGTCCGTCGATGCGATGGGCCCTACGGCCAAGGCGGGATACTCATACGTAGCCCACAGGCGCATCAGCGTAACCTCGCTACCGCATTCTGTCAGGAGAAGAGGTCAGAAGATCCAGCAGAGTGCGCCGCGCCAGGGCTGCCGACGGGCGACGGGCCAGGAGCCTGCTCAATGCCGCAATTGCTTCCGGAAAGAGCTTTCGCTCGGTCATGACTTCCAAAACGGCAAGATTGGTCACCGCCGAACCCGTCGGAGGATCACCCTGGAGGCTCATACTATGCTCCAGTGCCTCCCGCGCCCGATCCGCGTGGCCGAGTCCCTTGAGCAAGAGTCCGTAATCATTCCACGTGGTGTGGTCGCGCGGGCTGGCTCGCAAGGCCTCGCGATAGGTCTCCTCGGCCCGCCCCTCCATGCCAGCGTGCCGCAAGGCCAGGGCGAGATTCGCCAGGGCCAATGGATGTCGCTGTTGCGCCGCGCCGATCACTCGAAACCCCCACAAGCCCAGCCCGATCTCTCCACGCCGCATCACCTGATCAGCCGCAGGCAGGAGCAATCCGTAAGCAGCCCTTTCATCAGCAAAGCTCTCCTCGACACCCTTTGGAAAACCGCTGTAGAGATACTGGCCCGCACGGAGCGCGGCTTCGGCATCGACTGCGGCAATCAAACCGCGCAATCTGCCAGCAACACTCGCATTCACCTCATCAGCCCCGGCAGGCGGGACGGTCACGGACAACTCACTCGAAAACAGATGGCCGCTGTCGCGCCGTCGAAAGACACGGTCCAGCATCGCATCGAGATCGCGCTCCACCCTGACGCGGCTCCGAACACCATTGACGACAAGATTGATCTCCTGATCGAGATCCACCAGCGCGTCATTGAGCAGGATCCGAACCTTCGAAACACCTTCACCGGTCACCATGATCTGGTTGCGTTGGCGATCAGCCTCGGCGACGAGCGACCGGGCTCCGCCCTCGATGTGTCCCGCAGCTGCCACCCAGTATGCCTGCCCCCCCAGACCCTGGTTCGGCGTGAGAACCACGGTGGCCGGGAACCGCTGCCGCTCGACCGATTCCGCCCACTGACCGATCTCTTTCCGCAGAGCGAGATGCCCGGATGGATCGCTGGCCTCGAGAATGGTCAGGCACACCCCTGGAATCTGAACCAGGGCCATCTCCAGGCGGTCACTGGCCTCGGCCGTCGCCGCCCGACGAACCATCAGGATCTTCAAGCCGGCGAGAGCCCCCAAAGGAAGATCTCCGACCGCTTCGGGAACTCGCACCACTAACCCCGCAAACAGATCCGGAAAACTGCTCGCCATCTGCAAACCGAAAGAGGTTGTTCCCTGACCACAATCGAGAATCAACCGATCGCGATCGAGGCTGTAGTCCTTACCCACCTGCCTCAAGACACTGTGGGCCGCACGCATGCGCTCCGAACCACTCGCGCCCGTCGCCCCGGGCATGATGAAGAGACTCTTCGCAGCGAAGGCAACGCCACCCCAGACCGCCTTGAAGTCGCGGGGCTCGGCACCATCCCCGATCATCAATACGGCAGGATGCTCTTGCGCCGCGTCGTAGCCAGCAGGAACAACACGGCCATACGTGCCGACATCACCCGATTCGACGGCCATGACCTTGCCATCGCCCTCCTTGCCAGCATGCAGGAAAACACCATCGAAAATTTCGAGAAGATCGCCGACGTGAGCAACCGGGTCCTTTTTTTGCCAGCTATCGACGAAGTCCTGCTTCGCCTGCTTCAGTCCCTGCTCGAAGCCCTCGCGGTCACCCGAGGCCGATTCCGCCACATCCCGCAGAGCGAACCAATCCCGAGCCTTCTCCCTGAGGGTTGCTACCTCGGCCGACGACAACATCGAACGCAACCGGGGGTCCTGCGCCATGGCTCCCTGACCACAGATGAAGGCCAGCAGGGCGAGCACCCCCAGGTGTTTCACGCCAGTTCGACCTCGCCATTCCCTTCCACCACCTCGCCACAGTCCCAGGATTTCTCGCCAGCACCAGCGAGTTCGTCCTGCACCAGAGCTGCCTGATCAGCGCCCACGAACAGCACCAGACCGAAGCCCATGTTGAAGACGCGATAGGCCTCCTGGATGGAGACCTCTCCACCCTCCACCAGGAAATCGAAGATTGGTGGCCGCGGCACGATCCCGGGGTCGATGCGAACCCCTGTTCCCGCAGGCAACACACGCGGCAGATTATCGTAGAGGCCGCCACCGGTGACATGCGCCATGCCGTGGAGCAGATCCTTTTCCAGCAAGGGCCATACCAGCGGGTAATAACTCCGATGGACAGCGAGCAAGGCATCCGCGATGGAATCACCATTCAAGGCTTCGGGTCGATCATCGACCCCGAGCCCCAGTTTCTCGAAGACGATCTTGCGAGCCAGAGAATAGCCATTGGTGTGCAATCCCGACGAAGCGATGGCGATGATGCGATCACCGACAGCGATCGCCTTGCCCTCGAGCAATTTCTCACGTTTGACCACACCAACGATCGTGCCGGCCACATCCATCTCGCCCTCCACATAGGTTCCGGGCATCTCGGCGGTTTCGCCGCCAAGGAGAGCACAGCCATTTTCATGGCAGGCTGCGGCCAGACCTTCGATCACCGCGCGAACCTGATCGGGAACCATCGTTGCAACCGCGATGTAATCGAGGAAGAACAGTGGGCGCGCTCCCTGCACGAGAATGTCATTGACGCAGTGGTTGACGAGATCGGAGCCCACGCTCGCGACTCGACCCGCCATCGTCGCCACCTTCACCTTGGTACCGACACCATCGGTCGAGGCGACCAGGAGGTCGCCCTGTGCTCCTACCGCATCGAGGTCGAACAGACCACCGAACGACCCCACATCGCTGACAACACCTTTCGTGTAGGTCGAGCGGATCGCTTCACGACTACCGGTAACAGCTGCGTACTTGGCATCGATGTCGACGCCGGCGCCCTTGTAGGCGGAATGCGAATCGCTCAAGTGATATCTCCCTTCGGATGGTCATCCCTGACCCGTTGAAGGATAGCGCGGCTGCTCTCGAACGCGATCTCCTCCGGGAGATCATCGAGCAGGAAGTAGCGAACTTCCGAGGCATCGTCACCGGCACGAAGTTCCCCGGCCACCGGGCTCCCCAAAAATACGACGGCATTGACACGTTTACGGGGGTCATCGGTCGTGTAGCAGACATCCAGAATCCGCTCGATTCGCACTTCCAGCCCGGTCTCCTCGCGGACCTCTCGGCGAGCCGCCTCGACGGGGCTCTCCCAGTAGTCCTGAAACCCCCCAGGAAGCCCCCAGCAGCCCCGATAGGGCTGAATCCCGCGGCGTACCATGAGAATCTCACGGCCGCGCATCACCAGGGTCACGGACGCGCAGCCCAGGGATCTGAAGGCGATGTAAGGGCAAGCCGAGCAGGCCTTGCGGACAGCACCATGGATCTCACGCTCCTCGAGCCGCTCACCGCAGATCAAGCAATACGTTGCTTCATCGTCCCAGTTGCCCCTCATTGGTGGATACCCTCTAGTGGGCCCAACGTCAGGTTCTGCAGTTGCGCCCTGTTCGATGCCTCGGTCCGGGTCATAATCTCGGCCTACCCGCACAGAATAGCCCAAGCATGAAGCGAATCGCCATTCTCGGTTGCACCGGATCGGTCGGTGTCAACGCCCTGCGCCTCATCGATGAGCGGCGCGAGGCCTTCACCGTGGTCGCACTCGGTGCCAACCAGTCGAAAGAACAACTCCAGCAGCAGATTCATGACTTTCGCCCCGAAGCCGCCTGTCTGGTTTCAGGTGGCCTCGAAGCTGCAGATATTCCCAGCGGGACAGCCGTTTTTTCCGGCGCGGACGGACTCCTCGAGGCTCTCGATGCCACGCAACCCGAACTGCTCCTCAATGCGATCACCGGCGCTGCCGGCCTGCCAGCTTCGGAATGGGCTCTGCGCAACGGCATACCCCTGGCCCTGGCCAACAAGGAGTCGCTGGTCATGGCCGGCTCCTACCTCATGGAACTTGCAGCCACCACGAACACACCGATCTTGCCGGTCGATTCCGAGCACTGTGCAATCTACCAGTGCCTGCAAGGCGAGGACCCGGCCAAGATCAGACGAATCTGGCTCACCGGATCCGGCGGACCCTTCCGCGAACGCGACCCCCGGACCTTCGCGCAAATCACACCCGACGAAGCACTCCGGCACCCGACCTGGGAGATGGGGCCGCGCATCACCATCGGTTCCGCGACCATGATGAACAAGGCCTTCGAAATCCTGGAAGCGAGGTGGCTCTTCGGCATCGCCAGAGAGCAGATCGAGGTGGTGATCCACCCCCAGAGTATCGTCCACTCGATGGTCGAGTTCATCGACGGTTCGATCATGGCGCAGATGGGCGTCCCCGACATGCGAGTGCCGATCCTCTACTGCTTGTCGCACCCGGAACGCAGTCCCTTCGACTTCGAACCCTTCGACCCGATAAAATTTCGCGAACTCACCTTCGAAGCAGTCGATCCCGAGCGCTTTCCAGCGATCGCATTGGCCCAGCAAGCACTCACCGCGGGCGGCGACTCCGGTGCAGTCCTCAATGCCGCCGATGAAGTCGCCACCGGACTCTTCCTGGAAGGAAAGATCGATTTTCCATCGATCACCCGCACGGTCAGCGAGATTCTCGACCGTCACGAAACCCGTCCGATCACCTGCCTCGAAGATGTCCTGGAAGCAGATCGTAAAGCCCGCGAAGAGGCTCTGACCGCCGCATGCTGAGTACCGACGAGGCATTACCTGGAATTAGCTGTTCCTCTCGCCGCAACGCGACTGCACGATACGCCAGACCCAGCCAGACGTATCCATGACCTCCATACTCCAGACGATCCTCGGGATCGGCTTTCTGATCTTCATCCACGAGTTAGGGCACTACATCTGTGCTCGCCTGGCTGGAATCAGGGTCGAGGTCTTTTCTCTGGGCTTCGGGACCAGGCTCTTCGGATTCCGGCGCGGAGACACGGAATACCGACTCTCACTCGTCCCGCTCGGTGGTTATGTCCGGGTCGCTGGCGAAGATCCAGCCGACGAAGGCCCCCGCACCGACGACAGCCTGCAGTCTAAAAGCGTGATCGCACGCCTTTGTTTTTTCTCGGGCGGCGTGGTCATGAACCTCCTGTTCGCCTTCGTGGCCTTCCCCCTGGTCTTCCGCAGCGGCATCGATTTCGATGCCCCGGTCGTCGGCCAGGTCATCGAAGGAGGGCCAGCTTGGATGGCGGATCTCCGTCCCGGCGACCGCATCGTCGAGGTCGACAGCAAGTCGATGTATTCGTTCCAGAATATGCGAGTCGAAATAGCACTCGCCGGCGACAACGAAGTCACCCTGAGAGTGAAGCGCGGCGACGAGATCTTCAGTCGCACGGTTCGACCGACCTACAACGCCGAACGAGGCTGGTATGCCATCGGCATCAGTGGCTCTATCGATCCTGCGGCACCCAGCCTCAACATCACGCCCGATTCGCCGGCTTCGCGGGCAGGGATGGAAACCGGTGACCTTCTGCTCGCGATCGGAGGGCGAGAAGTCGACAGCAAGAGCGTTGGCGAAATCCTCGGCACACTTGCCCCTGAGCAAAAGAAAACAACCGTCGATGTTTCCCGCGATGGCAAGCGGCTGACCTTTGAAGTCGCTCCAACAGCGATAGAGAGCGGCGACTACCGTATCGGCGTCTACCGACTCTCGCGCCAGGTCATCGGTATCAGGAATCCTGACAGCCAGATCCATCACCTCGAACTCGGCGACCACATCGCCACCATCGACGGCGAGCCCTTCACCGAAGATCGTTTCAAGCAGATCGCAGATGGAACAGGCAGTCTTCGTCTCGAAGTCTTACGGGCGGACTCCGAAAAACTCGTCGTGCTGGAGCACGATCTCACTCCTGTTCGCCGCAAACAATTCATCGAAGATATCGGCCTCGGTACCGACTCCCGCGAGATTGCCGTGACACCCTTGCCAGGGTCACCAGCACTGGCCGCCGGCATGAAAGACGGGGATCAGATCCTTCGCGTCAACGGAAAGGGGACAGCTACCTGGGACGACCTGCGCGGAGCTGTCCACGACTGCCAAGGTCAGCCACTGGCCCTGGATATCCTCCGCAATCGCGAACCGGT
>CAZIVO010000051.1:5451-23765 GCA_964542765.1 uncultured candidatus Brocadiaceae bacterium | reverse complement strand
CGATCAATTGATGAACGGCCCGCAGCACATTCTCATGCTGCCCATCGGCAAAGACGATGCTGCGCGGTCGTGATCGTGCGCAATTGACAGCGAAGCGCATGAGCTGGCGCTCCTGACCCAGGTAGTTCTCGAGCCTGGCTCGATAAGCGTCAGCGTCGTTGATTGGATTGGCCGCCACACCCGTCATCGTGGCTGCGAGAGCGACTGCAGGGGCAACGCGGAGCAGCACCCGGTAATCAAACGGTTTGGGAATGATATAGTCGGGTCCGAATCTGATCTGGACCCCGCCATACGCCTTGCTGACGGAGTCATCAACATCCTCGCGAGCGAGTTCCGCAAGGGCGTTCACGGCCGCGATCATCATCGCCTCATTGACCGTGTGAGCTCTCGCATCCAGCGCTCCCCGAAAGATGAACGGGAAGCCGAGAACGTTATTTACCTGATTAGGATAGTCGCTCCGACCCGTGGCAATGATCGCATCCGACCGGGCTTCCTGGACATCAGGATAAGGGATCTCGGGATCTGGGTTGGCGAGAGCGAACACGATCGGACGCTCTGCCATGCTGATGACCATCTCCTTCGATACCACCCCGGCAACGGAACAGCCGATGAACACATCAGCCCCAACCATGGCCTCTTGCAGGGTCTTCAGTTCCGTCTTCGCTGCGTAGCGAGCCTTGTAGGGATTCGAGTCCAGTCGAGGATCGCCCTCACGCACCACGCCTGCACTATCGCAAAGAATGATATTCTCGCGCAACGCCCCCATCACCTGCAGGAGATGAGCCGTCGCCAATGAAGCTGCGCCAGCGCCGGAGAAGACAAAGCGGGCATCCGCCATGCTTTTCCCGGTCAACATCAAAGCATTGACCAGACCTGCACAAATGATGATCGCCGTCCCATGTTGATCATCATGGAAGACCGGGATGTCGAGACTCTGGCGAAGCCTCTCCTCTATCAGAAAGCAATCCGGCGCCTTCACATCTTCGATGTTCACACCACCGAAAGTCGGCGCCATGCGCTCTACCGTCTCACAGAAAGCATCAACATCAGGAGCTTCGAGTTCGATATCGAACACGTCGATCCCAGCAAAACGCTTGAACAAGACCGCCTTGCCTTCCATCACCGGTTTACCTGCCGCGGGACCGATGTTACCGAGCCCCAAAACGGCAGTGCCATTCGTGACCACCGCTACCAGATTGCCCTTCGCTGTGTAGTCAAAGACTCGCGCAGGGTCGCGATGGATCTCACGGCATGGCTCCGCCACTCCAGGCGTGTAGGCGAGTGAAAGGTCCTGTTGTGTCACACAGGGCTTCGTCGGCTGGATCTCGATCTTGCCGGCGGGGCTCCGTGCATGATAGTCGAGCGCTTTGTCGGGATCTCCCATGCTAAGAAAGTATCGCTAAAACCTCTGACGTCATGACCCCCACGGCTTTGACATCTTTCCCGCTGCTCTCAGGCGCAAACCCACCGAAACCAGAATCAAACCAAGAAGCACCAACACACCGGAAACCAGGGTGATGAGCAAATCCGGATTGATCGCGATCAGGATACCAAGAAGCAAGGACAACGCTCCGGGAACAAAGGCGAACAACCAGAGGCGATGACCCAAAGGGCCGCCTCGCAAGAGAAACTGCGTCATCATGGGGATCCTAGCCACAACAGCGGTGTGTTGTTGAGTGCAAGGCATCGAAGAACGGACGATTTATACAAATAGTCCTCGGTGATCGATTGCGGCCGAAAGCAACCCCTCCGCCACCGTTTCTCGACAGACAGTAGGCCAAACAACGACCGGTCGGCTATAAGGCCGATCATGCGCCTCATGATGGTCATCCTGCCGGCGATTGTGATATCTGTGCCCCTGAGTGGCCAGACCCTGAATACAGTCGCCGCCCGATTCAGCCTCCTCGGCAAACCTGCGATCGTCTCGGTGGACGATCTCGCCTTCGAAATGCTGCGTCGATTTCAGCATACGGACCGTGGCCGTGAAGCTCTGCGGAACCTGATCGACCTCGAACTGGTACACCGTGCGGCAGCAGACAAGGGCCTGACCCCATCCGCCGCCGAGGCTCGCCGCTGGATCGCCAAGCTCGAAAGGCAACTCGAAAGCCACGGGAAGAATCTCAGCACGCTGCTCTCACAGAAAAGCATGACGCGCAAGCAGTTCGAAGAATACGCATCCTTGATCGTTGCGCAGGAACGACTGGTACGGGAAACCGCCGAACTCAAGGAAGATGAAGAGGTGACGTCGGCAATGCGCAGCCTGTGGGTCAAGGAAGCCAGAACTCGAAACAAGGTGATCACTGAAACCAAACAACTGGCCCCAGGCCAAGTCGCGCGTGTTGGCGCTCGAATCCTGACGGATCTGGACCTCGGAAGATTTATTGTCCGTAGTTCCGATGTCGAAGAACGCCGTAAATACCTGCGCCAGATCATCGTCAAGCGCAGCCTCGCGGCGAGGGCAAAAGCTCACAACATCGAAGTGACCGATGATGACATGCGGCACGAAGTCGCCGCACGCCAACGGGCTGTCGAAAATGACCCCAGAATGAGGGGCGTCCCCTTCGCACAGGTCTTGGAATCTCAAGGGAGCAGCATCGAAGAACTCCGGCGCTCTCCCGTGGTCCGGGCCCAGCTACAGGAACGCAAACTGGTCCGTGAACTGCATCCCGACGAGCAACTCAGCCAGCGATTGGAGACGGACAGAGAAGCCGTCCTCCGCCACCACGGCCCCCGCCGCAAGCTACAAATCCTGTTCGTCGCAGCTCCGCTGACCCCTGAAGGAACCCGCGATCTCGACACAGCGGAACAGAAATGCAAGCGCACCCGGGCTCTGATCTTGGACTCCATATCCTTCAGCAATGCCGCCCGTCGCTACAGCGATGACCCCTACACGAAGGTCAGCGGTGGTGACAGCGGGTGGCACCATGAGAAAAGTTCGAGCCCGACCACTGCGATACCCGCTCAGGTCATCGGCGCAGGTTTCCTCCTTCCCTTACATGAAATCTCGGCGCCGATCCGTAGTGAGCTTGGCTTCTATCTGCTCCGCGTCACAGAAATCGAACCCGCCCCCCCTGACATCGTCTTGACCGACCGCATGCGCGAAGCGCTCCGCCAGAAACTCCGACAAAAGATCCTGGCCGACGCCGCTATCCAGTTCGAATACTGAGCATCACTCGAAGGTCAGAACACGCACCGCCACACCGTCAGCATTCTTGAGTCGGAGTTCGGTTCCCGGCTCTCGGACATCCGCGGGCAGGAATCCCAAACCAACTTTGAAGTCGGCGCCGGGGATCTGCGATGTCGTCATGACCCTGCCGACGGGCTGCCCCTCCTCGGTCTCAACCAGATTGGTTCCGACAACGATCTCGTCACAACTGGCGAGACGCAATGGACACAGAAGCCGATTCACATGGCCATAGGTATCGATGCGGGCGACCACCTCTTGCCCCGTGTAGCAACCCTTGGTCAAGGAAATATGATCGTCGAGGTTCGCCTCGGGCCCCAGGGTCGTCGGCTCGGTATCCATGCCCACCCTCACGATGCCCGCGCAGATCCTCAAGGCCTCCGCAAGCGAGTCGGTGAGAGCCCCCGGGTTCGCGCCGGTCCACGGCGGATTCGGCCCGCCTTTCCGAGCATGCCATCTCGCCCACTCCAGGCCGTATCGCTCACCGGTGATCAAGATGGCGCCGTCGTTTTCCACGACCTTTCCGGCCCCCACCCCGGCCATCGCCAGCGAACCCGGGCCCATCAACTCACCGCACATGAATTCGTCCGGGCCGTGCAGTTCAAGATCCTCGACGAAATGATAGCGATCCAGATACTCGAGCAACCCATGGGCCTGATCAGCATCGGTTTCCAGCCAGAAACCTCCGGCACCCTTGGCGATCAGGCAGGTGGCCAAGAGCTTTCCCTTGCCATCGAGAAAGGTCGCCGGTCGGCTGGCGTGGTCGCCGATCCTTTCGAGGTCCTGGGAACACAAGCGCTGGAGGAAATCGAGGGCGTCAGGGCCTGAAACCCCGATCAACTGGCGATCAGCCGCATCACGCGACCAGGGCCCCTGCGCCATCAGTGGCTCGGGAAAAATGTCTCGAATCCGCATGGGGGAGTTGGAATGTTTAGAAATAGCCCTTCTGCGGGGCTTTATTAACCGATACAGTCGTATATAGCCCTGAACAGGCCCTCTTTTGTGGAGCCGTGTACCGGGTTCGGCCTGCCGGGCGCTGACCAAGATGTTTCGAATCTCAAAGAAAGGCGACTACGCCATTTTCATACTGGGCTTCCTGTCGAGACAGGGAGCCGTTGCTGGCAGCGCCTGCGTGGTGAGTGCCCAGGAAGTTGCTGACCATAGCAATATCAACCGCTCGGTCATCGCCAATCTCCTCAAACTGCTCACGCAGGCCGGCCTGCTGGAGTCGACCAGGGGTATCCGCGGTGGCTACCGACTCGCCGTACCGGCCAAGGAGATGAGCCTGCGAGAGATTCTTGAGCCGATCATGGGGTCTTTTGTTCTCGTCGACTGTGCGACCAACCTCGCTGGCACCCCCTTGACCGACGATCCCGAAGACCTGAGCCACAGTTGCAACATCAACAGCCTTTGTGCATCGAAGCACGCCATGCGGCTGCTCCATCAGAGAATCGCGCGCGTGCTCGAAAACACGACTCTCGGCGAACTCATCGAAATCAAAGAGGAACCGTTGCGCAGCTGCGCCACCCCACCCTCGCCCCTACCTGCAATCGGAGGCCAGAGATGACGGTCGAGACACCGGTCTACATGGACTACAGTGCGACGACCCCCTGCGACCCTCGTGTCGTCGAGAAGCTCTTGCCGTTCTTCAGCAAACAGTACGGCAATGCCGCCAGCCGCAACCACGTCTTCGGCTGGGCAGCCGAGGCGGCTATCGAACAGGCGCGCGAAGAAGTTGCCCAGTTGATCGGCGCAATCTCCAAGGAGATCATCTGGACCAGCGGATCAACCGAAGCCAACAATCTGGCAATCAAGGGGGCGGCGACAATGTACCGCCCCAAGGGCAACCACCTGATCACCTGTGTCACCGAGCACAAGGCTGTGCTCGACCCGATGAAGTTCCTCGAGACCCAAGGCTACGATGTGACCTATCTTGAGGTCGATGGAACCGGCCGGATCGACCTCGAACATCTGCGCGAAACCATCCGGGATGAAACCATCCTCATCTCGCTGATGGCGGCGAACAACGAAATTGGCACGCTGCACCCGATCGCCGAAATCGGCGCCATCGCCAAGGAGAAAGGTGTCCTGTTCCACACCGACGCCACCCAGGCCGCTGGCAAGGTCCCGCTCGATGTCATCGCGCAAAACGTCGACCTCCTGTCCTTGTCGGCGCACAAGTTCTACGGGCCCAAGGGAGTCGGCTGCCTCTACGTCCGCCGCAAGAAACCGCGCGTTCGACTGTCTCCTATCCTCGATGGCGGCGGTCACGAACGCGGCATGCGCTCAGGCACCCTCAACGTGACCGGGATCATCGGCATGGGCGAAGCCGCGCGCCTCGCCAGAACCGAATTCGACGCAGAGGTCACGCACCTCTCGAAACTGCGGGACCGGCTCCAACAAGGAGTCCTGGAACGCCTGCCGGACGCCGTGTTGAACGGCAACGAAGAACACCGCCTGCCGCACCTGACCAATATCTCCTTCCCCTACGTGGAGGGTGAGTCCTTGATCATGGGGCTGAAAGACATAGCCATCTCGTCGGGGTCAGCCTGCACCTCCGCCAGCCTGGAGCCGAGTTACGTGCTCAAATGCCTCGGTCTCGGCGATGAATTGGCGCACAGTTCAATCCGCTTCTCACTCGGCCGATTCAACACCGAAGAAGAGATCGACTACGTGGTAGGGCGCGTCTGCGACGAAGTTCAGCGACTGCGTGAAATGTCCCCACTGTGGGAGATGGTTCAAGAGGGTATCGACCCATCTAAAATTGAATGGACACATAACTGAGATCAAATCATGGCATATAGCGACAAGGTCCTCGACCACTACAACAACCCACGCAATGTCGGCTCTCTCGACAAAGACGCCGACAATGTCGGCACCGGCATGGTTGGTGCCCCCGAGTGTGGTGACGTCATGAAACTGCAAATCGAGGTCGACGATGACGGCACCATCATCGATGCCAAGTTCAAGACCTATGGCTGTGGCTCTGCCATCGCCTCATCATCCCTCGCCACCGAATGGCTCAAGGGAACTGCTGTCGGCGATGCCGAAACCATCCGAAATACGCAGATCGTCGAGGAACTTTCCCTGCCACCGGTCAAGGTGCACTGCTCCGTCCTCGCCGAAGATGCAATCAAGGCCGCCATCAAGGACTATCGTCAAAAACAGACCGACAAAGACGCTGAAGACGGAACACCCGAGTAAAGACATGGCTGACAACAGCAAAACCGCAGAAGACACAACCGTCGAAGGTGATCGTGGCGTCCGCTTGACGGAACGGTCCGCAAAGGAGATCGGCCGCGTCTTCACCGAGCAAAGTTTCGATCCCACCAGAACATGGCTGCGAGTCGGCGCCAAGGGCGGTGGCTGCAGCGGCCTGACCTACATCCTCGACTTCGACAAGGAAGGCCCAACGGAATTCGACCTGGAATTTGAATCGCATGGAGTCAAGCTCATCATCGACAAGAAGAGCGAGTTCTTCGTTGGCGGCATGACGATCGACTTCAACGACGGTCTGCTCAACCGCGGTTTCGTTTTCGAAAACCCGCAAGCCACGGGCTCCTGCGGCTGCGGCAGTTCCTTCTCGGCCTGAACACGAATGAACCCCTTCGAGGTTCTTGAACTTCCACCGAAGATGGATCTCGATCTCGGAGAACTTGAGCGCGCCTACCTCCAGCGCTCGCGGGAATGTCACCCCGACTTCCACCATGACGCCAACCCACAGAAACACGCGGCCGTCGTGGCACGTTCGGCCGACATCAACGACGCTTACCGAGCCCTTTCCGACCCATGGACACGCGCCAGGATCCTGATCGAAAGGGGCCAGACCGGAACCATCGAACGATCCAAGGATCTCTGCCCCATGTTCTTGATGGAGATGATGGACCAAACCGAGACCATCGCCAAAGCAACCGATGAAGAGAGAGCCTCGCTCCGCGAGCAACTCGAGTCGCGGGTCACAAAGTCACTCGAACAACTCCACGCGCTGGTCATCGACAAGCGGTGGGAAGAAGCCGCCGTCTTGTTTCACCAATCGAAATACCACCGCAAAGCGGTCGGGGACCTGAGAAACCTCCCGTGACCCCATCAGGCGACCCCCGGCTCATCCTCGGCATCGACCTCGGCACCAGCAACAGCCTCGCCGCGGTCAAGGGTCGGGACGCGGCCATCGTGCTTCGAGATCAGACCGGTCAAGCCCTGACCCCCTCCATCGCCTTCTTTCCTGCAGACGGCAGCGCCGCCCTGATTGGCGACGCCGCCAAGGATCAACTCCTCGAACAACCATCTCGAACCGTCTTCTCCATCAAACGTCTGATCGGACAGGCAGGAGAATCGGCACGCCGAGAGGCAGAACATCTTCCCTATCCCGTCGTCCTCAGCGAACGCCAACTGGCGCGGGTCGAGATCGACGGTCGACAATACTCACCCGAAGAGATCTCGGCGATGATCCTCACCGAGGTCAAGACCAAGGCAGAGGCTGCGCTGGGCGCAGAGGTGGCTGATGTTGTCATCACTGTTCCCGCATACTTCGACGACGCACAAAGACAGGCAACCAAGGATGCAGCCTCTCTGGCCGGCCTCAATTGCCTGCGGATCATCAATGAGCCTACCGCGGCGGCGCTCGCTTACGGCATCGACGGCAGCAAGGACGGCATCGTTCTGGTCTACGATCTCGGCGGTGGCACCTTCGACGTCTCCATCCTCAAGATCAAAGATGGCGTATTCCGCGTGCTCTCGACGGCCGGAAACACTCACCTAGGAGGTGACGATTTCGATCGCCTCCTCGCGGACCGAGTCCTCTCCGAATTACGAGTGCGGAGCGGGATCAACCATCCTGAAAGCGCGCTCCGCGCGATCAAGCATTCTGCGGAAAACTTGAAGATCCAGCTGTCTGACGATGTCGAAGCGACGCTCGAAATCGACCTCGGCAAAGGCGAAGCAACGAGTCTGAAGATCACCCGAACGGAGTTCGAAGAACTCGCCACTCCGCTGGTCGAGGAGACCCTCGCCTGCTGTCAACGCGCAATCCAGGACGCCGGCATCGCCATGGATGAAATCGACGATATCGTCCTGGTCGGGGGCTCGACTCGTATCCCCCTGGTAAGACAGATGTTGGCGAACTTGACCAAGAAGACGCCGCAAACCGACATTGACCCGGATCAGGCCATCGCGATCGGGGCTGCTCTCCAGGCCGATGTGCTCGCCGGCGAAAATCGATCCCTCTTGCTCCTCGACGTGATCCCCCTGTCGCTCGGCATCGAGACCATGGGCGGTGTTGTCTCCAAATTGATCATGCGCAACGCGACCATCCCGACCAGCGTCACCGAGGAGTTCTCCACCCAGGCCGACAATCAAACCGGCGTCAACATCAACATCTATCAGGGCGAGCGCGAATTGACCGAGGATTGCCGCCACCTCGGCTCCTTCAAGCTGAGTGGGATCCCGCCGGCACCCGCCGGCTTGCCTCGGATCGCTGTCACCTTTCTCATCGATGCCGATGGGGTCCTTGCAGTGACCGCGAAAGAAATTCGCACCGGCATCGAGGCCCGCATCCAGGTTGTCCCTTCGTTCGGACTGACCAGAGACGAAGTCAATTCGATCATGCACGAGAGCCTCGAACATGCCGGCGACGACATGGCAAAGCGCGAGACCATCGAGTTACGCAACAAAGCACAAGCCATGGTCAAGGGCACCCGAAGCTCGCTGAAGCTAGCTGATCTCCCGCCGGACCAGACCTACGGAATAGAGAAGGCCGCACGCGAAGTCGAAACACAACTCGACAAGGCTGACGATGCAGCATTGAGCACGGCCATCGAAGCGCTTTCGCAGCTGACCCAAATGATTGCCGATGATGTCATCAGTTCAGCAGTAGCCAAGGCTCTGAACGAGAAAGTGGAATGAGCGAAAAGGTCACCATACGGTTCCTCGATCATCCCGATGTCGGCGACATCGCGGCGGCGATCGGCGATTGCATCCTCGATGTTGCTCATGCCCATGGTGTCGATCTCGATCATGCGTGTGGAGGAGCCTGCGCATGCTCGACCTGCCACATCAAGGTCCTCGACGGGGCCAAAGCACTGAACGAAACAAGCGAAGACGAAGAGGACCAACTCGACGAGGCCCGCGATGTTGATCTGACAAGTCGGCTGGGATGCCAGACCCGCATCGAACGTTTACCGGAGGGCGGCGTCCTGGAGATCCGGATCCCAAAATGGAACACGAACCTGATCAAAGAGGGGCACTAGGCCAACTCTGGCCTTCCTGGCGGAGCTTCCGGAGCCTGCCACTGCCACGATGCTCATCAGCCCGAACAGCTACAGAGAGCCTGCCTCCGCAGGATTTTTCTCCGAACTGACCGATCCGATCACAGCAAAGAAATCTCGATGTAGAGGTCGCGACGACCCGACCTGACCCTGAATTCGAACGGGTGAGGCTGAGACCCCACGCAGCATCACCGTGACACCGATCCTAATTTGAGTTGGTCGCTACGGACGCCGGGGCTTTTGTGGGCTAGGCTGTGCACCGAGTCAAGGCATCGAGTTGTTACAACGATAGGAACCTCCCTCGGTCCAGGGAGGCAGCAGGGAAATATGAGCGAACGCAGCAATGATCTTCTCCGGCTCACCGCCAACACCATTCGCGGCCTGTCCATGGACGCCGTCGAGAAAGCCGGTTGCGGCCATCCCGGACTGCCGATGGGAATGGCCGACGTGGCGAGCGTACTCTGGCTCGAGTTTCTTCGCTACAGCCCAAAGGACCCACAGTGGCGCGGTCGCGATCGCTTCGTCCTCTCCGCGGGCCATGGTTCCATGCTGCTCTACTCGATGCTCCACCTCACAGACTTCGGCCTGACGATCGAGGATCTCCGCAACTTCCGCCAGTTGCACAGTCAAACTCCAGGGCATCCTGAATACGGCGTGACACCGGGAGTCGAAACGACCACCGGCCCGCTCGGCCAGGGTTTTGCTAACGGCGTTGGTATGGCCTTGGCCGCCCGCATGGAAGCCGCTCACTTCGCCAATAGCACCTTCGATACCAGGGTGTTCGGCATCGTTTCCGATGGTGATCTGATGGAGGGCCTCAGCGCAGAATCTGCATCCATAGCCGGCCACCTCGGACTTTCCAACCTCGTCTATCTGTACGACGACAACAACATCACGATTGCAGGCGAAACCGACCTGGCATTCTCCGAAGACGTCCCCCGACGATTCGAGAGCATGGGCTGGCGCGTCCTTCATGCTGACGGACACGACCACCATGAGATCCGGCGAGCGCTGCAGGAAGCCACCGATGAATCAGAAAGGCCTACCCTTGTAGTCTGCCGCACTCATATCGGCTACGGCAGCCCCAACAAGGTCGACTCCGCCGCTGCGCACGGCGCCGCCCTCGGAGCTGATGAAGTAGCTGCAACCAAGGTTGCGCTGGGTTTGCCCGCCGAAGAATTCTGGGTGCCCGACGAGGTGCGATCCACCTTCGCCGAGCACGCCATTGAAAACGAAACTCTTCGGACAGAGTGGATGGCAAGCCAAGAGCAGTGGCGTGAAGCTGATCCTGAGCGAGCGGCGACCCACGATGCATTCCTCGAGCAGCGCATCCCCGAAACCTGCCTCGACCAACTCATCGAGGCCGCGGGCGTCGATGCAGCCGCGACCAGAGTCACCTCCGGCAAGGTCCTGCAGCAAGCTGCCGAACTCGTTCCCTCGTTGATCGGCGGCTCCGCCGACCTCGAACCGTCGACCAAGACCACGATCAACAGTTCCGGCGCCGTCCGCAAGAATGACTACGCGGGACGGAACATCCACTTCGGAGTGCGCGAACACGCCATGGGTTCGATCGCGAATGGAATGGCCCTGCACGGTGGATTCCTGCCCATCACCAGCACCTTCATGGTGTTCCACGACTACATGCGGCCGGCGGTGAGACTGGCAGCTCTGATGGGTATCCGAGCCGGTTTCGTCTATACCCACGACAGCTTGATGGTTGGCGAAGACGGCCCGACACATCAGCCCATAGAACATCTTGCGGCACTGCGGTCGATTCCCAACTTGCACGTGTTTCGACCAGCTGACGGCCATGAAACCGCAGCCGCCTGGACCCATCTCCTGCAGCGCCACGATGGCCCCGTCGCCCTATCGCTGACCCGTCAAAACGTACCGGTCCTGGACCGGCCAGAGGGGTTTCAACCGGCCGACATGCTCCGCGGAGGGTACGCCCTTCTGGAACCCTCAGCGTCGCCACAAGCAGTGATCATCGCGACCGGCGCCGAGGTTTCACTGGCTCTCGCTACCGCAAAATTGATGGCAACGAACGGCATCGTGCTGCGCGTGGTCAGCATGCCTTGCGTGGAGCTGTTCCTCTCGCAGGATGCCGCATATCAGCAGTCGCTTCTTCCGGCACACATACCGACCATTGCTGTCGAAATGGGCCGACCGGAGCCCTGGTGCCAGTTCACCGGCAATCTCGATAACGTCCTTGGCGTCTCGACCTTCGGCGCAAGCGCTCCGGCAGACGTGCTCACCCGGGAGTATGGGTTCACAGCCGAACGCCTGACAAAGAAGATCGAGGCCGCTCTGACCAGCGCTGCTCCGATAACATCGTGATGTTCTTGCGCCCTTGAGGGCCTCAGAACATACCAACGATCTGATCATCTTCATCGAGGTCGATCTGCATCCCGCCCGGCCTGCGGCCAAGGCCGGGCATGGTCATGATCTTCCCGGCCAGCGGGTACACGAAACCTGCTCCAGCCGAAACACGCACCTCCTGGATCGGGAAGATGAAATCCGATGGGCGGCCCTTCATCTTGGGATCGTGGGACAGGGAATACTGCGTCTTTGCCATGCAGATCGGCAAGGTCCCCCAACCGAGTTCCTCGTATCGACTGAGTTGATCTCGAGCAAGGTCTGAATACTCGACGCTACGGGCACCGTAGATCTTCGTGGCAATCGTTTCGATCTTCTCGCTGAGCCGCATATCGTCTGGATAGAGGAGTTGGAAGTCCGACTCACTGTCGGCCGCTTCGGCCACCGCATTCGCCAGCTCCTCACCACCCGCACCCCCATCCGTGAAGAACTTCGTGACTTCCGCTGCCTGCGCACCCGCCGCCAAGGCTGCCTCGCGAACCAGTTCGGTCTCGGCAGCCGTGTCCGTTGGAAAATGATTGATCGCAACAACCACTGGTACTCCGTGCAGTCGCACATTTTCGATCTGCTTCTCGAGATTCACCAAACCAGCACGGACGGCATCGAGATCTTCTCGCAACATCTCCGGCGGCAATGGCTTGCCACCCACCACATGGAATCTTCCCGAGTGCATTTTCAGCGCACGCACGGTGGCCACCAGCACGGCAACATCGGGACGGAAACCAGCAATCCGGCACTTGATGTTGAAGAACTTCTCGGCACCCATGTCCGCGCCAAAGCCCGCCTCGGTAACCACAAAATCCGTCGAGCGGAGGCCTATACGATCGGCAACGATCGACGAGTTGCCATGCGCGATATTCGCAAACGGACCCGTATGAATCAGGGCCGGCGTACCTTCCAACGTCTGCATCAAGGTGGGCTTGATGGCGTCCTTCAAGAGCGCTGCCATTGCGCCTGCGGCACGCAGCGTCCCGGCCG
Organism: uncultured candidatus Brocadiaceae bacterium; assembly: GCA_964542765.1. Classification (GTDB taxonomy): domain Bacteria; phylum Planctomycetota; class UBA1135; order UBA1135; family UBA2386; genus CAZIVO01. The sequence continues at coordinate 10,964 of CAZIVO010000051.1, read as the reverse complement.
TCACCGGCTTACCGATTGAATCGCTGCCCACAACGATCCTGGATAGGCGCCGCCTCAGATTCTTGAGATCTTCCGAAAGACCCAGGGCCGCCATGACTTCGCTGGCCGCAGTGATATCGAAACCAGTCCTTCTCGGCACGCCATTCATCGAGCCACCGAGACCGATCTCGATATCTCGAAGGGCGCGATCATTCATGTCCATGACCCTTCGCCAGGTGATACTCTCGGGATCGATGTCATGCGGGTTATCGAAAATCAACGAGGTGTCGAGAAATGCCGCCAGCAAGTTGTTCGCTGCCGTCACGGCATGAAAGTCGCCGGTGAGATGAAGGTTGAACTCTTCGGGCGGGATGACCTGGCAATAGCCACCACCCGCAGCACCGCCCTTGATTCCGAAGACAGGGCCCATCGACGGTTGCCGGATCGTGCAAACCGATTTTTTCCCAATGCGATTGAGCGACATCGAAAGGCCGACCGCATGCAAGGTCTTGCCTTCCCCCAGGGGAGTCGGCGTGATCGCTGTCACGAGAACGTACTTACCCGGCGTCCGGCCAGTCGGCCGATCCAGGACCCCGAGATCAACCTTGGCCTTGGTCCGTCCGTACATCTCCAGATCCTCGGGCAGAAGATCCAGGGTCCGAGCGACATCTTCGAGAGGGCGCAACTTCGCGGTGCGCGCAATCTCGAGGTCATTCAGCGCTTTGCTCATATCTTGCAGACGGTTGTTGACCGTTCGGTCGGAGAAATGGGCCGGAAACGATACTGTGGCCGTGCCGACAATCCAGTCGAACCAAAGCTTTGATCAGAGCAAGTAAACATTCCGATCCGAGAAAACCATCCGGAAGCCCCAGTCGAGCATATCTGGCGGCATGGATAGCGGCCGCAGTCCTCGCAGCATGGCTGCTGATCGATCAAGGTCTGTCGCCCAAATACGATGATGCCAAACCAGCGCCGGCGCTGCCCAACCTCGAAGATCCAGACACCCCTTCGATCCCTGACCATCCCGGACCGGTTACCTCCGGCCGAAGGCCCGCCAGCGAGGAAATTTCCAGCACACCTATCAGCCACATCGAAGGCCGAATCGTCGATGCGAACATCACGCCAATCGCAAATTGCACCATCGGTGTGCGAGTCCAGGGACATGCCCGAGTTCGCTCGGCACAAACCACAGCCGATGGCAAGTTCCACTTGACGGCACCCGCCAACCTCCCCTTGACCATCGAGCTAGCACACCCGGACTGGCCTCCCACGGTGGCAGTCTTCGGCCTTCACCTCGATCCCAACGACCGCCGCAACCTCGGCGATCTGATCTTGCGTCGTGGTCCAAAGTTGCTTGTGAACATCGAGTTCGGGGGACTACCCCTTGCAGGAGCGCGATGCGAACTTGACTTGATCGGGCGCGAGACTTCCATGCCCGGTGTTTCATCGAGCACATCCTCCTGGCGTGCACGAACGGAAGCTAATGGCACCGCAACCTTCCACGGAATTCCCGATGGCGCCATGAGTCTGAGAGTCGAGGCAACCGGAGTCATCACCTCCGAACGCGAAATTCTCTGCCGTCCTTCTTCGGTTCGAACCCAGGAGATCCGTGTCCAGATGTTCCCCGGCCACTCTCTGCATGGACGGATCATCGACGGAGAGGGTCGGCCGATCGGACGGGCACGCCTGCGCACAACAACCCTCGCAAGCGGTATCGTGACCGTCGGCCAAACGGCCAAAGACGGCACCTTCGAACTCTCCGGTCTCCCACGGGGCGGCCATCATCTCCTCGTGGAAAGCCACTCGCACGGCATCATGGAATTCGATGCGATCCCCGTCCTGCCGGAGTCAGAACCTCGAATCATCCGCATCCTCCCCCGGACAGGTCCCTGTGGGTTCGTGACCTGCAAAGGGCGACCACTGGCCGGGGCCCGAGTCCGAGCCCTCTCCCGTCAAGGCCTCCCCGTGATCCTCAGTGACGGTTCCAGGCTTGCCGGCACCCGCACCGACGAGAGGGGCTACTTCGCCCTGCACGGCCTTTCTGAAGGGCTTTACCGGGTAGAGGTAGTTTCGGACCTGGGCAACGCCAGTTCCCCTCCCGTGCCCAGGGATAGCCCCCCCCTGATGATCGAAGTAGGAGGAAAGGCGGGATCTGCGGTCCGGAAACGGGAATAATCCACAGGCCGAGCCGTCTGTTTCCCGACAAGATACGAGGTGGCAAATATCCCAGACGCCATTTCTGATCGCTCCGGGAACCAAAGCAGACTCCCTACTCGGACAAAGCGCCAAGGAGCACCGAGCAAAATAGCTCACTCAAACACGGCTGAATCGAGTCCAAAACTCAATCTCCTGCAATGAACACCAAAACTCTCCTGCTCATCGTCCTGATCGCTCTCGTCGCCACGGGAGGGTATTTCTTTGCTACCGGTGGAGGCAACGATCCTCTCGATCAACTGCCCGGCATGTCGGGTCCGGAAACCCCGACCTCAACCGATCCCACGACATCGCCTGACAATCAACCCACAGAGATTTCGTCACAATCCAAACAGAAACCGACTCCCGAGCGGGTCGCATTGAAGCACAACGATGCGGGCTCAGATCTTCCACAAGGAGTGGAAGGAGTTGTGGTCGATCCGGCGGGCAAGCCGATTGCCGGAACCCCCGTGTTCCTGATGGAAGCAAGCCACACCAACCTCTTCCGGATGCTCAAACAAGCCAACCAAGGTGTGATCATCCCTCCCATCGCCACCGGCACCACCGATCGCAATGGTGAGTTCGCGCTTGGTCTGCGCACACCGGACCCGGACAAGACCTTGGAACTTCGCGTCATCAGCGACCGCTTCGTCGAGAGCAAGATCCCAGGACTTCTCATTCAGCCCAAGCAGTGGTACAACGCCGGCCGCATCCAGATGCAAAGAGGGATGATGGTCGCCGGCCATGTCACCATCGAAGGAAGCACCGGTCTGCCAGTGCCGAATGCCGTAGTCCAACTCAAAAGCAACACGGGCTTCCCCGAAATCAGTCCTACACCCGGTCGTGAGTATGGCCTCAGTGCGAAGGTCGATCACACCGGTTACTTTCGAGTCGAAAATGCCCCCTCAGGAATCGTCAGCATCTCGGCTGTAGCACCTGGCTACGCACGTATCGAAAAGGTCAATACTGCCATCGCTGAGGGCAGCGAGAACATCATCAACTTCGAACTGCCCAAGGGACTGGCGATCGCCGGCGTCGTCATCGATGCGGACGGTGCCCCGGTGGCAAACGCAAAGGTCGAAGCCAGCGCCATCAGCAGCAAGACCCCGGCCACCGGGCAAACACGCTCCGATCGCCAGGGAAACTTCTCGATCATCGGCCTCGTGGAAGGCCCCTATCTGATGAGTGCGGTGGCCCCTGGCTACGTCCGTAAGGAGGAACGACCAGTCCCGGCGGGCCAGACCAACCTCGAACTCGTCCTCGAAAGCCAAGGGGGTGCTCGGATCCGGGTATCAGGACGCAACGGGGCTCTGCTGCGAAGCTACACCCTGACTCTCAAGAGCTACTTCGAGAATCAGGAGCAGTACGGGCAGACGGACATTCCGCCTCGACAAGCGCGACCGGATCGGGACGGTGTCACCCTGGTCGAAGGAATCGATCCTGGCTCCTATGTCTTCCAGGTGAATGCCAAGGGGTATGCAAAGTCCTTCTCGGCTCCCTTCTCCGTCACCATCGGTGGCGACGAGCCCCTCGTCGAAGTCACCATGAACGAAGGTGGCACCATCGAGGGCATCGTCATGGACCGAAGCGGCAAACCACTGCCGGGAGTAACGGTGGTGACCTTGCCCAACCATCTGGATGAGAACCCTTTCACCAAGATGTTTGCGGGCATCATCCCCTTCAAGGTGACGAGAACTTCGGGCAAGACAGACGCGCAAGGAGCCTACCGCTTCACCCTGCTCAACCCTGGAACCTACCAGCTGAAGTTCGCACATGCGGACTACTACGATGTCTTCAAGAAGGGTCACGCCATCCAAATCGGCCAGACAACCACAATCCCGACGCTTGTCATGCAACGCGGTACCGTGATCAGCGGAATCGTCCGTGTCGACGGCAAGCCCGCGGCGCAGGTCAAGGTCACCGTCAGCTCTGCGCACAATCCAGATCTGCAGATGCCGACCAACGGCTTCAATGCGGAGGCCATCACCGACAACGAGGGGCAATTCATTTTCAGCAAACGGATCCCCCCCGGCCGTTACCAGGCCATGGCAGCCAGGCAAACGCTCGAGAACCCGCTACTGCAAATCGCGGATTTCGCCAAGACCAAGCAAGAGTTCACCCTCTCCACGGGACACGCCAAGTATCAGTTGAACATCCAGATCAACTCCAACGACAACTGATCGGTCAGGCACAAACCGGGGTGACGCCGACCGCCGCTTCGCGGCCCCAACCTCTCTCCACCTGATCAAGGACTCGAAACGGTGCCGGGGCTCCGATGGCCAAGGCTTCGGCTGGCGGCTCGCTCACCCGAGCAACTCGAGAACCTCGGTCACATCGTCCTTGGCACCGATGAAAAGCGGTGACCTCTGGTGGAGTTCCTCCGGTTCCTTATCGAGGATGTCCCCGACACCATCGCTGGCATGGCCGCCAGCATGCTTGGCAACGAAACCCAAGGGTGAGCACTCGTAAAGCAGTCGCAGCTTTCCTTCGGGCCGGGCAACCTCGCCCGGATACATGTAGATCCCACCCTGAACGAGTGTGCGATGGAAATCGGCAACCAGCGCCCCCACGTACCGAGATGATCGCTTGCCGCACCTCGTCTCTCCCTCCCTGAAACGGCGCACAGCATCTCGGGTCTTGTCATCCCACTTGCTCTGGTTTGCCTCATTGACGGCATAGCTCCCCACTCCCGCGGGAAAACTCATATCTGGATGCGTCAAGAAAAAGGTGCCGATCGAACGGTCCAGGGTGAATCCATGCACCGGACCACCCGATGAATAAACGAACATCGTCGATGGGCCATAGAAGATGTACCCCGCGGCAATCTGCTCGGAGCCTTTCCGCAAAAAGTCCGACAACTCCGCTCTCGCCCCCGACGACCTGCGTTGATGGATACTGAAGATGGTACCCATCGATCCATTGATGTCGACATTGCCCGATCCATCGATCGGATCATGCAAGATGACATACTTGCCATGGCGATGGTCCGAGAAGTAATGAATATCATCCATCTCCTCGGAAGCGAGACAGCTGACAAGGTCCATACGCTCGAAGACCTGATTGACGATACTATTCCCGATCACATCGAGAGCGCGCACCTCCTCACCCTGGACGTTCTTCTCGCCGGTATAACCAAGCCTGCCGACAAAACCGGCGCGCATGATTTCCGATGCGATCATGCGGCCGGCGAGGCTCAAACGATTGAGGATCGTCGACAGCTCTCCCGTCGCTCCGTAACGGACCTGATCACGGATGAATTGCTCCTGAAGCGTCGTCTTGTGCATGTCTGCCCCCGGTCTATCAAAACCCAACTGCCACCACCCAAAGGATGCAAGGAAAGC
>CAZIVO010000051.1:0-5441 GCA_964542765.1 uncultured candidatus Brocadiaceae bacterium | reverse complement strand
CTGCCTCACAAGGGTTCGAGAACGAGGATCGGCTCTTCTCGATCGCTTTCCCGCAATTCGATCCGCGTAGATGCTGGCTCCACCTTCAACACGAATACGAGGTCTCGGTCGCCAATCGCCATAACCTGCCCTGAACCGGGGGATCCCGAAGATTCCGCTGACAATTCAACCCCATCCCGACCTGGCCAGGCGATGTAGCGACCGCCATCGGGCGACTCCCCGAGGACGATCGCACGCGTGGGCAATACCGGTGCAGGGCCATGGCCCATCCGCCAGTAGAGTGTCCAGTAAGCCTCCTCATCGGTCGGCCACTCAACACCGGCGACGTGGAAGCGTGCCACCGCCTTCAAATCTCGTTTCCGATCGAAACCACCACCGAAGTAGCGGCCGCTGGCATGGGGCCAGGAACTCTCGAAGGCGAACTGCGAGGAAACATCGATCAGGAATCGGATTCCTTGCCGGTCGAGATATTCACCCAGCGCGCCCTCTCGCAAGGCATCGAAGGCTTCACGGTTGACGACCCCATCAAGATTGACAACACGACCCTGGTGATGCCAGGCCACGAGTCCGGAATTGAAACATCCAATCGACTCGTCCCCCACTCCTTCCAGCAGACGGCTGAGGTAACGACCGGACATCGTCATCTCCTCGTGATGCGGCCACCCGATTGGCTTCTGACAAGCAGCTACGATGTTGAAGACGCCGGCAACCATCACCGTCAACCAGGCCAACCGAGCATTTCTCGCTCCCAGATAAGACAAAGCCATCACACCCGGGACTGCCATGGGGACGAAATAGTAAGGCCGTGGGTAATGTCGTAGCACGTAATGCAAGAAGACGATACCCACGAAACCGACCATGATCGGTAACGCGAGCGGAGCGTGCTCCGACTCTCCACGACGGCCAACGAACAACAAAAGCATGAAGGCCAGAGCCGGCACCAGAACATCGGAGGCGCCGATGATCCAAGCCATGCCGATCAATAAAATGAATCCAAGCGCCGAATCACGGAAAACGGTCCACCGGTCGAGAGCCGCGAACAAAAAGGCTCCGCCCAGGATCGGAGAAACCAACCCGTAAGGTCCTCCCAGAAAGACCGGACGCAGCCACCACCACAAGCCGGCCTCGCGCAGTTCGGGATGCGCCGCATACCGCTCCTTGAACAGCCAGGCCATCGGCTGCGCTGAGTCCTGCAAGGGATGCCCGGCGATCACGACATTGGCGACGATATAGCAGCCCAGCGCACATGCCGGAGTTAGGATGGAGCGGAAGCTGAAACCATCTCGCCAGACCGCGACCGCCACCAGGAGAAGGAACAGATCACTGCGCGCGAAGACCAGGAGGATCCCCATGGCCATGAACCAGAGTCCGCCCGCCCGCGCAGACCGGAAGAAAAGGACCAGCACAAGACCTGCCAGTGCCGTCTCTTGACCATTCTGTGCCTCCGTCAGAACCAGCGGACAACCGAGGAACACGATGGCGCAGGCGGTCCTGAAAGTCCGCGACTCGCTCCCCCAGCGGCCTCCCCACAAACTCGCTGCGGTCATGAAATGGAACAAAAGCCCCAGAGCTTGAGCCGCTCGTGGCAGCACATCCGGGCCAAAGAACCAGGCCACCGCCGAGAGCAAGAGTCCCCACAGAAGATGCACTCCGCTGGTCGGGATGTCTTCGGTCACGCAAGGGCCGGCGCCAGCTGCCAGATTTCGCGCCCAGGCGAAGTAGTAGTAGGCATCATCACGAAGGATCTTCGTCTCGGGAAGAGCGCTGACATCGATGCGCAACAGCGCCACGGCCACGAAGGCCATGCCGAGAGCCAGCAGGAACAACACTCGCACGGGCGTCGAAAATCCAACATGGCCGCCCATCACCAATCGGCCCTGGCAGAGGACCCCTCCTTCCCTGAACGCCCGGTCAAACCAGGTCCGAATCCCCGAGTGTGTACCACCAGTTCTGCTCCAACCACTCGGTCGTCATCTCAGGGTGATAGATGCGATGGGTCAGCCTTCGCTCCATGTAGGTCTTCGATGGAACGGCCTCGAAACCCGCCGCACACATGTGTGCATACTCGGGACTGGGATCAGGAAAAACCGTCATCAAGGTGTCACGGCCACCCTCACGACCACGCTCCGCCGCCCTGTTGATCAGGGCATCGGCCGTCTCCGCATCTTCTTCAGGCACCACCCAATCGGCAATCGAACATGAGTTCGGCACGAGTTCATGCTCGGGCCGCAAGACCGCCAGACCACAAAGATCACCATCACGCCGTGCCGCAAGGATCTCGTAGTCATCGCCAGGAATAGATCGCCATCGCCAATCGAGATAATTCGCGTCACGCCGTGTCAGGCAATGCTTCTCCCGTGCAACTCGCTCGAACAAGAGATCTACCTCGGAGCCAAAGCCTTCCAGAAGTTCGACGGTAACACTGCCGGGACTCGCACCGTCGACGGCATTCAGGTCACGACAGAGATAGTCGACGACGCGCAAGCGCTTGTATTCCAGATATCGCTGTCCGATACGCTCGGCAATCGGAACCGGATAACCGTAGAGAACCGCATCGCCCTGTGCATAGCAGTCCTCGAACCAGGGATATGCCGTCGTCACGAACAGCCCAGGCTTCTTGAGACCCTTGCGATAATCAGGGTGCGCCATGCTGTCGACGATGTGGATGAAGTTACAGTCACCGTAACTCGTCGCCATCGAGTAAACGACGCCAGCGTACTGCGCGGCGATGGTTCCATCGGGTGCCACGGCGAGCGAGATCCGGTGCCCACCTGGATTCGCCTCGAACTGCCAGCGCCAGAACTCGATGTTTCGATCGACGAAGCTCTCGCCACAAACCTCACGAAACACGATGTTGAAAGTCTCGAGGATGGCCTCCTCGTCACCTGGTCGATAGCCGCGGAACGTCAACTCTTCGATCATGATGACATCGCCTCACAAAATCCTGTCAGCAGGGTCGTGAGCCTGCCCTCGGCTTGTTTGCCCACGGCGATCACTTCCTCGTGGTCGAGCGGTTCGCCGGAAATGCCGGCAGCGAGATTGCTGATCAAGGAAACGCCGGCCAACCGCCCACCCATGGCATTGAGCGCCATCGCCTCATGCACCGTGCTCATGCCGACAGCATCACCCCCCAAACTCCTCGCCATCGCCACCTCAGCAGGTGTCTCGTAGCTCGGACCAAGATTGCCCACATAGACACCTTCGACCAGATCCGCATCAATGCCACGCATGACACCACGCAACTCATGCGAGTAAACATTCGATTGGTCAGGAAATCGAGGACCCATCGCCGCATCGCTCGGACCGAGCAAGGGCGAACTGCCGGTCATGTTCAGATGATCGCAGATCAGCATCAAGGTGCCGGGCGCCCAGTCAGGGTGAAGCCCGCCCGCCGCATTGGTGAGCACGAAATCCTCGATACCCGAATGGCGCATCGTCCTCACCGCACGGACCACCTCGGCCGGTTCCCATCCCTCGTAGAGATGCACGCGACCGGTGAGGCAAGCGACCCGCAATCCACCGATATCGCCAATGACGACACTACCCCCGTGGCCTTCGACCTTGGGACCCGGCCAGTGGGGAACCGAGCCGAAAGGAATCTCGACACGGCCGGTCAGCCGTTCGCCGAAACTCCGCATGCCGCTGCCGAGCACCAGACACAGCCGAGCATCATGAACCCCCTGCTCCCGCAAGAAAGAAACTGCCGCTTCGATCCGCTCCATTTCATGCATCACGCAAGACTCCCGCCATACAGGCCGTCATGCAGGTCGCGATCGCGCCTGCTACCATCGCTCGCAATGCCAGCCGTGACAGGTCGGTCTTGCGATCCGGCGCCATCGCGCTGAGTCCGCCGATCTGGATCGCCACGGACGCAAAATTAGCAAAGCCACACAGAGCAAAGGAAGCGATCATCTTGGTGCGATCCGAGATCGCACCGGCCTCGACCAGATCGCCCATCTCCTTGTAGGCCATGAGTTCAGTCAAGGCGATCTTCGTTCCCAGCAATTGGCCCAGCGTCAAGATCTCGTCCGACTGCACTCCCATGACCGCCGCGATCGGGCTGAACAACCAGCCCAGCAAGCGCCCCACCGTCAGTGGCGCTTGGCCGACTTCGATCCAACCCAAACACAGATTCAGCACGGCGACCAGGCTCAGGAAAGCGATCAGCATCGCGCCGACATTCAACGCCAGCTTGAGACCGTCGAGAGCGCCGTTGGCTGCCGCCTCGACGGTATTGCTGGCATCCTTACCCTCCGGCAAGACCACGCGCCCCAGGGTTTCGCTCTCCTCGGTCTCGGGCCACAAGATCTTCGAGCAGACCAGACCGGCAGGCACGGCCATGACGCTGGCGACGATCAAGTGGCCGGCGTCCGCACCGAATCCGATGTAAAGCGCGAAGACACCACCGGCGATGGTCGCAAAGCCTCCCGTCATGATGGCGTGGAGTTCACTCATCGTCATGCGCGCCAGGAATGGCCGCACCACCAAAGGCGCCTCCGTCTGTCCGACGAAGATGTTGCTGCAGGCCGACAAGGATTCTGCGCCTGATGTTCCGAGTAACCGAGCCATCACGATCGCCATCGCCTTGACGATGATCTGCATGACGCCGAGGTGATAGAAAACCGCGATGAAGGAAGAGAAGAAGATCAGAGTGGGCAGAACCTGAGTCGCGAAGAGGAAGCCCAAAGAACCTTCACCATCGGCGGCCCCCAGCGGACCGAAGACAAAGGAACTCCCCGCCTTCGACAGTTCAAGGAACTCCTTGACCGCCTCGCCAACCGATCGGAGCCAGGCATTCCCAGTGTCCCAGTAGATGAAGATGCCACCGAGTCCTAGCTGGATCAGCAATCCAACGGCTACCAGGCGACCGGAAACCGCCTTGCGATCACGTGACAGCAGGTAGCAGAGCCCTAACAGGACGAGCAAGCCGACTGCGGAGGTGAGGCGGAGCATGGGGTATGGATCGAACAGGATTTAGGGGCAAGTTGCCACAACCCAGGGCCGCTTGATCAAGCTGATCCTCCACAAGAAAACCAAGGCCCGACCATTCCGATCAAACCGAAACCCGAACCGGGGCTGTAGCATTCCTCGTTGTCCGCTGCCCCCAAGAGGTCCCACATGCTCAAACCGCCGCTCCTCCTCACCCTGGTCATCCTCTTCGTCGCTGACCTGACGGCCCAGATCGATCAGGAGATGCTCGACGCCGTCAAGGCCGAGGTCGTCCCGGTGGTCGAGAAGGCCACTGGCGTCGACATGGGCCACATCACCATCCGCTTCGACGAGCCCGGGGAACTCGCCAAACTGCTGAGCTTCGAGCTCGAAGCCCAGGCCAAGGCCACCAAGATGTCAAAGGCCCAGGCCAGAGTGCTCGGTCGGGCGATGTCCAAGACCTTGTTCGGCAAGTTCAGCTGGAACACCGATGAGATCCTGATCTGTCCGCG
>CAZIVO010000050.1:0-24376 GCA_964542765.1 uncultured candidatus Brocadiaceae bacterium | reverse complement strand
GCCAGGGCCATCGAGCTGCTTCTGCGATGACGGAAGCTCGCAAGGTGCTCGCTGCCGCTGCTAACTACTCCCACCCGCATTACTGGGCGGGTTTTGCGATCAACGGTGCTGCGCCCCGGCAGCTAGCCTCTCCGGGCGAAGGCTGGGTCGGAGGTCTGCCTTCGTGGGCACTGCTCCTTGCGCCGATGGCTCTGGCGATCGCTCTGGCGGGGTTCGTGCGACTCTTGATCTGGTGGGTCCGCAGGCGTTCCCCGAAGACTGCTATCTGACCCGCCGTGGCAGAACCTGTCAGTTCCAGGGCAGGAGTTCGTCGTCGAGAGAAGGCTTGGGTGGGGCCGGCTTGACCGCCCACTGGACGCCCTTGGCGGACTTGCTGCCTCCGCCACCTTTTTGGAACGCAGCCAAAGATTCGAAGCGCTTGGGTCCGAGCTTGGCATGGATGGAAAGCAGAGCTTCGCCGCCGGCCGTGAGACCGTTCTGGAACTGGTTCGGCTGAGCCTGAGAGATCATCGCCGGCAGCTTCTGCTTGTTGGTCTGGAAATACATGCTGAAGCTGGCGGTCCCGGTCTTGAGATCGATGCGCGGAGTGACCCGGCCCCAGTAGAGATACCGGGTCTTGTTCTGCGGATCTTGCAAGAAGACGGCAGCCTCGACGTCTTGCAGGCCCAGCGTGGTTACCGATGTCGGCATCTGAACCGTCAGCAGTTGCTTGATGAAGCCTGTTTCGCCGACCTTTCCTTGGTCGACAACGGTCAGCCGCGTTGGTGCGAAGCTCTTTTCTGGATGGTTCAGCGATAGCCAGGAGTCGCCCGAAGGCAACTGCAGCAGCGCGTCCTGATCACCGTCATTGTCGAGATCAGCGCCGAATACCTGGACTCCCAGGGTTCCTGGGCCTTGGTAATTGCTGGGGTCCGAGGGCACTTCCACCCTGGGCTTCTTGAGGAAACCTCCGGCAACGGCTGCCTGATAGATGACCAGAGCCTTTCCATCGGCCGGGAAACCGATCAGATCGATGAGGCCGTCCGAGTCGGCGTCCGTGATCAGTGCCGACTTGAAGGCGCCTACAGCTTGTGGCCGGGTGACGACGGTCAGGTGAAGGCCCACAGCCGTGGACCGGATAAGCGCCAGACCGTTGTCGGCGACGAGGACGAAGTCGTCCCGGTTATCTCCATCCTGATCACCCACGGTGAGATTGCGGAGGCCTGCGGGAATGTAAAGGAAGGAGTGGAAGGCGAAATATCCGGCTCCGGAGTCCAGCAGTCCTAGCACGCCAATGCCCGGGATCCAGCCGATGAGATCGGATCGACCATCGCTGTTCAAGTCGAGCATGCGCATGAACTCGAGCCGGAAGGGTAGCAGGCCGCTGACTTCTGATTCCGGCTGCAAGCTGCCCAGCTTCGTGCTCATGTGGAGCTTCCGGATCTGTGTCCAGCCGTTGCCCAGATCCCGAGCCACGGCGATGTCGTCATGTCCATCGCCATCGTCGTCACGGGTGTCAATCTGGTAGGCCCCGATGCCGATCTGCCAGGGCAGCGCGGCCATCTGGAACTGACCTTGCCGCGGTGGCGTGTTCGGCGGATAGGAGTAGTAGGCAGCTGTCAGGACGCTGCTCATCGGATCGATCAGCAGGATGCGGTCCCGGGTGTAGAACTGTGACCGATAGGTGGCCGCTCCTGACCAGGGTGTGCGCGGGTAGCTGTGCCAGTGGCGGAATCGGCCCAAGGAGGACGTTTTCGCCATCTGCACGGAGACTTCTCCGGCATTTATGCCCGAAGCGGACAGGAACCAGAGGTCGGTATTCTCGTCGCCATCGAGGTCTGCGGCCCCGGCAGCCGCGATTTCGGTCACGACCGGTTGCCCGAGGGCATCGACGAAGGGCGCGAAGCGTAATTCGGCCGAGGACTCCGGGTAGGTCAGGACCGGCCGCAGATTGTCAGGGATTTGCGGTAGTCCTCCGCCCTGCGGGAGTGCGGCAGTAAGGGAGAGCAGGATTGCGATCATGGGAGCTGCGATGGTGCGGGCGTCATTGCCCGCCGACGAGTTTTTAGGGTAACCGAAAGGCCCGCCGAGTAGGAGTGCCTTCAGAAGCTCCTAGCGCCGGAAGGATCCCTTGTTTTAGCCAAAAAAAAACAGGAGCCGGGCCCCCTGCCTATTGGTCCGACTCCTGATTCCGGATGGAACATCCATCCGGCGCATTCCTGGCCCTCTCCGGCTGGTTTCCCGGCTTTCAAGGGCCAGCCATATTTGTTTCCTCTTCCGCCCATAGCCGGAGATTTGTACCAAAATTCCGGTGCCATGGCCCGGCAAGGGAGTTCGCTCCACCGCATGTTCGGGCGTGGCCACGGTGGAGGGCCCTTCGGTGTGGCTTGCGGCCGGATGGATTTCAGGGGGCATGAGCAGGATGGGGACTCTCGGAAATCATCTCCTGCCGAGAGAGTATGATTGCGGCATGCGAGTTCTCGCCGCCATGTTTGTTTGTACCTGCGTCGCGGCTCAGACGAACACGCTGCTGATCCTCGTCGACGATGTTGGCGTCGACATGATCGGAGCCTACAAGGAGGGAACCTTGCCGCCGCCGACGCCCAATATCGACAAGCTCGCGGCGAATGGGGTGCTTTTCCGCAATGCCTACGCGAACCCGATCTGCTCGCCGACACGCGCGACGATCCAGACGGGTCGCTATTCGTTTCGGACCGGCGTCGGCGCCGTGGTGTCGTATGGCCGGGGCCAGCCGCTCCAACTCGATGAATTCACCCTTCCCGAACTGCTCGATCGCGGTGGCTACGCGCATGCTCTGATCGGCAAGTGGCATCTCGGTGATGCCCGTAACGGCGGCTACCGTGGCCCGAACCTTGCGGGCTGGTCCTACTACGCCGGCCACACGTGGAATATCAAGGCGCCGCAGACCTACTACAGCTGGCGCAAGGTGGTGAACGGGAAAGCGAGCACCTCGAAGGTCTACGCGACCACCGACAATGTCGATGAGGCGATTGGTTGGATCAAGGCACAGAGCAAGAACTGGTTGTGCCATCTGAGTTTCAATTCGGCTCACGCACCGTTCCATGCGCCGCCACAGAGGCTCCACACCTACAAGCTCCAGGCCAAGGATCCGAAGAGCCAGCCGATCCCCTTCTACAAGGCGATGGTGCAGGCGATCGACACCGAGATCGGACGACTCCTGAGGTCCATCCCCGCGGCCACCCTCGCGCAGACCAATGTCCTGTTCGTCGGCGATAACGGCACGCCGGGAAAGGTCTCGGAGCCACCGTTCATCAATAGCCACGCAAAGACCACGCTCTACGAGGGTGGTGTCAACGTGCCCTGGATCGTCAGCGGCCCGGCCGTGAAGTCGCCCGGTCGCGAGGTGGATCACCTGGTGGCCACGGTCGATCTGTATCCGACGATTGCAGAGTTCAGTGGAATCGACGCACGCAAGGCCGTGCCGCGATCGATCCCGCTCGACGGCATCAGCATCGTCCCCTACCTGCACAATCCGGCTCAGAAGCCGCTGCGCAGCACGGTCTATATGGAACGGTTCAATGGCGCCAACGCCAGCGCGAAGAAGGACGGCTGGGCGATTCGCGACCAGGATCACAAGCTGATCCGCAAGGATGGCAACGGCCTGGAGAGCTTCTTCGATCTCGCCAATGATCCATTCGAGAAGGTGAATCTGATCGGCAAGCTGAATGCCAAGCAGAAGGCTGCTTATGACGCGCTCAAGGCCGAGGTTGCACGACTCCACGCCGACTGGATGCCGTTCGGCGCGGGCTGCAAGGCCAGTGGAGGAGTGCCGGCGCTCGAACTCGTGGGCCGCGCCGTGCCGCGTTACGGGAAGACGTTCGTGACCGAGATCACCAATCTGGGGGCGGGCGCGACATCCGCTGCCGGCCTGATCGGGCTTTCGCGCAAGACTTACAGTGGCAAGGGGCTGCCGCTAGATCTGACCTTCCTCAACATGCCCGGCTGTGCTCTTCGCGTCAGCATCGACGCGTCCGTTCCGCTCACCATCCAGGGTGGTTCGGCGCGCTGGGCGCTCGCGCTTCCGAACGACCCGAGTCTGCAGGATGCGCTGTTCTACGCGCAGGGTGCTGTTGTCGATAGCAGCGCCAATGGCTGTGGGCTCGCCATGTCCAACGCGGGTGCCGGGCGCATCGGCGCTCGCTGAGGAACTGTGGCCCGTCGAGGGGCCTGCGAATGGCTAGTTGCCGCGCAGAGCCGCGTCGATCCGCAAAAGATCCGCAAGGAGATCGGCCAGGTTCGACATGGGCACCATGTTGGGGCCGTCGGACGGAGCCTGGTCAGGGTTTTCGTGGACCTCCAGGAACAGACCGTCGACGCCGCAGGCTACGGCAGCCCGCGCCAGGTATGGGACCTTGGTGCGGTCTCCACCCGTGGTGCTTCCGCGAGCGCCGGGTTGCTGGACCGAATGCGTGGCGTCGAAGATCAGGGGCTGACCGGAAGCCCTCATGACCGGGAATCCTGCAAAGTCAACGATCAGCGTCTGGTAACCGAAACTGGTTCCCCGTTCGGTGATCAAGACATTCTCGGCACCTCCCGTCCGTAGTTTCGCCACAACATTGGCCATGTCACCGGGAGCCATGAACTGCCCCTTCTTGACGTTGACCGCGCGGCCGGTTGCCGCCGCCGCCAGCAGCAGGTCCGTTTGCCGGCACAGGAAAGCCGGGATTTGCAAGCAGTCAACGACTTCGCCGGCGGCCTTCGCTTGTTCCTGGGTATGGACATCCGTCAGGACCGGCAGGTTCAGGTCGCGACGGATTTCGGCGAGCACATCGAGTCCTTCGTCGATTCCGAGGCCGCGGAAGCTGTCGATCGAGGATCGGTTGGCCTTGTCGTAGGAGCTTTTGAAGACCAGGGGCGTTCCGGACCCGGCGCAGATGTCGCGGATCATCTCGGCGTGCTGCATCGCGTGGTCGCGGTTTTCGATGACGCAGGGGCCGGCGATCAAGGCCAGTGGTGATCCGCCACCGAAAGGGGTATGGCCGATGTGAACCTTTTGCGTGGGGGCCGTCATGGTGCCTTGATCATATCCGTCCGACGATGAAACGCGCCTGTCTGGTGTCTATCCTGATGTCGATGGGTGTGTTTCCGGCGTGATCACCATCGCGTTGGAAGGGCTCGGTGCCGGAGCTTTCGATCCGTACAGCCTCTCTCGTGGCGATGTATGTGACGCCGGGGCCGGTGCGCAACCGCCCGAGGGCAGCTCTCAAGACCACCCAGAAAAAACGCAACCGGCTCCGCTGGCTGATGGTCAAGACGTGTAGCCGATCATCGGCGATCTTGATGTCCGAAGGCATCTTCATGAAGCCGCCATAGTTCCGAACGCGCGTCACGATGATCTGGGCGATCTTGCTCATGGTGCGATCGCCTATGCGGACGGTCAGGTCTGCTTGCTGCCGCCCCAGCAGCGCGCGGATTCCCGGCGCAATCCATGGGATGAATCCACCACGCCCACCAGCCTTCTTCCGACGCTCCTGAACGGCCCTGACGATTCGCGCGTCGGTGCCGACACTCGCGAAGAGGAAGAAAGGCGCGTCGTTCACCCATCCCAGATCGATCTCGATGGTGCGACCGGCGATGACGAGATCTGCAAAGGCGGCAGGATTTGCCGGGAGGCCGGCCTCATGGGCCCAGACATTGGCTGTTCCCGCTGGCATGACGGCGATGGGGATTTTCGCCCCATCGAGCCCGCAAAGCACATCGTTGGCGGACCCGTCTCCACCGATGACGACGATGGCGTCCCAGTCGTCAGGTTGCAGATCCCGTGCCAGATCTCGACCGTTGGTCTGTGGCGTTGTCAGCCGTGTTTCGACCTGGCAGCCATGGCCTTCGAGCGCATGGCGAACTCCCTCGCTGAGGGGGAGGCCCTTGCCACGTCCCGACACGGGATTCGCGATGATGAGGATGCGCCTGCTCATTTCAGCTTCAGAAGAAACCATGAATTGTCGCGCGGGAGAAGCAGAGAAACCCTTCTGATCTTGATGGTGCCGGAGTTTATCGATGAGCGGCTACAATGATCTCATGACGTCTCGGGAACAGGTTCTCTTGACGGGTAGCACGGGTTTTCTCGGGCAATACCTGCTTCAGGAACTGAGAGCCCGCGATCTCAAGGTCATCACGGGAGGTCGCCGGGATTGCGATGTCTTCTTGGATCTTGGCGATCCGGGCTCGATTCAGCGTACTCTGGCCGAGGTCGCACCCACTTCGGTGCTCAATGCTGGGGCCATGTCCTCCATCTCCGAGTGCGAGCGTCACCCGGAGCGGGCGCTCAGGGTCAACTCCGGTGCCGTCGAGATGATGGCTCGTCATCGTGGCGTGAGATTGCTGCAGGTCTCGACGGATCTGGTGTTCGACGGTCGAAAAGCCCCTTACCAGCCTGCGGATGAAGTTTGCGGGCTCAGCGAATACGGGCGTAGCAAGGCGGCTGCGGAGCCTTGTGTGGTGGACAAAGGGGGGGTGGTTGCGAGGTTGGCCCTGCTGTTCGGAAAGAGTTTCAACGGACAAGCAGGGGCCACCGATTGGTTGCGATCAGCGGTGGCGCGAGGAGATCGTCAGGCCTTGTTCACGAACGAATTCCGGACTCCTGTGCATGTCCAGGATGTTGCCCGCGGATTGGTCGATCTCCTGCTGTCTCGGGATCGAGTCGGGATTGTCCATTTCGCCGGGGCGGAGAGGGTGTCGCGAGCAGATCTGGCCCATCGATTTCTGGCGGCTGTCGGCTTGCCTTCAGATCTCTTCGACGAGGCGGAGACGAAGGATCCGCAGCGGCCGCGGGACGTGTCGCTTGCCTCGGAATGGGCTCCAGGCCGGGATCTCGAAGAGGCCTTCCGGGCGAGTTGAGCTAGCCTGTGTCGCGGAGCCGCCGAGAGAACCGGTCAGCCCTTCGCGATCTCCCAGATTTCTTCACCCAGATAATCCCAGGGGAGTCGCCCCTCGTCACAGGTTTCCTTGTCGGTGGAGAACTGGACGTCGACCATGTAGATGATCTGGCCGGTTTGTGTGCCGATGTTTCTCGCCCCATGAGCGACGCCAGGTGGTATGAGCACCAAGCGTTGATTGCCGTCGCCGAGGATGATCCGCATGGTTTTGCCGGCGGTGGGAGAATCCTCACGACAATCGTGAAGGACGAGCAGGAGCTTGTCCCGGGGTGGGACATACCAGACATCGGTCTGGCGGCGATGGAGGTGGAAAGCCTTGATCACATTCGGCTCCATGTCGCTGTAGTTGATCTGTGCGATCTGGAATCCATCTGATCCTTCGAGCGCGCCATTGGCGAATCGTCCGAGTTCAGTGATCGAGCCCCCATCATCGTTGAAGCGCGGAAGTTCGGAGATCTGGACGCCGTCGATCTTCGGAGCAGCGGCATAGCTCTGCAGGGAAAAGATGTCTTCGGCTTTGGGGTTTAGTTTGCTCACTTGTTTGAACTCTGAGGCTTGGTTCCTTCGGGGAGCCGCCATGGAATATCCTCGCTAGGGGCGCCGGGAAGAACAACCTTCAGGTCAAATACAAAGAGCGAGCGGGTCTTTTTTGGTGACATTGGTGAACCGATGGTGAGGGTCAAGGTTTCACGTCCCTTGATATCAGTTCCCATGCTGAGCTCTGCCTGCTTGTAGGAGCTCTTTATCTGCAGTGAGTTGCGAGTCGTCGTGTGCGCAACGAAGTCGCCACGGTCTTTTTGGAACAGGAAGGTGCTCTCCTCGCTTGGAACCTTGTAGTCGCCAGGCTTGATACGGACGTGCTTGATCTGTGTGGCCGCACTCTTGATGGCAGCCTCATCGTCGGTGATGCCGTATTTCTTGAGGATGGTCCGCCACTTGCCGGTCTTCGGTTCTTCGTCCTTGTCATCCTTGCCGCCCTTGCGGGCATTCTTTGCCTTGCGTTCAGCGATCAGGATGCGGCTGCCTTCGCGCAGCGCTTCCGTCAACTCCCTCGGCTTTCCTTTGGGCCGGAACATGACCGTGTACATTCCCGGATCGAGTTTTGGTTCGGCGATCGGCACGGTCGTGACGAATGTTCCGATGATGATCGGTTTGGCCCGTGCGGATTCTCGAACCTTGTCGATGCTTGTGGACCGGCCGTCGAGGCCCATGTGATTGACGGGGACGGCGGAAATCGACTGGTAGTCAGTGATCAGCCCGTTGCTCTCATCTATTTCGTAGCTCTCGACCCCGATCTGATCGTTCGGGTTGGGTTCCCGATCACCACCGAAGAGCGAGTAGTCGTATTCGACGCGGATACGCGTCTGGCACATGTCCCGCCCGGGTTCCAGGCTTTTCGCAAGGCGGAAACCAGCTCCTTCGAGGGTCTGGTCGGCGCCGAGATAGGCACGTGTATTGATGCGAAATTCCGCCGGTTCACTCCAGGAGAAGTAGCACCCGCCTTTGAGGATGCGCTTGGCTCCGCTCCACTCAGGAGGCTTCTGGAAGAGACTGGCCCCGACCTTGTCGCGACGGAGTTTGGCCACCTCCTTGTTGTAGAGGTCGCGCCCCGCGAGGGGGAAGTAGCCGACATCATCCATCCATTCCCAGACATTGGCCACCATGTCCTCGTGGCCAAAAGGTCCGCGGGCTGCAGCGCCCAGGGCGCCGACGGCCTTGCGCCTCTTGTCGGCGTTTTTGTAGAGCCCGAGTGTCTTGAGTTGCTCCTTGTCCCACTGCTCGCAGAACAGGAACTGCTTTCGTTCTCCGCCGGTCGCTGCGAGCAGCCACTCGTTCTCGGATGGGAGTCTCATTCCTGCCCAGCCGGCGAAGGCCTGTGCATCGCGCCATGATACGAAGACAACCGGCATCTTTTCTTCGCCTGCCGGGATTGCGTGAGGGAGGTCTGCGTGGTGCCGTTCCCAGTAGAGCAAGGCGGAGTTCCTTTCTTTGGGGAACTCTTTGCGGACCTTTTCCAGCGCCGCGTCATAGTGCTCGGCCTGACCCCTCTTCCACCAGTCGAACGGGAACCGATGCTTGGTTTTCTCCACGAACACGAGGTATTGCTCGTTCGTGACCAGGTGCTTGTTCAGGTAGAAGCTCGGCAGATCGATGGTTTTCTCGCCGAGTTCCGATAGGAGCTTGGACAGGAGCCGACTCCGGCGATTGTGTGATCGGGGGCAAAGATCCTTCGTGATCTGAAGGAGTTCTTTGTAGGTCGTTCCGATTTCGAACTTCTTCTCCTCGATGAGGATCAGGCCATGAGGGAAGTTCTTGCTTCCTTTGGCTTGCTGTGCGATTAGCGAGCCGGTGGAAGCGGCGAGAATCAGAACGATATATGTCAGGGCCAACCAGGGCCCGGAGGTTCTCTCAGCAGGCATGCTCTAACGCAATTCGGTCCAGCGGGTAAGGGGAGGGGACAGGGGGGTCGTGCGATGTGCTATATACCCCGAACAATCTCGAGAGGGGACAGAAATTGTCGCGCTTTGCGGCGTCTCTGCCAAGCCCCGGAAAATGATGCGCCACGGCGCTAATTCGCGCGATCAGAAGAGGCCATTGGCTTCGGCAGTGAAGAACCGGCTACCTTCTTGATCCAGGCCGGAAGCGACCATGTGGGCGAGTTCGGGGTCAAAATGATGCCCCGCTTCCTTCCGGAATAACTCGGCGATGCGGTTGTTGGGCCAAGCGGGCTTGTAAGATCGAGCTTCGGCCAGGGCATCGTAGACCTCGGCGAGGACCAGGATCCGGCCTGGTAGGGCAACTTCGTCTTCGCTCAGCCCATTGGGATAGCCCTTGCCGTCCCACCGTTCGTGGTGCTGGTAGACCCACAGGCGAACGTTTTCGTTCCCTCGCAGGGGTTCCAGGATTTCGTAGCCGAAAGCGGGATGCTCTTGGATCTTTTCCCGCTCTTCCACCGTCAAACCGCCCGGCTTGGACAGGATGGAATTGGGGATGCCGATCTTGCCCACATCGTGCAGCAGTGCGGCGAGCCGGAGTGATTCACGGTCTTCGGACTCGACGCCGCAACGCGAGGCCAGTGTGTCGACGTATTGCACCACGCGCTCGGAATGCCCTTTCGTCGTCGGGTCCTTGGCTTCGATGGCCCGTGGCAGAACCTGTGCGAGGACAGAGTTTTGTATCTCCAATTGCTCTGTTTGCCGGCGGATGCTCCATTGCTGGATGATCTTGTTGCAGGCCTGGACGAGTTCGTTGCCATCGATTGGCTTGACCACGATCTCGGAGATCCGAGAGCGGAGAGCTTCGTGGGCACTGTCGAAGCTGGGTCTTCCGGTCACCAGAATCACCGGCAGGGGTGGTCGCATCGCCGACGCCATCTCGGCTACCTCGTAGCCCAGGCTCGTGTCTCCCAGATAGAGGTCCGTCAAGACGAGGTCGAAGCTGTCCTCGGTCAGGGCTTGGCGTGCTTGACCGAGATTGGACAGGCAGGAGACCTTGAAACCTGCGCGGGTCAGGATCTTGTCCATGAAGTTGAGGACGGCGGAGTCATCGTCCACGACCAGTATCCGGCGCTGCGCCGTCCCCGGCTTGTAGTGGCGTGATGATCGGATCACAGGGTTTCCTCCTCCATTGCCTGTCCCATCGATGAAAACAGGCTATACGCCCTGATCGAGGAGCGCGAAGGCCCCTCGAAAGAGGATGCGATTTTGACCTGATTGCCGGGCAATGGAACACGATAGTCCATAAAAAGCGCTCGACCATGTGTCGGCATGCTCGGTGGCAGTGGTGTTGAACGTGGGGCCACAAAGGCGCCAACTCCTGCCATGAGGGGAGAACCGTGTGCAAAAGGCATGGATCTGCTCGCGCGCATCCTGCAAGTTCTTCTTCGAGATCCAGTATGGATGATGCCCCAGAACCCAAGGACTCCGGCCCGCTCGTATGTCATGTGACCGCGGATGACTGCGGGGAGCGTCTGGACGTGTTTCTGGCGCGGCAACCGGCTATCGGCTCTCGCCCGCTCGCCAAGACTCTTGTTCAAGATGGTCACGTGCGGGTCGATGACAGGCCCGCCAAGCCGGGCAATAGTTTGCAGGAGGGGCAGACCGTGACGGTCCGCCTGCCACCTCCGGAACTGCCGCTGACGGTGGGAGGTGGGCCAGAGGCAGGGGCTGGTCCCCAACTGGAAATCCTGCACGAAGACCCTTATCTCCTGGTGATCGACAAGCAACCGGGAATTTCCGTGCATCCGTCACAAGGTAAGAGTCTTTATGAGGTTCCGACGATTTCTAGTTTGGCGGCGGAGTGTTATGAGGGGCTGTCGACAATGATGGGTGAGGATCGTCCCGGAATCGTTCACCGCCTCGATCGGGATACCAGCGGGGTCATGGTGCTCGCCAAGACCGATGAAGCAGCTCTGTCCATCAAGGAACAATTTCGTGCCCGGACGGTCTTCAAGGAATACAGGGCTCTTTCCTTTGGCGAGGCGCGCTTCGACTCCGACCACATTGTTCGCAATATCGGGACCGATCCTGCCCATGGCGATCGAATGACCGTGGTCAAGGAAGGTGGGCGCGATGCGCACACCTTCTACGAGGTTGTCGAGCGTTTCTCCGGATTCACGTGGTTTCGGTGTGAGCCTAAAACGGGGCGGACCCACCAGATCCGGGTGCACCTCTCCAGCATCGGTCACTCCGTCATCGGCGATCGCCTTTACAGGTCGAGAAAATACCAGCATGCGGTGATGCCGGAAGGAGCCCCGGATCCGGGGCGGCACTGCTTGCATGCATGTGCGATCAGGTTCATGCACCCGCAGACCAAGGAGCCCGTTCGATTCGAGGCGCCGCTGCCCGAAGATATCGAGAGCTTGGTGATGTGGTTGCGCGAAGACTCTCTTCGCCGGCGATGACCCAGGTTCGACCGGCCCGAGCAGGCTCGCCAGCAACTCGTGTGCATTCTCTACCGGCGTTTCGCCGGCGAAGACTGCGCTACCGCGAACTCCTTGCTGTCACGAACCCCTAGCCCTTTGCGCAGAGGCTCTGGAAGTGATCGAAGCCTTCCTCGGGTGTGGCATTCTCGTGAACGACCTTGCGCACGGCCTGGATCATGGCGATGGGGCTCTCGCTCTGGAAGATGTTCCGCCCCATGTCCACGCCGCAGGCCCCTTGCTGGACGGCATTGTGGGCCATTCGCAGAGCGTCCAGTTCGGGCTGTTTCTTGCCGCCTGCGATCACGATCGGCACGGGGCATGCTGCCGCCACCGTGTCGAAGTCATCGACGTAGTATGTCTTGACGTAGGTGGCTCCGAGTTCAGCGCAGATTCTCGTGGCCAGACGGATGTACTTGGCGTCCCGAACGAGTTCCCGTCCGACTGCGGTGACGGCCAGGGTGGCGATGCCGTAGCGGTTGCCTTCGTCGACGAGGCGGGTGAGGTTGTGGATGCTTTGCGATTCGTATTCGCCACCGACGAAGACCTGCACTGCAACAGCCGCAGCATTGAGGCGGATCGCCTCTTCCATGGAGAGGGCAATCTGTTCGTTCGAGAGTTCTTTGAGGATACTCGGCCCTCCACTGGCGCGCAGGACAACACCGCGGTTGAAGGTTGGGGGGATGGAGGATCTCAGAATGCCGCGCGTCAGCATCAGCGTGTCGGCGTAGGCTGCCAGTGGGACGATGTCGATATCGATTCGCTCGAGGCCGGTGGTGGGACCCTGGAAGTAGCCGTGGTCAAAGGCCAGCATCACGGTCCGCCCCGAACTTGGTTCGAAGATATTGGCGAGCCGGTTCTTGAGGCCCCAGTCGAGTTCGTTGGAACCTTTCAGGAAGAAGGCCTCGCTCTTCTGGGGGGTATCGACGTGGTAGTTCTTGGGGGCTTTCGAGCTATCAGCTTCGGGCATGGTGGGCTCCTGTTTGGCGCTACCGCAGGCGGGGCGAGGACTTGAAAGGTCTACTAACGTAAACGCTGCGGTCCTGCGGTGTAAATCTTGCTATGGTTCCGCCGTCGTGAAGAGCCTCTGGTCCGATCATGAAGCTGACCGATTCCGTGCGCAATATGCCGGGAGTCATGGTGATGATGTCGCGCTCCGTATCTACACCTCTCGCCTCATAGGGGGTGATCCGGCGCTGGTCCTGCACGGTGGCGGCAATACGTCGGTGAAGACCGTCGTCACCGATCTCCTCGGTAACGAGATCGAGGTTTTGCGGGTCAAGGGCAGCGGCAGTGATCTGGCAGGGATCGAGCCGGAAGGTCTCGTCGAGGTCGAACTCGACCGATTGAGGCGTTTGCGCCCGGTCGAAGCGATGGCCGATGAGGAGATGATCAACCAGATCCGTCTCGGCGTCAGAGATTCGAAGGCCCCCAATCCGTCACTCGAGACATTCCTGCACGCTTTCTTGCCGGCAAAATTTGTCGACCACTCCCATGCGGATGCGATTCTTGTCCTGAGCAACCAGCCCGATGGTCCGGCATTGATCGGTGAGGCTCTGGGCGAGGGCGTGGTGATCCTGCCATGGGTGCACCCTGGGTATCCGCTCGCCAAGCAGGTGGCCGCGGCGGTGGAAGAGAATCCAGACTGCGAGGCCGTGGTGCTGCTGCATCACGGCATCTTTACCTTCGCGGATGAGGCGCGCGAGAGCTA
Source organism: uncultured candidatus Brocadiaceae bacterium (assembly GCA_964542765.1). Taxonomy (GTDB): domain Bacteria; phylum Planctomycetota; class UBA1135; order UBA1135; family UBA2386; genus CAZIVO01. Next base: position 10,848 of record CAZIVO010000050.1, on the reverse strand, counting down.
CGAGCGGATGATCGACCTGGTGGATCGCGCCGAGCGATGGATCGAATCACGCATTGCGGGGGCACCGCCGATGCTCACCGTCGCCCCGGATCTCGACGCTTCCGATCGGCTGCCCGTGGCGGATATTGCCGCCGTGGTCCGCGGCGCGCTCGCCGAGTCGATGGGGAGCGGCCGTTGGCGTCGTCTCATCGCGGAGGTTCGCAACCCGCCCGATCTGGTGGCGTTCGCTGGCCATGCCGATGCTGCCGCACTGCTGGAACTCGGGCCCCTGACTCCGGATCACCTGATCCGGACGCAGCTCGAGTACCTGCGCCTGTCCCATGCACAGGCGGCGGATCCCGATGCCTGCCGTGAGGCGATACGCGGCTACATCGAGCGTTACATCCGTTATTTCGAGGAGCACAAGGGCAGCATGCCGGAGGAGCCGGTGATGGCTGATCCTCGCCCTCGTGTCGTTGTCGTGGAGGGCATCGGTGTGATTGCGTTCGGCGAGAACAAGAGGGCGGCGATCATCGCTGCTGACATCGCCGAGCAGACCTTGCGGGGCAAGGCGTTGGCCGCCGCCATCGGGACATATACGGAACTCGATCGCCGCGAGCTTTTCCGCCAGGAATACTGGCCTTTGGAACGCGCCAAGCTCGGTCAGAGCCGTGCTCCGGCCATGGAGGGGCAGGTTGCCTTGATCACGGGTGCTGCCGGTGCGATTGGCGGTGGCATTGCCGAGGCTGCACTCGAGGCCGGCGCGCAGGTTGTCTTGACCGATCTCGATGCGGATCGTCTGGCGAGCTGTGAGGCACGCCTTGCGGAACGCCATGGAGCGGCTTCGATTTGTGCGCGGGTGGCGGATGTCACCAACCCCGAGGAGATCGCCGCCGTGTTCGCCACCGCATGCGAGTCTTTCGGAGGGGTTGATTGCGTTGTTCCAAATGCGGGGGTTGCCCACGTCAGTTCGATCAAGGATATGGATCCCGAACGGTTCCGTCTGGTTCTCGAAGTCAACTTGAACGGCACGATGAACGTTCTCAAGGAAGCGGCACGACTCTTCGAACTGCAACAGAGTGGGGGATCGGTCGTCGTGCAGGCCAGCAAGAATGTGTTCGACCCGGGGGCGCGATTTGGCGCTTACTCGGCGAGCAAGGCTGGCGCGCACCAGCTCGGAAAGATCGCGGCGTTGGAGTTTGCCCCTCTGGGTGTGACCGTCAACATGATCAATGCCGATGCCGTGTTCGGCGAAGACGAGGCGCCGAGTGGCTTGTGGGCCGAGGTCGGGCCGGACAGGATGCGAGCACGAGGCCTCGATCCGCAAGGTCTTCGTGATTACTACCGCGATCGCAGCTTGCTCAAGTTCGAGGTGAGTCCGGAAGATGTCGGTCGGGCCGTGGTGTTCTTTGCCTCGGGCCAGACTCCCACGACCGGAGCAACGCTTCCTGTCGATGGAGGCATCCCCGGAGCCTTCCCGCGATGAGTTCTCCCGCGGCGATCGAGATCCGAAGACTGGTAAAGGTGTTCGCCAAGGGCGGTCACCCGGTCACCGCTGTCGATGGCCTTGATCTGGATGTTTACCGCGGTGAGATTTTCGGCCTTCTGGGCCCCAATGGTGCGGGCAAGACCACGACGGTCGAGATCTGCGAAGGCCTGCAAGAGCCCACCTCGGGCGAAGTGTGCGTACTCGGGAGTTCGTGGAATCGTCACACGGCGGGGGCCTTGCGCGAACGTCTCGGGGTGTCGCTGCAGGAAACTGAGTTCTTCGGGCGGCAGAGCGTCACCGAGATCCTGACTCTGTTCCGGAGTTTCTATCCCCGCGGCCATTCCGTGAAGGATGCGATCGCGATGGTTTCGCTGGAGGACAAGGCATGGGCGCGGTATCGCAACTTGTCCGGCGGTCAGCGCCAGCGGCTCGCTGTGGCTTCTGCCTTGATCGGCAGGCCGGAACTGTTGTTCCTCGATGAGCCGACGACGGGTCTCGATCCATCGGCACGCAGGCAGTTGTGGGAGGTGGTAAGGGATTTCAGGTCTTCCGGCGGGACGGTCTTGCTGACGACGCACTACATGGAGGAGGCCGAGATCCTCTGTGACAGGGTGGGCGTCGTCGATCATGGCAAGTTGATCGCGCTGGGTACGCCGAGCGAGTTGATCTCCTCGCTTGGCGGAGATCACGTGATAGAGGCTCGCGGGCGAGGAATCGATGCCGTGCCCGATGCTGCGCTCGGGGGCTTGCCGGGATGTCGGTCTTTCCAGCGCCGAGAGGATCATCTGGTGATCGCCGCCGATGCGGTTCATCTGTCGTTGCCGCCGTTGCTGAGTCTGCTCGATGGAGATTCTCTTGAGGGTCTCACCGTGCGACAGGCCAGCCTCGAGGATGTCTTCGTGCAACTCACCGGTCGCGGATTCGATGAGAGCGAGGAGGTTCCGGCGTGAGGATTCATGTGCTCCGTCACGTTGCCGCCACGACTTTTCGTGAACATATGCGCAAACCGGAGGCTCTGTTCTGGACCTATGCCTTTCCGCTGATCCTGATGACCGTGCTCGGCCTGGCCTTCAGTGAGCGTCGGGCGGAGATGGTGGCTGTCGCCATCCCCGAATCCGAGATGGCAGCATCTCTCGCCGAGGCGGTCCGTGATCCGCGGATCGAGGTTGCGGTCCTGTCTGCCGCGGAGTCTCGTCGACGCCTCGCCGCTGGCGAGATCGATGCCGTGATGACGGGGACGCCCCAGGCGCCGAGCCTTCGGCTCGATCCGGCCCGGCAGTCGAGTGAGCGGGCGCAGTTCATCATCGATGACGCGCTGGAACGCGCGGCCGGGCGAGATGACCGCGTTGACATCGCCATCGAAGAGGTCGAGACCCCGGGGGAGCGATATCTCGATTGGCTGATTCCCGGCCTGCTCGGCATGCAGTTGCTGGGCGCTGGCCTGTGGGGTATCGGCTTCAATCTCGTCGATATGCGCAGCAAGGGTTTGCTGCGGCGCCTCGCCGTGACGCCGCTCCGGCAATCGGAGTTCTTGCTGGCATTCATGCTCAGTCGCCTCGCGTTGATGTTCGTGGAGGCTGGCGTGGTGATCGTGATCGGAGTGGCCTTGTTCGATATGCCGTTCAATGGTTCTCTTGCGTGTGCCGCCCTCCTTGTTCTGATCGGCGGCCTCACCTTCAGCGGCCTCGGCGTGCTGGTAGCGAGCCGGGTTCGGACTCTGGAGGGGGTGTCCGGCCTGATGAATATGGTGCTCTTGCCGATGTGGTTGCTCGGAGGCATTTTCTTTTCGGCGAAGAGATTTCCTGATGTTGTGCAACCGGTCGTCCAGGCCTTGCCGATCACGCACATGAATGAGGGTATGCGAGCAGTGATCTTGCGTGGTGAGGGCATCGGCAGTGTTTGGCCGGAAATGCTCATCTTGCTGGGTTTTGCGACGGGTTTCTTTTTGCTGGCCTCGAAGTGGTTCCGCTGGTCCTGAGTTCATGGCGAGAAGGGTTCCGTGGCGGCTGTCGTTTCCCGCGAGGTGCGTTCTTGCGAGGATATGACGCTTGTCGAGGGCGATCAGGAGTCCTGTGGGAGGTTTCCTGACCGACAAGGAGCGCGCGGACCGAGGTTTCATACCCGGGAGTTCGTCGCCCGATGGCCTTTGTCTGGCTATGTTGGCATCCCATGATCACGGCGCTCCATCACATCGGCATCGCTGTCGAGTCCATCGAGGCTAGCTTGCCGCGGTGGACCGAGGGGCTCGGCCTGCCGCTTCACTCCATCGAGGAGGTGGAGTCCGAGGGCGTGAAGGTTGCGGTCGTCATGGTCGGGGAGGTGCGCGTCGAACTCCTCGAACCGACAGGTCCTGATTCGGCGGTTGCGAGGTTTCTCGACAAGCGAGGTCCGGGAATTCATCATCTGGCCTTTGCTGTCGACTCGACCGGCGAGATGATCGAGGTGCTGATCGAGGCCGAGGCACCTGTTCTGGACAAGGAACCGAGAGTCGGCGCTGATGGCACCAAGGTAGCATTCATGCACCCATCATTTCTCGGCGGCGTACTCGCCGAGTTTGTGGAGGAACTCAAGTGACGGATCCGATCGAACGACTCCGCGATCTGCGCGCGCAATCCCTCGAGGGCGGTGGCGAGCAGCGCATCGAGGCCCAACATGCCAAGGGCAAGCTGACTGCTCGTGAGCGCATCGATCTCCTCGTCGACCCAGGTTCCTTTGTCGAGATTGATCGGTTCGTCACGCACCGCTGCAACGATTTCGGGATGGAGAAGAATCGGATCCTTGGAGATGGCGTCGTCACCGGATCTGCGAAGATCGATGGTAGGCCGATTTATCTCTACAGTCAGGACTTCACCGTTTTCGGCGGCTCCCTGTCCGAGACCCACGCTGCCAAGATCTGCAAGATCATGGAGATGGCGATGAAGATGGGCGTGCCGGTGATCGGACTCAACGATTCCGGTGGCGCACGGATCCAGGAGGGCGTGGTTTCCCTTGGCGGCTATGCCGACATCTTCTTCCGCAACACCAGGGCTTCGGGTGTCGTGCCGCAGATCAGTGCGATCATGGGCCCTTGCGCTGGTGGTGCCGTCTATTCGCCTGCCATCACGGACTTCATCCTGATGGTGGAGGACACCAGTTTCTTGCACATCACCGGTCCGGATGTCGTCAAGACGGTCACGCATGAGGATGTGACTTCCGAGGATCTGGGTGGTGCGCGCGTGCATAGCACGACCAGTGGGGTGGCTCATTTCACGGCGCCCGACGATGCTGCCTGCTTGCTGCTCTTGCGTGACTTGATCGGCTACCTCCCGCTCAACAATGCCGAGGAACCGCCCTTCGTGGCCACCGACGATGATCCGAACCGAGCCGAGCCCAAACTCGACTCGATCATCCCTGAGAGCTCCGATCAACCCTATGACATGCGCGAGGTGATCAAGCTTGTCGTTGATGACGGGCGTTTCCTCGAAGTGCATTCTCGCTACGCCCGCAACATCATCGTCGGCTTTGCTCGGCTGGCTGGTCATGTCATCGGCATCGTCGGGAATCAACCGGCGCATCTCGCGGGAGTTCTGGATCTCAGTGCCAGCATCAAGGGTGCGCGCTTTATCCGGTTCTGCGACGCCTTCAATATCCCGCTCTTGACCTTCGAGGATGTGCCGGGGTTCTTGCCCGGCAAGGATCAAGAGCACGGCGGCATCATCACTCATGGTGCCAAGTTGCTCTATGCCTATTGCGAGGCCACGGTGCCGAAGTTGACGGTCATCACGCGCAAGGCTTACGGGGGGGCTTATGATGTGATGAGTAGCAAGCATGTCGGTGGCGATGTGAATCTTGCCTGGCCCGGCGCCGAGATCGCCGTGATGGGGGCCGAAGGCGCGGCGAAGATTGTCTTCCGTAAGGAGATCCAGGCGGCACAGGACCAGGAAGCGGAGGAAGCTCGCCTGGTCGATGCCTACAAGGAGAAGTTCTACAACCCTTATCGCGCTGCGGCCCGGGGCTACATCGATGATGTGATAGAGCCCGGTCAGACTCGCTCGGCGCTTGTCCGTGCGCTGGAGTTGACCCGGCGCAAGAGGGACCGCATCCCAACGAAGAAGCACGGAAATATCCCTTTGTAGTAGCAGTTACGTGGTGGGTGATCACTTGCGATGGCCTGCTGCGAAGCCCAATATTCAGAGGTCGCACAAGCAACCTGCGACCATGCCATGACCAACCCCCCGTTCCAGCGCCTGTTGATTGCAAACCGTGGCGAGATCGCCTTGCGGATTCTCCGTACGGCTCAGGATATGGGGATTGCTTCGGTGGCCGTGTATTCGGATGCCGACCGCAATGCTTTGCATGTTCGCAAGGCAGGCCGAGCCGTTCGGCTCGGGCCTGCGCTTCCGGCGGAGAGCTATCTGTCCGTGGACCGGCTGATCGAAGCGGCCGTGGCGATGGGGTGTGATTGCGTGCATCCGGGCTATGGCTTTTTGGCCGAGAATGCTGACTTCGCCGAAGCCTGTGCAGAAGCCGGGATCGCCTTCATTGGTCCCCCCGCCGAGGCGATCCGCGTGATGGGCGACAAGGTGGCTGCCCGCAAGGTTGCCGAGGCTGCGGGCGTCCCGCTCATTCCCGGGATGAAAGAGGACATCAAGGATTCCGGGGAACTGGCAACTGCGGCGGCCGAGATCGGGTATCCGGTCATGCTCAAGGCGGCGGCCGGTGGCGGCGGCAAGGGCATCCGTATCGTCGAGGGCGAAGAAGGTCTCGAGGAGGCGGCTCAACTTGCGCGCGCTGAAGCGCGAACGTCTTTCGGCGATGACCGCATTTACCTGGAAAAATTCATCGACCGCCCGCGCCATGTCGAGATTCAGGTCATGGCAGACCGTGAGGGAGAGGTCGTGCACTACGGGGAGCGTGAGTGTTCGGTGCAGCGCCGGCACCAGAAGCTTGTCGAAGAATCTCCCTGCGTGGCGATCTCACAAGAGATCAGAGACGAGATGGGGAAGGCGGCCTGTGACCTGGCTCGTTCTGTCGGTTATGTCGGAGCGGGAACGGTCGAGTTCCTCTACTCCGAGGGTCGTTTCTACTTCCTCGAGATGAATACGCGCTTGCAGGTAGAGCACCCGGTCACCGAGATGCGTTTCGGTGTCGATCTGGTCCGCGAACAGATTTGCGTTGCCGGTGGTGCATCCGTGACCCCGCCGACCGAGCCCCGGGGGCACTCGATCGAGATCCGGATCAATGCCGAGGACCCCCAGACAGGCTTCCCGTCCCTGGGAACGATCACGCGCATGAATCAACCGGGCGGCCCCGGCGTTCGCCTGGATTCATCGCTGTTCCGCGGACTCGAGGTGACGCCCCATTATGACAGCATGCTGGCGAAGCTGATCGTGCACGCTGATGACCGTGAGCGTGCGATTGCTCGTGCTCGCCGCGCTTGTCGAGAATTGCGCATCGTCGGAGTGACAACTTCGGTTCCCGTGGGGCTTCGGGTCTTGCAGAGCGAGGAATTTTCTTCGGGTGACTATGACACCTCGATCCTCACAAGATTGGGCACGGAGGTTCCGGAATGGCTCGAGGAAATGGCGAGCCTTGCGGCGGCAGTTTCCCGGTATCAGGGGACTGAACGTATCGAGGCATCGGGCCAGTCAGCCGCCCCCGAGGGAGTGGTCTCACCCTGGGCTCTTGCCGATCGCCTCGATCGCCTGGACGGGAGGTCGAGATGAAGTACTTCACGCGGATTGGCGATACCGAACGGCAGTACAGTTTCGAGCGGCGCGGCAACTTTCTGATCGCGCATTGTGGCGAGCAAAGCTACGAGATTGATCTGTGCATGGTCGGCGATGGCACGGCGTTTTCGATGATTGTCGATGGCCGGCTCGCGGATGTGATTGTCGAGCGCGCCAAGGCCAATGTCGTGGTGCAGCTCTTTGGCCACCGCATAGAGGTAGAGGTCGAAGACGAGCGTCAGCGTGCAGCCAGCGTGGTGGCCGGTGCCCGGACTTCTGGAAAGCAGGAAATCCTGGCGCCGATGCCCGGCAGTGTTGTGGAACTGCTGGTCTCGGTGGGAGACAAGGTTGACGAAGGGCAGACCCTTTTGGTGCTCGAGGCGATGAAGATGCAGAACCCTATCCAGTCCGAGGTTGCCGGCGTGGTGACCAAGGTCTGTGTCTCCAAGGGCACCGCCGTGGCCGGGGATGCCGTTCTGATCGAGCTGGATAGTGAGGGCTGATAGGCATTCGGGATTCGCCGCGCTTGTTGCGGTGATGCTGCTCGCGACCTCTTGCGCAAGGCCTTTGCGCTGCTACGAGCGGACGCTCGATGAGATGCTCGGCTCACCCGGAGCCGGGGCCTCGCTCTCCCATCGAGAGTGCCTCGAGTCGATCCTGGAGGACATCGAAAAGGCGGGCGCGAGGCCGGGTCCGGGCCTGCGCCTGTCGCTGGCGGTGCAATTCTGGGATGAGGGGAAGCATCGGCAGGCCGAAGAGTGGCTGGCCACGGAGGTAGAAGCTTTTCCCCAATCCCGGCCCATCGTCGAGGCACTGCGCGCCCATCTGGGAAGGGCCGGGCGATGAGGGTTTCGGCGGCGATGTTCATGCCCTTGCTTTTCGCCGCCTGTGCGCTGGGTACACGCGAGCCGATCCCTCTGCGCGGAGATCCTCCCGTCAGTATTCTGATCTTGCCGATCGAGGATGGGACCGAGCAACCCGAGGTCGCGCGCGGGCTCCTGGCCACGGTCGAGAAGGCGCTGGTCCGCCGAGGTTATTACGTCATTCCGATCGATGTAGGTTTGCGTCTGCTGTCGGCGATGGAGTTGTCGGTCGATCACCCTCCCAATGCGGCGCGCCTTGCCGAGATTGCTGAGGCCACCGGCGTCGGCGGTTTCTTGCGGCTGGACGTGAAGCGATGGGATGCTGTCTATGCTCCTCGTCTGCTTCGCCTGCGCCATCATCTCGTCTACCGCATCTATGAAGCCGGCTCGAGTCGCGTCATCTGGGACCGCGTGGTGAAGGGGAACTGGATCTGGGATCCGGAGTTTGCATTCATCGACCATGAGCCATTTCTGTACGCATCACCTGGCCGGTATGGCGATGAGCCGAGTCCCTATCGGGACACGATCGATATCGGCCGCGTCATGCATCGAAGCGCGCTCGCTCGCTTGCCCGTGGGCTCCGCGCACTGAAAGGGTCGCTGCCCGGTGCGTTATGCCATCATCCAGTTCGCCTGAGCTTCCCCTTGCGTGGCGCGATAGTCAGGGGTCAGGCGCACGGACAGGAATTTCGTGTAGAGGCCGACGATGATGTCCTGAAGCTCCGTGAAGGCGGCGATGCGTTCGGTCGCTCGTTCGCGGGGGGTCTGAGCTTCTTCGCTATCGGCCGGCAACCGGATGCCGGTGATGTTCATGGTGGCGGCATCGAGGACGAAGCCCCACTCACGAGCGCCGTCGGCCGCGATCAACCGAGCCTTGCGCACACATCGCCCATTGCGCAGCGCTTCTCTGGCCACGGAACTGCGTGAAGGCAAGCCCTTGCGGAGTGTCTGTTCCGTCTCGTCCTCAGCACTCGGCGCGAAGGCGATGTAGTCGTCCATGCAGACGGCGATCTCGCGACCATCGACATCGAAGTCACCGCCCTCTGTCTCGAGGGTGAACCACAGCCAGGTGAGGAATTCCTCGCCGAGGAAACCGTAGTCCGTCGGGTTGCTCATTCGCCCGCCTCGCGCTCGATGACGGGCGGCGCTGCCCGGTCGGTTGACCCGTTTGCATGCGGCCACTGCACGGCGGAGACTTCCTGGAGGTATCCCTTCTGCTCCCGGCCGAGTCGAGATTCCTGGGCGAGTTGCCATGGACCGGCTTCTTCGATCGTCACCTCGAAAGTTTCCCCGAACAGCTTCACGCAGATCTCTTTGACACTCCTGCTCGTGGCAAAGAGCAGGAGCCTGGAGGACGCAGGCTGCCAGATCACATCGACGAAGGCGACGCCCGGCAAGATGCGAGGCAGCAACCGCTGTTCCAGCTCCACCTTGAGTTCGCGCTTTTCACGCAGTGTCAGGGGCCGCCCGGCGGCACGTTCGGCCTTGGCGCGGTGGATGCCGAGCCACGCCGGTGGCAGGCGCTTGCGGTCGATGCGGATGCGCAGCCAGATGCCGGCATCGAAGTCGAGATCCTCGGCCGCGAAGGTCTCGCCAGTCGGGTCCATCGGCGTGACCCAACCGATGGAGGTCCGTTCGCTGGAAGCATCTTCGATGCTGCGAAAGCGATGCTCGCCGAGGGCTTTCACGAAGCTGGGGTCCCGTGGCGAGGCCATCGTGCCATGCACCATGAAACTCGCGTAACCACCATTGCGCCGGAACAAGCTACAGCCCCTGGATCAGATGTTACTTGAGGATGTCAGGGGTGTAGCCGCGGTAACTCTCATCCATGAATGCGAGATCTACGCCGCCGTTGGTGATCTTCATCTGGGCCTCCCGGACCTTTGTCTGATCGGGATGGTAAAGCGCCAGGATATGGCTCGCTTTGACCTGGTCATGGCTCGAATCGGCACCCTTTTGAATGCCGGTCACCTTGATGATGTGGTAGCCGAAAGTCGTCGGGATGATCTTCGAGACCTGCCCCTCCTTGAGGGAGAAGGCTGACCTGGTGAAGAAGAAGTCCATCCCGACACGTCCGAAGTAGCCGAGATCACCACCGCTCGAGCCGCTCGGGCAGTCCGACATCTCCTTGGCGACGACGGCGAAGGTGGTTCCTTCTGCGAGACGTCGCTGAACATTGTTGATCTTCTTCAGCGCAGCGCTCGAGGTTTCCGCGAAGGCAGCTGCTGCGATCTTGAGCTTGACGAGTTCCAGGACCGCGCGCTTCTTGATTTCATCGTCATTTTTCTCGTGAGGGAGGCTCTTGAGATAGGCGACTGCTCCATCAAACTCAGGCTTCGTGACGGGTTGCCCGTCGACAGTGAACAGGACATCTTTTCCGAACTTGGTTTTCTCAGTGTCCCCGAGCAATCGTGCGGCGCCACGTTTCTGTGCGGGCTGCATATCCGGGGCATTGATGGTCTGGGCCTGTTGCTTGCGCACTTGCAGGATGCTCTTGACCCGTGTGGGCAAGCCACCCTTGGCATCCATCGCGCGGAGGTAGTCGAGTTCCTTCTTGAGCTTGTCGAGTTCCTTTTCGAGTTTCTGGATTCGTTCCGCGGGGGTGAGTTCCCGGACAGCTTCGTTTTGATTGGCCTGACCGGCGGCTTGATTGGCCCCCGTGCCGTCATCTATGCCCGTGTCCTTCTCGACGATGGTGCCTTCTGTCGTGACGCCTCCATCACCTTCTTCAACTTGGGCTGCGAGTGTTCCGGCGAAGAGGGTGGAGATACCGATGCAAAGGAGGGTTTTCATGGCGGAATCGAGAGTCA
>CAZIVO010000049.1:0-24577 GCA_964542765.1 uncultured candidatus Brocadiaceae bacterium | reverse complement strand
CGCCTGAACCGGCGGTCGGCTCGTTCGCATGCTCGTTCGTGGGCAGGGCCTCGCTCGTCCACATACGCATGGCGCTGGCCAATTGATCCTTCTTCACCGGCTTGCAAAGGAAGTCGTCCATGCCCGCCTCGCGACAGGCTTCCCAGTCGCCGGGCAGGACATTGGCCGTCAAGGCCAGGATCGGGATCTCGGCGTGGCGACCGCCCATGTCGCGAATGGTGCGCGTCGCCGTGAAGCCATCCATCTGCGGCATCTGACAGTCCATCAAGACCAGATCGAAGTCGTGCTCCTTGATCAACTGAACCGCCTCGAGACCATTGACCGCGAACTGAGCGGTGCAGCCCAGTTTCCGCAACATCTCCTTGGCGACCCTTTGGTTGATGGCATTGTCTTCCGCCACCAGAACATTCAAGTGGAGCTGATCCCCGTTCTTGCTGGCGGGGTCCCCCTCGGATGACCTGGGCATCAAGCGCAGGACCTTCTGCAGGCAAGCTTTCAGTCGGTTCTCGCGCAGGGGCTTGGCCAGCCAGTCCTCGAGCCCTAGTTCGCTCAAGGAGAATTCCGCCGGGCGCGAACCGACCGAACTCAACATGACCAGAGACGTGTCGGCGAGATCGGGGTCGGCCTTGATCGCGCGGGCGAGTTCGATGCCGTCCATGTGCGGCATCTGCAAGTCGAGCAGGGCGACATCGAAATGATGACCACGGCGCCTGGCTTCGCGCAGACGGGTGAGGGCTTGCTCGCCATCCTCGGCCACGTCGAATCCCATGTGCCAGCCCGCCATCCGCGTCGCCAGGATTTCACGGTTGGTCTCGTTGTCGTCGACGATCAAGACCGAGTGCCCCGAGAAGTCCAGAGGATCCTCGGTGGGCGCGGCATCGACAGCCGCTCCGAGCAGGATCGTGAAGCAGAACTCCGAGCCTTGCCCCTCGCGACTGCTGACCTCGATACTGCCGCCCATCATCTCCGCCAACCGCTGCGAAATGCTCAAGCCCAGACCGGTGCCGCCGAAACGGCGCGTCGTCGTCGAGTCGGCCTGCGCGAAGGGCTCGAACAGGTAAGGCAAGACCTCGTCGGGAATGCCGACACCCGTGTCGCAGACGCGCACACGCAAGCGCGTACTGTCACCTTCGGTGCCGGCATGCTCGACCAGCACCGTGACCTCGCCGTCAGAAGTGAACTTGACGGCATTGTTGGCGAGATTGAGAAGGACCTGTCGCAGGCGATCCGGGTCGCCATGAACCAGACGCGGGACGCGATGCTCGATCGAACAGAGCAACTCGATTCCCTTGGCTCCGGCCATCGGACCCATCAGATCCATGACGTCCTCGACACAGTTGCGCAGGTCGAAGTCGGTGGGCGAGAGGTCGAAACGGCCGGCCTCGATCTTGGAGAAGTCGAGGACATCGTTGATGACCGTCAGCAAGGCATCGGCTGAAGTGCAGATGGTGCGGGTGAATTGTTTTTGTTCCTCGTCGAGTTCGGTCTCGCCGAGCAGGTCGGCCATGCCGAGCACACCGTTCATCGGTGTGCGGATCTCGTGACTCATATTGGCCAGGAAGGTGCTCTGCGCCTTGGCCGCGGTGTTAGCCTCGTGACGGGCCTTCTGCAACTCGGTGATCTGATCGCTCGCCGTCCGGCTGATCGCGCGCGACAGCAACAAGAACAGCAAGCCGACGATGCCGCCGACCAGCAAGCAGGTGCTCCACAGAAGGTGCAGGCGGTCCTGCATCTCGTGACCGGCCTCGACCGCGGCGCGATCGAGTTCGTGCTCGAGTTCGCCCATGGTCTGGCGCATGTTGACGCGCCATTCCTCCATGCTCTGCGCCATGAGCTTGCCCTCACGGCCATGGCGCAACCAGCTGGCATTGCTGGCGTGCAGGCCGATGGGCCCGAAGAGTTCGAGGCGAAGAGCCGCATAGTCGCGCGAGAGATCGGCCACCGCACCGGAGTCCGACTCGAACTGAAGACCGGTGATCTGACCCTCGATGCGGGTCAAGATCGGCGGAAAACGTTCCTCGCGCAAGATTGGCAATCTCTCGAGCTTGTCCTCGGCATGGAGTTGCAAGACGGCGTTCGACAGGTCGAGCAGGCAGTGCCGCAGTTGTTCGAGAGCCGCTCGCTCGCGATCGGCGCGGCCGTCGGCGAAACGATCAGCGGCGGTTTTGGCGGCTTGCGGGTCACCATCTTGAAGCTTCAGGCGCAAGGCTTCGCGATTGCGTTGTGCCCGCGCCAGGAGTTCGTCATTGGTGCGCTGCAATTTCTCCTGCATGAGCCGGACATCGCCAAAGCGGGCGACCCGGTCATCCGCCAGACGACCGCGCTGCTGCAACCAGCCCTCGCAGAGATCCAGGCGTTGCCTGCCGTCCTCGAGCATGCCCAGCAAGCGCACCACCGAGTTCTTGACCGAACTGCTCAGGTCGAGCGAGAAGGCGGTGCGGAAGAGTTGATCCATCTCCTCCTCGTTCAGCAGGGTCGGATCGGGAGTCTCGTATTCCTCGAAGATCCGGCGCGCGCTCGACTCGACCTGCGTCAGCGGTTGATGCAGGTGCTGGGCGAGGGAGGCGAGATCGGTGCGCTGACGGCCGAAGTCCTCGTTGACCGACTGCAGCTTGATGAGATGCTGCGTCAGCAAGGTCAAGAGCAAGGCGCCGGCAGCCAGACCGGCAGTGCCGAGTACCCAGATCCAGGAAGGGACGCGCCCATGGTCGAGGGATCTCTTGGTTCGATTCATCTGCCTTGCCTGCCGATTGCGTGGGCCGAACCGCACCGGCGTGGCACGGCTCTCCTGGCTCATCTATCGGCCCTGGCACGCCTGATTCTTGTGATCCTTTCGGCCTCTTCGGCGCCGTTCTGTCGGATTTTTCGACAGTCGCGATTCTGGCGATCCCGATGTGGGATGGCTGGCGATTTCGCAATGGCCACAAGGACCATGACAGGGTGATTTCAGCGATCGAGATGTTCGCCGAAGAAACGCGTCATCAGGCGATAGAGATGCAGGCGGTCCTTGCCCCGAAGACCATGTTTTTGCATGGGATAGGGCATGTAGTCGATGAGCACCCCGGCATCGATGCAGCGATCGACGAAGGCCAGCGAATGTGACCACATCACCGTCTTGTCGTCGGTGCCGTGCACGATCAAGAGCCGACCCTTCAGAGCAGCGGCCCGCGGCAACATGCTCGAGTCGGCATAGCCTTCGGGATTTTCGGCCGGCGTGTCCATGTAACGCTCGGTGTAGCCGGTCTCGTATTGTGCCCAATCGGTCACCGGCGCGCCGCTGACACCGCAGGCGAAGACCTCGGGCGCGCGCAACATCAGGTTGAGTGTCATGTAGCCGCCATAACTCCAGCCGTGCACGCCGATGCGCGCCGGATCGATCGAGGCGATCTTCTTGACATGCTCGATGGCGTGCAGCTGATCTCGCGTCTCGAGTACGCCCATCTGGCGATGGATCTTCTGCGAGAACTCGATGCCGCGATTGTTGGTGCCGTGGCCGTCGAGGCGGCTGACGACGAAGCCCTTGCCGGCCATGAAGTAAAGCCACGCCTGGGCGCCGCCGAGCCAGGAATTGCGAACCAGCTGGCTGTGCGGACCACCATAGACGTAGTGCAAGAGGGGGTATGTTTTCTTCGGGTCGTGACCAGGCGGCAGGATGACGTGGCCATACAAGGGGGTGCCGTCTTCGGTCTTGACCGTGAAGAACTTCTGCTCGCCGAGTTCGACCTTCGGCATGGCGGTGGCGAGGATGGTCCTGGTCTCACCATCGGCACAGGCGACCAGATCGATCCGTGGAGGTTGCGACAGGCTCGAGAAGACATCGAGGACGAAGGCGCCATCGTCGGTCATCGCGCAAGCATGCCAGCCCGGTGCCGAGGTGATCTGGCGCATGCCCTTGTTCTCGAGGTCGACCGCCCAAAGGTGCATCTGCCGCGGGTCCTTGTCCGAGGCCATCACCAGGGCTTGCGTGCCTTCCTTGGCGAAACCCAGGAATTTTGCGATGTCGCGCTTACCGGCAGTGACCTTGCGCAGCTTCTTGCCGTCGGCGGCGTGCAACCAGAGGTGGTGGAAGCCTCTCTTGGGCGAGAACCACAGGAAACGACCGCCGCCGTCGGGCAAGAAGATCGGTCCATGCTCGGGCTCGGTCCATTGCGGATCGTCCTCGACGATCAAGGTCGCTTCGCGCGCGCCGGTGAGACTGTCGAAGCGCACCAGATCCACGTGGTTCTGAGCCCGGTTGACCAGGGCGACGTGGACCTTGGTGCCATCGGGCGAGAAGGTGACGTTGGTCCAGTAGAGATCGAGCTCGGGATCGTGCTCGAGATAGATGGTCTTGTTCTCGCGAGTGTCATGGACGCCGATGGTGACCCTGGAGTGCACCCGGCCCGCCATCGGGTAGCGACCATGCAGGTTTTGCGGCGGCAACTTGGTGTGGTCCGCGTAGGGATACTTGTCGATCGGCCGCTGGTCCTCCCGTGAGAAGGCCAGCCAGCGTCCGGTCGGGTCCCACCACAGGCCATCCTTGATGCCGAACTCGGCGCGGTGCGCGGCGCCGCCATAGACGATGTCGGTATCGCCGTCCTCGGTGAGGGTCGAAGGCGCCTTGCCCGACGACAGGATGGTCAACTGGTGCTTGACCAGACAGGCGCCGCGGGCGTCTCCATCGGTGAAGGTCGTTGCCGAAGCACCCTCGGGAAGGGACAGGGCCAGCGAGGCCTTCTCGTCGCCGATCTTCCAGTGGTAGATGGCGCGCGGCGAGAGCACCCGGACCCGCCCGGCATCGAGCCAGGTGAAACGTGGCAAGCCCTCGGCCGGCACCCCTTTCATGCCGCCCGCAGCCAGGGCGTCGCGCAACTGCTTGGCGGCGAAGGCGGCGTCCGAACCGCCATCAGCGAAGCGGAGGGAGACCTTCGGCCCGCTCAAACCCCGCTCGGCGATGCTCAGGTGGTGCGTGCCGGGAACCCATTGCACCGGCGGCAGCCGGGGCGCCAGGGGCGAGGCCGGGCCCACGGCCATCTCCAGGGTCAGGGGAGGCTTCTCCTGCGCGGCCAGGAAAGCCGAAAGAAACAGGCAGGGGACAAGGGTGAGGGTGGAGCGAATCATGGAGTCGGACGGGATGGCGAGTGAAAGGGCGGACGAAGAAGGGCGGGAGAGCATAAAGGCTGGCGCGAGATCTTCGAGTATTCCCGTTCTCGGTGCGCGAGTCGGGATTCGGTGGCGAGAATCATCGATCGAGACTGCAGACCCTGTCATCATGGAACCACCCGGATCGTGATCATGAAGGAGGCAGGTTCATCGGGATGACCGAGGTGGGGCGGATCGCTGGCGAGGAGGAGCGGGCAGGAGCCGTGAACGACGGCGCTGCGCCGACGCGCGTCGCCCTGATCGGAGCAGGCTTCATCGCTGCCGTCCATCTGCGCGTGCTCGCATACTGCGAAGACGCCGAGGTGGTGGCCCTGTGCGATACCGATGCGGTTCGCGCCGAAGCCCTGGCCCGGTCTTGCAAGATCGAACGCGTCCACACCAGCCTCGACGAGTTGATCGAGACCGGTGGTTTCGAGGCCGCCCATGTTCTGGTGCCGCCGGGCGCGCACGAAGAGGTGACGCGACGGCTGCTCGAGGCCGGGGTGCATGTCCTGGTCGAGAAGCCGATGGCCCTGCGCGCGGCGAGCGCTCGCGCCCTGGGAGAACTGGCCGCCGCAAAGAACCTGTGCCTGGGTGTCAATCACAACATGACCTTCCACCCCCTTGTGCAGCGCCTCGAAGATGATCTGCACAAGGGAAGGCTGGGGCGGATCGAACATGTTGGTGCCGTCCATCACGTGCCGCTGCGACAGCTCGATAGCGGCGATGTCTCGCACTTCATGTTCGCGAGCGAGGCCAATATCCTGCTCGAACAGGTCGTGCATCCCCTTTCGGTGGTGATGCAACTGCTCGGTCCGGCCGAAGGCGTCGATGCGCAGGTCGGCGAGGCCCGGACCCTGCCCAACGGCGCACGCTTCTTCGATACCTGGCACCTGGCTCTTCGTTGCCAGCGCGGCACCGCGCAGCTCTTTTGCGCCTTCGGCCGCGACATGCTCGAGACCACCCTGCAGGTGATCGGCAGCGATGGCGCGGTGCGCATCGACCTGCAGCGAGGCACCTACCAGAGATTGCGCAAGACCCGCTGGCTCGAGTTCTGGGACACCGCCTGGAATGGCATTGCCGGTGGCTTTGGACTGATCGTTCAGGGCCTTGCTTCGGCGGGCCGGTGGGTGGCCGGTCTGTTCGGTTTCAGCAAGCTGCCCGATCCTTTCCTGCAAGGCATGGGGGCCAGTATCGAGGCCTTCCACCAGGCCCTTCGCCACGGACAGTCCCCGGCGCAAGGCGCCGAGGCCGCCGTTGCAGTTCTGTCGGCCTGCGAGATGGCGGCGACCGCTGCCGGGGCACGACAGGACGAACGCGAGCCGCGCCCTTTGCCCGAGCCCGGGCCGGCGCGCGAGGGCGAGGTGCTGGTGACCGGCGGCACAGGTTTCCTGGGACGCCACCTCGTGCAGGCCCTGCAGGACGCCGGTCAGCCGGTGACCCTGCTGGTCCGTCGTCCCGACAAGCTTCCCGATGCCATGCGCGCCGATGAGAAGCTGCGCTTGTTCGTCGGCGATGCCCGCGATGCCAGGGCCGTCGGCAGTGCGATCGCCGGTGTGACCCATGTCGTTCACATGGCGACCTGCGCGGGCGAGGACCCGCAGGCATCGATGCGCGCCGGCATCGAGACGGTCGCCCGTGCCTGCGTCGACGCCGGTGTGCAGCGCCTGGTCTTCGTGAGCACCACCGCCGCCCTTTATCTCGGCGGCCACAAGAAGGTCGATGGCAGTCATCCGCCCGATCCAAGGCCCGCCGGCCGGGCCGCCTATGCACGCGGCAAGATCGCTGCCGAACTCGAACTGGCCCGGATCGCCGCCGACAGCGGACTGACGACGGTGGTCTTGCGACCGGCGATCGTCGTCGGCGATGGCGGCATGCTCAATCACAGTGGTATCGGTCTGTGGGTGCGCGACAACCAGTGCATCGGTTGGGGCATGCGCCGGCCACTGCCGCTGGTGCTGGCGAGCGATGTCGCCGACGCGATCGTCGCTGCCCTGTCGTCTCCGGCGGCAGCGGGCAAGGCCTACAATCTCGCCGGTCCGGTGCGGCCGACGGCCGACGCATACGTCGCTCGCCTGGCGGCGGCGACCGGCCGCGATCTTCGTTATCGCCCGCAGCCGATCGCCCTGATCTGGGTGATCGAGGTGGGCAAGTGGCTGGTCAAGTGCGCGGCGCGACGCGGCGCTCCCTTCCCTTCCTGGCGGGATTTCAAGTCCCGGGGTTTCTTCGCGCCGCTCGATTGCAGCGACGCTGTCGCCGATCTCGGCTGGACGCCACAAGCTGATCCCGAAGCCGTGTTCGAAGAGGCGTTGCGATCCCATCGCCCCGATTCATCGAGATGAGCCCCGCCGATCGACACTGGCTGCATGTCTTTTCGACCTTCGATGTCGGCGGTCCGCAGCTGCGCACCGTGCAGATCATCGAGGCCCTGCCGCGTGACACCCGCCATACCATCATCGCCATGGATGGTCGCACCGGCTGTGCCGATCGCCTGCCCGGCGATGCTCGCATCGACCTGCTGGAGCCACCCTCGGCGCGAGGTTTTCGCGCCATGGGCCGTGCGATGGGGCAGCGGATCGAGGAACTCTCGCCCGATCTCCTCCTGACCTACAACTGGGGCGCCATCGAATCCCTGCTGGGTGCCGGACATGCCGGTATGCGCGCGGTCGTTCACCATGAAGAGGGTTTCGGGCCCGAAGAGTTCGAGGGTCTCTTGTGGCGGCGCAACTGGGCGAGACGCTGGCTTTTACGCCGTGCACATGCGGTGGTGGTACCGTCCTTGCGGTTGCAAGAGCTGGCGCGCCGCTGCTGGAAGCAACCCGCCGGGCGCCTGCACTACCTGCCCAACGGCATCGATCTGGCGCGTTTCACGCCGACCGAACGCGGTGCTGGCGATGAACCGGTGATCGGTTGCGTCTCGGCCCTGCGACCCGAGAAGAACCAGTCCTTGCTGCTCGCTGCCTTCGCCCGGATGAAATCCCGTGAAGGTGCGCGCCTGCTCCTGATCGGCGATGGGCCGGACCGCGAGTCGGTCCGGGCGCTGGCCGATGAACTGGGGATCACCTCGAGAGTCACCTTCGCCGGTTCGGTCGCCGATACGGCGACGGTCTATGGCGACATGGACCTGTTCGCCCTGTCGTCACGGACCGAGCAGATGCCGCTGGTGGTCCTCGAGGCCATGGCTTGCGGGCTTGCCGTGGTAGCCACCGATGTTGGTGATGTTCGCTCCATGCTGTCGCCGCAGAACCGGGAATGGATCGCCGCGCCCGAGGATGCCGATGGTCTGGCGAGGATACTCGATGCGGCCCTTGCCGATCCGGCACTGCGCCGTCGCCTGGGAATGGCGAACCGTCGGCGGTGCGAGGAAGAGTTCCCGCTCCGGGAATGTCTGGACCGATATCTGGCGATCTACGAGTCTGCCCTGCATGGCCCTTGAAAAGCTGGCGCCCGGCGGTCTAACAGGGGGCAGATGATCGACGCACTCTCCTTGCCCGATGGCCCCGACCACGGTTTTCGCCGCGTCGCCATCGTTTTTGCCGGCGGGCCGGCGCCCGCCGCCAACGCCGTCATCTCGACGGCTGCGATCTCCTTCCTGCGCAACGGGATCGAGGTCATCGGCATCTTCAATGGCTACGCCAACCTTGCCGATTACAGCTCCGATCGCCCCCTGCGAGAGGGTGAGGACTACATCGTCGTCGATCACTCTTTCCTCAATCGATCGCGGAACTCTCAGGGCGTGGTCATCGGAACCTCGCGACGCAATCCCGGCATGGAGGTGCTCGAGGCTGCTCACATCGAAGACGAGGGCCGCTGCGCATCGTTGCGGGCGGTTTGCGAGGGTCTCGCCTCGCTGGATGTGGAGGCTCTGGTTTCCATCGGTGGGGACGACACGCTCAAGACGGCCAACAAGCTCCTGCTCTACCAGCAGCATGCTGTCGAAGAGAGTCGAAGGATCCCGGTGGTCCACGTGCCCAAGACCATCGATAACGATTATCCCGGTATCGACTTCACCTTCGGCTACTTCACCACGGTCCACACCCTGGCCGCCGAGATCACAAACCTCTTGCACGATGCCGAAGCGTGTCGTTCGTACTTCGTGGTCGAGGCCATGGGTCGCAGTGCCGGTTGGCTGGCCTACGGTGCGGCCATCGCTGGCGAGGCCAGCATGGTGATCAGCCACGAAGACATCGCCGGCAAGTACCTGGCCAGCGAACCGTACGAGGATCCGCAGACGGGCGAGTCAGGGACGCGCTCGGTGATGGACGTTCCCCTGGTCGTCAAGCGCATCGTCAGGTTGATGCGCGCTCGCAAGGCGGAGGGAAAGCCCTTCGGGGTGGTGGTTCTGTCCGAAGCTCTGGCCGAACTCCTGCCGCTGGAAAGTCTCGAGGGCATTCCACGCGATGAGCATGGCCACCTGCGGGTGGCGGCCGTCGAGGTGGGGCGCATGTTCGCCGGTCTCGTATCGGATGCTTACGAGGAAGCGACCGGCGAGGAGATGAAGGTGCGCCCGGTGCAACTCGGCTACGAGGCGCGCTGTGCCAAGCCGCATGCATTCGACGTGATGCTAGGCAGTCAGCTTGGCGTGGGGGCCTACCGCGCTCTGGTCGAGGAACGTTTGAACGGGGTCATGGTGTCGGTGCGCGGTCAGCTCGAACTTTACTATGTCCCCTTCTCCGAACTGGTCGATCCGCAGACCCTGGTGACGACGGTGCGGCGGATCGAGGTCGGCGGCGATCTGCATCGCCTGGCGCGCTTCCTGGAGACCTCCGACAAGGAGTGACGGGTTGCTTGCGCGCGCCGATCAGCGCTGGAAGATCGGCAGATACTGGAGCGGGATCTGCAAGATCATCGAGGCGACGGCTGTCGACAGGGCGTCGCCGGGTCCGACATCGTTTCGCCAGCGCCCATCGTCCTCTTGATCATCCATGAGGTCGCTGCAGATCCGGCGGTGATAGTTCCGGAAGGCCAAGCCCCCCGCCTGGAAATAGGCCTGGCAGGCGTAGTAGTTGCCATACCAGTAGTAGAAGTGATTGCGGAAATCGGCGACGAGGTCGTGATATTCCTCGTCGAGGAAGTCGAGTACGGGCTCGTAGATTTCGGGGTCGTGGATTCCGGCCGAGAACAGCGAGGTGAGGCCGGCGGCGTTGATGGAGTATTGCCGGGTCTTGCGCCAGGCACCACGGCCCTCGACCTTGTAATAGAACCGGCCCTTTTCGGAGCCGCTCTTGGCGTGGGACCGTGCGACGTAGTCGACCGCTCGGTCGATGGTTCCGCGCGGCACATTGACGCCGATGTTGCGAGCCGAACGAAGCGCCTGCAACTGGCAAACCGTCACCGAGAGATCGGCATCTTCGGCGAAGGGATTGTAGCGCCAGCCACCCTGCCTGTTTTGAGAATCGATGATCCAGTGGACGGCGCGCTCGAGTCCGAGGTTGGTTCGTTTCTCCCTGCCCATGCCGTAGATCTGTGCGAGGAACAAGGTGGCGAAGGCGTGGCTGTACATCCGTGAGCCGCCATCGGTGACGAAGCCATTGTCCTTCATGTGTGCGAGGATGTAGTCGATGGTCGAGCGGACGACCTCGCCGTACTTGCCGCGGTCAGGAAGGTGGCCGCCGGCGAGGAAGGCCAGGCCGGCGAGTGATGTGACGCCGAGGTGGCCATCGCCTTTCCGGCCCTGACTGTCGGACCAGATGATGACGCGATAGCTGTGGCTCTGCTTGTGACCGACATGGCCGGGCCAGCTGCCGTTATCCTGCTGTTGCGCGGCCAGCCAGGAGAGTCCGCGATCGGCGGATGCCTTGAGCAGGGTCAGATCCGAGGCGAAATCGATGTTCGCGGCTCGCCTAGGCAGGCTGTTTTCAAGATCGCTCGACTGCGCGGCGATCGATGGTGCCAGCATGAGGGCAAGGAGGATGATCCGACCTGTCACACCGGGATCGTATCAGAAGCCGCTTTGTCTTCGATGGTTTCGATCTGCGGTCGTGCGGATCTCGTGCGCGAGAGAAGATCAGGCGTAATAGCGACCGAAGCGGTTGGCGATGAAGCGGTCGTAATCAACCTGTTCCTGCCGAATGAAGCCTTTTTGTGGCAGGTCGCCTGCCAACAAGAGATCGAGCACTGCACAGATACCTGCTGCGGTCGTGATCTGGATGCCACTCCAGTTCTGATCATCGATCTGCTGGTGATAGATCGTTCTCGCATAGACATTGGTGGTCAAGCGGCCGCGGTAATGGCCGGTGGCACCGACGAAGATCACGATCTGGTCGCGGAAGGTCGTCGGCAGGCAGCCGTCGAAGATCTCCCGGAGTGCGTCGAGGCGGTCCTTCATCCGCAGGTCCTCGAGCAGGAACTTGATCAGATGGTTGTGACCGGGGTAGCGGATGGACTTGTAGCTGACGTTGCGGACCTTGCCCTTGAGAGTCTGGGCAAGGGTGCCCAATCCGCCCGATGTGTTGAAGGCTTCGTAGCGGGCGCCGTCGATGATCAGTTCTTCGATGTTCTCGAGCGGTTGGACCTCGCGCACCTCGTGGTCGAGGATCACTTCGCAGGGCTGGCAGTACTCGTTGATCAGGCCTTCGGTGCTCCAGGTCAGGTTGTACTTGAGCCGGTTGTCGGGATAGCGCGGTAGCGCGCCGACTCGCATGCGCAGGTCGGTGACGTCCTTCATCTCGCCGAGCAGATGCTTGGCGACGATGGTGATGAAACCCGGTGCCAGGCCGCACTGGGGAATGAAGGCCGTGTCCGCGTCCTTGGCGAGATCCATGACCTGGCTGGTGACCTCGACATCCTCGGTCAGATCGAGGTAGTGCAGGCCGCCGGCACGAGCGCGCTCCGCGATCAAGGGATTGCAGTGGAAGGGCGCGCACGAGATCGCCGCGTCAGCGTCCGCCATCAATCGATCGAGATCCGCGGCCTGACCGAAGTCGATCACCTCGGCCCTGGCTTCGGGGTAGGTGGTCGCCATGCGTTCGACGGCGGCTTCGACGGCGTCACCGATGCGCAGGCGGTAATCGCCGCTGCTGGCCAGCATGCTGGCCACCATGCGACCGATCTTGCCGGCACCGAACAGGACGATGGTCTTCATGCGGGTTAGGTAGACCCGCGACGAGAGATTGTCCAGCAAGATCCTGACAGTCTTGGTGGCTTGCCGCTGGCGTCAGACCTGCCCGACCACGTAGGCGATCCAGGCATCGTCAGCCTCGCCGACCTCGACCCGGGTGAATTCGCCGTTGCCCCCCGCACCCTCATCATCATCATCATCCAGCGACGCGCCGCAGGTCTCGCACTCTTGTGTGTCCTCGTCCCCGTCGTCCCCGTCGTCGTCCTCTTCCGTTCCTTCCCAGAGAACGTGGATATTGCGGAAGCCGGCCTCCTCCATGAGTTCGCGGATCTCGGGGATGGTCCACATGCGCCATTCGTAGGTGAAGGCGTCGAGCATCCGGGTACCGTCGTTGAATTCGAAGTGGATCCGGCACTCGATGTCGTAGCTCAGGGGATCGAACCTGCACTGTTGCCAGTAGTAGGTGAATTCGCCGTCGACATCGCGCTCGTCGGCGTCATCGAGATTCTCCTGGTCGACCTGGGTTTGGCTGCCGCCCCAGATATCCATCAGCAGGAGACCATCCTTCGCGAGCGAGCGATGGGCGTTCTTGATGTAGGCGAGCAGTTCCTGGCGCTTCTTGAAGATCATGTAGCTGAAATTCGTCGCCGCGATCATGTCGGCCTTGGGCTCGCAGATATCGAGGACATTGGCCTCGAGAGTGGTGACCCGGGGGCGCTGAGCGGGCTTGAGCTTGTCGATATTGTTCTTCTTGCCCCAGGCCAGGGTGGGAGCGTGCAGATCGACACCGATGGCGTGGTTTTCACGGTGCAGCTTGACGAATTCGCACGACATGGCGGCGGTGCCGCAGAAGTCCTCGCGGAAGAGGCGCAGGGGCCGACCGTTGGTCTTCTGGAAGTGCTCGGAGAAGAACAGGGCATCCGTGTCGGGAGACTGGACGCTGCGCTGGTAGAGGTCGTGCTTGTCGGCGGTTTGCGCGCTCAGCCGGTCACGTTTCTTGTGAGTCTTGGTGGCCATGGGCAGATGTTCTACATCCTGATCATCTCGACGCCAGCACCGTACTTGCCTTGCCGAGTTTCTTGCCATGGTGACCACGCCCGGAAGCATCGAGAAGCCATGCCCCGGCCTCGACATCCATGTGCAAGAGCAAGAGGGTGTGCGGGTCGTTGGAGTGGCGCCGGGCGGGTTCGAAGGACTTCCCCTGGTAGCGCGCGATCGTGGACAGGCGCAGTTCGTCGATGGCACCGGCATACTTGGCGATCAGGCGATTGCCGCTGAGCGGATTGCCGCCGACGATGAGTGGGTCGCTGACCGCGCTTCTGGGGGTCTTCATCGCCCTGGCCTGGGCGAGCTTGCCGTCGAGGTAGATCCGCATCTCGGTTGCATCGATGACACCGGCGAGATGGTGCCATTGCCGCGGACGTTTGAGTTCGGTCGACATGGCCACGCTGGTGACCTTTTCACCGACCTTGACCACGAAGGCCGGTTTGCCGTCGCGCAGCCACAGCGACCAGCCCTCGTCCGCGCGGCCCTTGCTGAGCAGGCACCGGCGGCCAGCGGTGGCGGATGCCTTGAACCAGCACTCCACGGTCATCGGACCGGGCTTCGGATCGAGTGATGTTTTTGTGATCTGCAGGGTGGAAGCCGCGCCGCGCAGCATCAGAGCATGGTCCTGGGCGGTCTCGGGCAGGGTCGGCACCCGTGGCAGGGTGATCTCGAGGGGGCGCTCCCGCACGGGTAGCGAGAGCCTCACCCTCTCGCCGAGATAGTCGCAGGCGATCCGCAGGCTCGGCGGGGCGAGATTGGCATCGAAGCCCGTCGCCCGCCGCAAGAATTGAAAGGTCAGGGTCTTCTTGCCGCGAGGAGGGATGGTGACATGACCGTGCGAGGGGGAGAAGGTCCAGTTGCTGTCGGTGCTGACCGGTGTCAGGGTGAGCTCGATCGGTCGCGCCACGGGATTGCTCAGGGTGATGTCCCGGCCACCGCGCAAGGAGCCGTCGGCTGCGAGCGACAGCGGCTTGGAGAGGGCGGGTTTCAGGGCGTTGTTCAAGGTGGCAGCGTCGGCGCTGGTCTCGGCGGTGATCTGACTGGGGTCCATGACCTGACCCACCGGGATCGTGGCGATGGTGATCTTCTGGTCACGGACGACGACGACGTTGAAATGGTGCAGATAACCGGCGACCGGAAGCTCCTTCACGCTGCCGCCGGTGGTGCCGAGGCTGAGATACTCGATACCGTCCTTCTTGCCGTCGTGGATGATCTTGTGGACATGGCCGGCGAAGACCGCGCTGACATTGCCGGCCTTGACCAGTTCGGCGTGGACCCTGTTCCAGTGGTCACCGTGACGGCCTCCACGCCAGCGGGGGTGATGGAGGAAGACGAAGACATGGCGCGCCCCTTGGGTCTTCCCCAGGGTTTCGCGCAGCCAGGTGAACTGCGCCTCGCTCATGATGTGGCTCCCGGGCTTCTTGAAGTTCTTTTCGCCGGTTTCGGGGTCGCCTTCGTCCGAGTAGAGGACGATGAACCAGCACTTCTTGTGCTCGAAGGCATACCACAGGGGCCCGAAATGGGTCTCGTACCCTGCCTCATGCTCGCCGACGGGTTTCTCGCCCTTGCCGCGCCAGTAGATGTCATGGTTTCCCGCCACCGGGAACCAGGGCATGTTCAGACTCTCCATGACGACCTTGAACTCGCGCATCTGATCGAGCCACTCGGGCTTTTCGTTGTAGCCGGAGATCAGATCGCCGACGGTCATGACCAGGTCGGGATCGAGCAGGTTGGTGTCCACGACCGCCTGCTCGAGAACCCGGATACCTTCGGGTGGTCCGCCGGTGCGATCGCCGTAGATCACGAAGCCGAAGGCATCGTCCTCCTTGGGAAGGGTGAGGAGCTGCGGTGAACTGCGACCGGAATGGAAACGATCTCCCTGGGCCGGTGCGGATGTGACGAGGATGGAGAGGGCCGTGATCAGGACGGGGAGGGTGTGGGCAATCATGCTGCCCATGACCTTATCCGGGTAAGGTGTTGGCCGATGCAGGTGGCAAAAAATCTCCGCTTCGGACTGGTCGGCCCCGGTCGCCGTCGCCAGGGCCTTGGGCCCTTCCTGGCAGCCCACGTCGAGGCTGCGGGCGCTCGTGTGGTGGCTGCTGCCGGGCGCGATCTCGCGCGGACCGAAGAGGATGCCCTGCAACTGTCGAATCGCCTGGGACATGCTGTCACCGCCCACGCTTCGGTGGCCGGGATGGCAACTAGCGAGGCTCTCGATGCCCTGATCATCGCCGCGCCGGTGCCTGCTCATCGAGAGGCTCTGGAGGTCGCTCTGGCCGCCGGACTGCCGGTTCTTTGCGAGAAGCCGCTGGTGGCGCCGGGCGAACTCGATCTGGTGGGGGAACTGCTCGACCGATTCCTGCAGTCGGGATTGCTTCTCATGGAGCACTGTCAGTGGCCCCTCACCCTGTCCGCCTTGACTCAGCTCCACCCCGGCTTCGAAGGTCGCGCCATCGATCGCGTCGAACTCATGATCTGCCCCGGCGCTCGGGGGCGGCAGATGATCGAGGATTCCCTCTCGCATCTCTTGAGTCTGGTGCAGGCGCTGGTGCCGGTGGACGCGACGACGGTGCTGCGCGGCGTGGAGTTCGCCACGCACGCTGCTGAGGCCGCCTCCCAGACCTTGACCATGGAACTGGAAGGGCCGATGCCGTCTCTGGTTGCCCGCTTGCTCCTCGAGCATCGCTCCGAACAGCCCCGCCCGGCATGGCTGGCCGTGAATGGTCGCCGGATGGATCGAGAGATCGAGCTTCCGGGGTACAAGATTTCTTTCACCGATGCTGATCGATCGATTCCCGTTCCGGATCCGGCGGCCGCCCTCGTGTATTGTTTCGTCCAGTTCCTGATCGACCCCGATGAGCAGCGAATCCGAAAAACATCCGACGACATCCGGCAGCGCGCCCGCCTCTACGCCAGCGTCCTCGATGTCTACAGCGCAGGCGTCTGAAGAAGGTCCGCGCCGTGCCGAGGCCATCCATGATTTTTCCGGCAAGCTCCGTCAGCCCGGCATGTGGCCGAAGGTGGTCGATTACCTGAACTGGCAGCGCTCGCGCCGACAGGCCCAGGCGGTCGGATCCGGTGAGCCTGCTCTTCCCGATCTGGCACCCTTGTCGATCAACCTGGACTTGACGACCGCTTGCAACTACGCCTGCGACCATTGCATCGATTGGGACATTCTCAACAGCAAGGTTCGGTACGATGACGATCAATTGCGCGCTTCGATGTCGCAACTCGCACGGCGCGGCATGCGTAGCGTCATCCTGATCGGTGGTGGAGAGCCCACCCTTTACCCCGGCTTCGCGCCCTTTGTCGAATACCTCAAGACGCTCGGCCTGCAGGTCGCGATCGTCAGCAACGGCAGCCGGAACGATAGGATCCTGGCGGCGGCGCCCTTCCTGGACCGGGGTGACTGGGTGCGGCTGTCACTCGATTCGGCCTCGGATGAAGTGTTCCGAACCATGCACAAGCCGTCGCGGCAGAGCTTGTCGCTGGATGAGATCTGCAGCTGGGTCCCCAAGATCAAGGCCGCCAACCCCGACCTGTTGGTCGGTTTTTCCTTCGTCATCACCTGGAAGGGAAGCCAGCGCGATGATCAGAAGGTGATCGAGAACCTCCATGAGATGGTGGCGGCGGCCGAGCGTGCCCGGGCTGCCGGCTTCGATTACATTTCGTTCAAGCCCTTCCTGGAGCGAAGCGAAACGGGATCCGAGGTCATGGACCCGGACAAGATCGAGGATGGGCAGGATGACATCGTCGCGCGGATTCGTGCAAACGTGAACGAAGCCCGTCAGCGTTGCGAGGGGCAGGGATTTCGGGTGCTGGAGAGCACCAATCTACGGGTGCTCGAGCAGGGAAACTGGCGAGATTTCACCGTGCAGCCGCAGGTCTGTCACATGCAGGTTCTGCGTCAGGTGGTGACTCCGGGCGGTCTGTTCAACTGTCCTGCGCACCGGGGCGTGGACAAGGCGAAGATCGACGGCAAGGAGGCCTATTCGAGCGATGAAGCGGCACGGAACTCGAGCGCCTGCACGGCGGATATCCTGTCGACCTTCGATGCTTCCAAGGAATGCAGTGGCGTGACCTGCTTGTACCATGGCGTGAACTGGTTTCTCGAGGATCTGATCGCGGCGGATAGCGACCTCGAGGAACTGCAGACAGCCACGGATTCGACCGACTTTTTCCTGTAGGGGGACAGCTCCTTTGGTCAAGGCTATCCATGCTCGAAGGCCTGTGCACTGATGAGTGTTCGATGGTCGGCGTGGTTTCTCTGTGTTCTCCGGCGCTGGTCGTTACATTTCGATCCGTGGAATACCGACCGCTCGGCAGATCCGGACTCAAGGTCAGTGTCGTCTCTCTGGGGTCGTGGCTCACCATGGGCAATGCGATCGATCAGGCAGGCAGCAACAGCCTGGTGCGCCGCGCCTTTGACCTCGGCGTGAACCTGTTCGACACGGCCGATGTCTACCATCGTGGTGAGGGTGAGACGGCGCTCGGCAGGGCGATCGAGGGCATTGCTCGTGAGCGTCTGGTGATCGCAACAAAGTGTTTCTTTCCGATGAGCGACGATGTCAATGATCGCGGCCTTTCGCGAAAGCACATCTTCGAATCGGTCCACGGTAGCCTCGGCCGGCTGGGAACGGACTACCTCGACCTCTACCAGTGTCATCGACCGGACCCCGAGACGCCTGTCGAGGAGACGGCGATGGCGATGAGCGATCTGATTCGCCAGGGCAAGGTTCTCTACTGGGGAGTCAGTTACTGGCCGGCGGCGCTGATCGCCCAGGCCGTGGACTTTTGCAATGGTGCGGATCTGCATCCGCCCGTGTCCAACCAGCCGCCTTACAACCTGTTCAATCGAGAGATCGAGACGGATGTACTCTCGGTGTCCGAGGATGTAGGGCTTTCGCAGATCGTTTATTCCCCGCTCGCGCAGGGTGTTCTCACGGGCAAGTATCGCAAGGATCAGGATCCGCAAGCGGGCAGCCGCGCGGCCAACGAGAAGGTCAACCAATTCATCGGGCAGTATCTGACGGACGAGCGATTGCAACAGGCCGCGCGGTTGGTCGAACTGGCGACGTCCCACGGCATGACGCCGGGGCAGATGGCTTTGGCCTGGTGCTTGCGACAGCCCAATGTCAGCAGCGTGATCGTCGGTGCCAGCAGGGTCGAACAGCTCGAGGAGAATGTCGAGTCGGTCGAGAAGAAGCTCTCCAGTGAGGCCTTGAGTCACCTGGAGGAGATCTTTCCAGCATGACTCCCATCGATGCAGCGGCGACGAGTGAAGAGCTTCTGGAGGTGTTCGAACTCCGCCATGGTTCGGCGCAGGAGCTTGGCTGGGGGCCGGCGATGCGCAAGCGGTTCGGCTACTTCAATCCGGACGAGCATTACGAGGCCCTGGTGTCACGGCTGGTCGGCGAAGCTACGAGTTGGTGTGACGTTGGCTGCGGAAGATATGTCTTTCCGAGCAATGTTCGGCTGGCTCGAGTGCTCGCTGATCGCTGCGCCTTGCTGGTCGGTGTGGACCCCGATGAGACGATTGCCGAGAACGCCTTCGTCCACGAGAAGGTCTGCGGCCACATCGATGACTACGAACCCGAAAAACCCTTCGATCTGGTCACGATGAGAATGGTGGCCGAACATGTCGAACATCCCGAGCATACGGTGGCGGCCCTGTCTCGCCTGGTGGCTCCGGGCGGGCTGTGTGTGGTCTACACGGTCAACCGCTGGTCGCCGATTCCGCTGGCGACAGCCTGCATCCCCTTTGCCCTGCATCAGCCGATCAAACGATGGCTTTGGCGCACCGAGTCGAAGGATACCTTTCCAACGCGATTTCGCATGAATACGCGCTCGCGCTTGCGCTCGCAGTTCAAGGCCGGGGGCTTTGTGGAGGCGGGGTTTCAACGCCTCGATGATTGCCGAACATTCAGCCGATTCAGGGGGCTACAGTACCTGGAATTGAGCTTCCGGAAGGTTCTTCGCGGCATCGGTCTGGGTTATCCGGAGAATTGCCTGTTGGGGGTCTATCAGCGTGAAGCTTGACGGGGCGCGCGCTGCCGCGGATGGTGTGCAGCACGATGAAGATTCTGGTTGTCGGAAGTGGTGGGCGTGAGCATGCACTGTGCTGGAAGATCGCACAGTCACCGCTCGTCGAGAAGATCTGGTGCGCCCCCGGGAATGGCGGGATCGCTGAAGTTGCGGACTGTGTCGATATTCCGGCTACCGATATTTCCGGGCTGATCAACTTCGCGCGTGAGGAGGGAGTGGACCTCACGATCATCGGCCCCGAGGACCCTCTGTGCATGGGGATCACGGATGCTTTTGTGGAGGTAGGCTTGAAGGTCTTTGGGCCATCCAAGGGAGCAGCTCAGATCGAGGGCGACAAGGCCTTCGCACGTGATCTCTGTCGCCGCCACAAGATTCCTTCTCCGAGCCACTGGGTATTCGATGATCAAGCTACCGCGATGGCCTTCCTCGACAACTCAGCCGAGGGAGGGATCGTCGTGAAGGCTGCGGGCCTCGCTGCCGGCAAGGGAGTGTATGTGTGCGATGACGTTGACCAGGCGCGCGCTGCGGTTAACGAGTGCATGCAGAAATCGAAATTCGGTGATGCCGGTAGCACCATCGTGTTCGAAGAGCGCCTCGAGGGAGAAGAGCTTTCGATCATCGCCTTGACCGATGGGCAGACGATCATGCCTTTGGAGCCGGCCCGGGATCACAAACCTGTCTTCGATGGTGGGAAGGGGCCGAACACCGGCGGCATGGGAGCTTTTTCTCCGGTCGATAGCGTGCGTGGGCGCATGATTCACCAGATCGAGGGCCAGATCCTGCTGCCGGCTATTCACGGACTCAACCGGGAACGACGAGCATTCAAGGGGTTCTTGTATGCGGGTCTCATGCTGACGGCATCCGGCCCTCGCGTACTGGAATTCAACGCGCGCATGGGCGATCCGGAAACACAACCTTTGCTGATGCGCCTCAAGTCAGACCTGCTTCCCTTGTTGTTACACGCGGCGGAAGGCAAGTTGAGCGAACTGGAGCCTCCGGAATGGGATGAGCGAAAGGCTGTCTGTGTCATGGCATGCAGCGGAGGGTATCCGGGCGATTACCGGAAGGGAGTGCCGATCCGGGGCCTGGATCAAGTCGATGTGGGGCCGGATCTCCAGGTGTTCCACAGCGGCACGCAGCGAACTCCCAACGGCGAGTTCGTGACGGCGGGTGGGCGTGTTCTCGCGATGTGCGCTCTGGGGGAGACGGTCGAGGTTGCACGTGAGCGGGCGTACGGCGAACTCGCCAAGATCGAGTTCCAGGGCATCCATTTCCGTAAGGACATCGCCGAGTGAGAGTGGGTCGTTGCTGCGGTATAGATCGGGAAACTCTGGCCAGAGCCTCGGCCGAAGGCGGTATCCTTGTCGGCATGGAGTTCAGCCATGGCGCTTGATGAAAAAGAGGTCCCGGAATTCGATGAGGAGGGCGTCGTCCGGACCTACGTACACGGCCACGGATTGCGCTGGACCCAGCAGAGGCAGTTGATCGTGCGCAGCATCTTCGACACGCACGATCACTTCACGGCCGAGGATCTCCTCGCCAGATGTCACGAAGTGGATCGAAGCGTGTCCCGGGCCACGATCTACAGGACCTTGTCCGTGCTCGAGGCCGGCGGCTTCGTCGACAGTTTCAATACTGGTGATGGTGGCCGGAAATATGAGCATGTGCTCGGGCACGAACATCACGACCACATGCTCTGCACGAAGTGCGGTACGATCATCGAGTTCCACGACCCAGAACTGGAGAGGCGTCAGGAGATGGCGGCTCAATCCATGGGCTTCACGGTGACGAGTCATACGATGAAACTCTTCGGTATCTGCAGAGACTGTGCTGCGAAGGGCGTTTCGGTGGAGGACGGGTGACTCTGCTGAACATTCTCGTCGTCGACGACGAGCAGGACATGGCGGAGTCCTGCGTCTTCCTGCTGGAGCGAGCCGGTTACACGGCCGAGGCTGCTTTTTCGGCTGTTGCGGCGCTTGAGAGAATGGAGCAGAAGGCCTTCGCGGTGGTCATCACGGATTTGAAGATGCCGGATATGTCCGGTCTGCAATTGCTCGAGAAAATCAAGCAAAGAGATCCGGAGATCCAGGTCGTGGTGGTGACCGGTTTCCCCGAGATCGAGACCGCCGTCGAGGCCATGCGCAAGGGTGCTCTGGACTATCTCCCCAAGCCATTCGATGAGCATTCCTTGCTCGAGCGTGTGGAGAAGGCCGTGGCCCGCCGGGGGGTCAGAGCCAAGAGCACCGATATCGAGAGGAGATTGCGGCGTGGTGAGGCCGGGCGGGGACTGATCTTCAAGTCCGAGGCTTTCAGGCAGACGGTGGCGACCATCGAGCGTGTGGCCACGGCCGATGCGACGGTTCTGATCCAGGGTGAGAGCGGCACCGGCAAGGATCTTCTGGCGCATCACCTGCACGAGAAGAGTCATCGTGCCGACCGCCCTTTTGTTCCAGTGGACTGTGCGGCGATCCCCGAGAATTTGGTGGAGAGTGAACTTTTCGGTCATGTGAAGGGCGCATTCAGCGGAGCTGATGCAAGCAAGGCGGGATTGATAGCCGTCGCCGATGGCGGCACCTTGTTTTTGGATGAGGTGGGTGAATTGCCCCTGGCGTTTCAGGCGAAGCTTCTGAGGACGATTCAGGAGCGTCAGATCCGGAAGGTCGGTGGCGAGAAGTACCAGAATGTGGATATCCGATTGGTTGCGGCCACGAACCGAGATTTGCGCGCAATGGTGTCGCGCGGTGAGTTCCGGGAGGATCTGTTTTACCGGCTCGATGTGGTGCGGCTCGATGTGCCGCCGTTGCGCGAGCGGCTCGATGATATCGAACCCATGGCAAAGCACTTCATCGAGGAATTCAGCCGCCGCTGTCAGACCAATCTGATCGGCATTGATCCACGAGCTTTCAGCGTGCTGGGAGCCTATTCCTGGCCCGGCAATGGTCGCCAGTTGCACAATGTCATCGAACGCGCTTGCGTGCTTGCAAGCGGACCCTTGTTGATGACCGATGACTTGCCCGGAGAACTGTCGGAGGCTCCTTCGACGCCGGTTGATTCCGGGGGTCCGGGCACGAGTTTTCAGGAGATCAAGGCCCGCAAGCTGGCGGCCTTCGAGCGAGCTTATCTCGCGGACCTGCTGAGCAGGCATGGCGGTAACGTGACACACGCGGCGCGGGAGTCTGGCATGGCCCGGAGCGCGCTACAGAAATTGATGCAGCGCTACACAATCAAATCCAGCGATTACCGGGGCTAGGCGAGGTTTTCGGTCACGCCTCGGCGCGGGCCAGTTCCACCATGGATGCGAAGATGGCCATGCCGTCGCCTTGTTCTGCCAGACCATCGCGCCGCCATTGCGGCATGTGGAAGGGGAGGTAGGCCCGGTCGGGGTGGGGCATCAGTCCCAGTACGCGTCCGGTCACATCGGTCAAGCCGGCGACGCCGCCGGGTGATCCGTTGGGATTGGTCGGATAGACCTCGGTCGCGGAACCTTCTGTATCGATGTAGCAAAGAGCCACGTAACCTTCGTCCGACAGGAGTTGTGAGGTCTGTTCGTCGGGGGTCATGAGGTAGCCTTCGCCGTGAGCCGCCGGCAGGCGAAGTTCGAGATTGGGCTCGAGGAAGGCGCAACGGCTATCTTGGCTCTTGAGTGTCACCCAGCGGCATTCGTAGTGATTGCTGAGGTTGGGTGAGAGAGTGATTTCTTGCCGGAGGTCGTTGCCGCCCGTGCGCGGCAGCAGACCGAGGCGGACCATGACCTGGAAACCGTTGCATACACCCAGGGCCAGGCCACCGCGATCGATGAATCCGAGCAAACGCTCACCCATCCGCCGTTTCATCTCGTTGGCCAGGACCAGGCCGGCGGCGATGTCGTCGCCGTAAGCGAAGCCGCCGGGGATCGCCAGGATCGAGAAGTTGTCGAGCAGATCGGGGCGCTCGATCAGACGCTTGATATGGACGTACTCGCAGGTGGCACCGGCGAGCTCGAAGCCGTGCAGGGTCTCGCGTTCGCAGTTGATTCCAGGCGCGCGAAGAACCAGAACCGCAGGCTTGCTCACGAGAGTCCTCCTGCTGTCAGGGTCCCGTCGAGGTCCAGTGGTTGTTTCCAGTGCTCGACCATCGTTTCGATCGGCAGTGCCAGCAGCGGTTGGTCGCGATGCGTGATGGCGACCCGGCTGTCATCGGTGACTGCGCCAATGATGGCGAAATCGACCCCGTCGAGATCGCTGGTGACCTGATCGATGTGGTCGGGGGCGATCTCGAGCAGGAATCGAGACTGGCTTTCGCTGAAGAGTTTCTCTTCCGGGCGGAGATCGGGATCGGTAGCCGGCATCCGGTCGAGGTTGACCGCTGCTCCGAGTCGGCCTCCGATCGCCATCTCGGCGACGGCCGCCCCGAGGCCTCCCTCACTGAGATCGTGACAGGAGGCGACTGTGCCGTTCTGGATGGTGAGGGCGACGGCGTCGAGGGTGCGCTTGGCGCGGTCTGCCTCGACGCGTGGAACGCAGTTGCCGAGCTCACCTCTTTGTTTCCAGTAGACCGAACCGCCGAGTTCGCGTTGTGTTGAGCCGACCAGCACGATCAGGTTGCCCACTGCCTTGAGGTCGCTGGTGATTGTCTTGGTGACGTCCTTGATGACCGACATCGCCGTCACCAGGATGCAGCCCGGGATCGAGATCAGGCGATCGCCATCACGGAACTCGTTGTTCAGGGAGTCCTTCCCGGAGACGAAGGGGGTGTGGTAGGCGAGTGCCAGATCATGAAGTGCGAAGGAGGCGCGAACCAGTTCGCCCAGTCGCTGGGGATCGTTGGTATTGCCCCAGCAGTAGTTGTCGAGCACGGCGGTGAATTCCGGATCTCCACCAGAGGCGACCAGATTTCGCATGGCTTCGTCGAGTGCGCATTCGGCCATGGCGGCCGGGTCGATCTTCGAGTAACGCGGGTTGAGGCCGTTGGCCAGCACCAGGCCCCGGCGTGAGCCCAGCTTGGGGGCGACCACGGCGCCGTCGGCGGGTCCGTCGTTGCATGCGCCGACCAGAGGTTTGCCGGCACTTCCGGCCTGCACCTCGTGGTCATACTGGCGGATGATCCACTCCTTGCTGGCGATGTTGGGATCGCCGAGCACGGTCAGCAGGGCCTTGGCGAAGTCGGTCTCGTCATCGAGGTCAGGATCGTCGAGTTCGGGTGGTGTCCAGGTAGCTTCGCGTTCCAGGCGCGGGACTCCGTCATGCAAGAATTTCATGTCGAGATCTGCGTGAACGACACCGGCGAACTTGACGATGAGCCGACCCTCGTCGGTGAAGGTTCCGA
>CAZIVO010000048.1:0-24845 GCA_964542765.1 uncultured candidatus Brocadiaceae bacterium | reverse complement strand
AGCGGTATCCACGTAGTCCGGATTCTACTCCCCGTGTCGGATATGCAACATCTGCGTAACTGGCGATCTTGTCGACGCGACCCATCAATGCACGCTAGGATCCTGGTTCATTCCTAACAGAAACGGAGCTACAGATGCGTTTTATCCCCCTCTCTCTCCTCCTCTTGATCGCCAGTCCACTCGCCGCACAGCAGATGGGCTCGGTGAACCGCAACGCCCCCACCGCCTCACAAGGCATAGCCTTCACCAGCGGCAGTGGTCTCAGTATCAGCTACAAGTCGATCACCTGGGCCGATGGCAAGTCCATGGGAAATCTCGAGCGCATGCGAGATTACATCAACAAACAAGCTGTGAGCAAACCTCTGGGTTCCATCACCGTCAAAGGCGATGACGTCAGGCTTGGAGGAAAGAAGCTCGCCGCAGGCAGCTACAAGATGGCCTTCACCCTTGACGAAGAACTCAACTGGCATCTCGGCGCCTATGGGGGCGAGCAAGGCGAAAGCCACATCGATTGGCCGCTGAAACTCAAGGAAGGCAAAAGCTCCAGCTCTCGCCTGGTCATCACGATGACAGCAGGCAAAGACGACACGCAAGCCAGGATTCGTATCGCGTTCGGAAAGAATTCCTGCTCGCTCACTGCCGTCACCGGCCCGAGACAGAAAAAGGCCAAGAAGAACTGAGCTGCCACAACCTCAGCTATTCCGATCTGCTTTAGCCGCGTAGCTCAGCACCAACGCGGCCACAGTTCTCACGGACCTTGCTGAGGTACTTCTCCTCATCCTTCGCCGTGAGCGTTCGGTCCTGCGCACCGAGCGTCACGGTGAAGTTCAAGCTCTTGAGGCCGTCGGCAACTCCTTCGCCCTGGTAGACCTCGAACAGGTCCACCGAGCGCACCAGTTTCTTGCCGGTCGCGGCCAGAAAGGCCGCAATCTCGCCAGCGCGGGTCGCCGTCGGCACCAGCAAGGCCACATCCACCGGCTGACTCGGGAAACGTGGGATCTCACTGAAGCGATCGCCGCGACGAGGAGCCGCGAGAAGCTTGCAGAGATTCAGGCAGGCGATCGCCGTACTCGCCGGAATGCCAAGCCTGTGCGCCACAGCCGGATGGAGGTAGCCGACAAATCCGCTGATCGCACCATCGCAGACGATGGCAACTGTTTTTCCTGGATGCGTCCATGGCTGCTCCTTGTCGAGCCCCAGCTTCTCGTCCAGTTGAGCAGCGAAGCCGGTCCGACCCAGCACGGCCTCGATATGGCTACGCAGTTCGAAGTATGGATCGGCACCTTCTCTGCGACTCCAGACGAAAGCGATTTCGTGGACCTCATTGGGCAGTCCGTGCTCGTCACGGTGCTCGGGGTGGTAGCCCTTACCATGCTCGACCAACCGCAACTCGGCGACCTGATGAAGATTGGAGACCACTCGCGACAGCAGGCTCGGCAAGACATGACGCCGCATCCTGGTCATCTCCGGAGCCACCGGATTGCTGACCCGAGCGTATTCATGATCTTCAGCATCCACGGCCGCAAGCTGAGCATCGCCGATGAAGCTGTAACTCATCACTTCATGGCATCCGCCCTGCGTCGCCGCGATCTTGATGATCTGACGCGCCAGCGAAAGCCCCTCATCCTGCGCCGGCGGCTCGCATCGACCGAGAAGTGGCTGCTCGGGGATCTTGTCGTAGCGATACATCCGGCCGACCTCTTCGATCAGGTCATCTTCTATCGAGATGTCCTTGGTTCCTCGGAAAGAAGGTATGCCGATATCGAAGCCATCGTCGGTCTTGCTAACATCGAACTGCAAGGCTTCCAGGGTGCCGGATACCTCAGCGTCAGCGATGGAGACACCGAGTTTCATCGCCAAGCGGGATCGCCGGAGTGTCACATGCTTCTCCTCGTATCGCCAGTTCGCCGGATCCTTCAGCGGCCCGGCAGCTCGAGCATCAGGGCATTCGCCGCGCAGTAGTTCGAGGTAGCGATGGATGGAAGCCTCGGCACCGGTCGGATCGAGCGACTTCTCGAAACGTGTGCTGGCATCGGTGCGCAAGCCAAGGCGAGTGCTGGTTCTGCGGACCCGAGCGGGATGCCAGTTGGCCGACTCGATGAACATGGTCGTGGTGTCCGCCCCCACCATGGTGCCCTGGCCGCCCATGACCCCTGCAATGGATACTGCACGGTCCCCCGATGCCACCACGATATCCTCGCCCGATAGCTCTCGGTCCATCCCATCCAGCGTCTGCAGGCTCTCACCCGCGCTCGCCCGGCGCACACGGATACCACTCGGGTCGAGTTGTCGCATATCGAAAGCGTGCATGGGCTGCCCGAACTCATGCGTGATGAAATTGGTCAGATCCACAAGCAAATCGATCGGCCGCTGACCGACGGCCAGCAACAGGTAGCGCATCCAGTCCGGAGAGCGCTTGGCTTCCACGCCATCGATGACCAGACCGCAAAAGCGCGGACAATCCTGGAGATCCTCGATGGAAATCTCCACCGAAGCGCCATCGGCTGGGAATTCCTGCGGCGTGTAAGCCGGCTTCAGTTCACGGCCATAGATCGCTGCGAGTTCGCGCGCGAGGCCATAGTGCCCCCACAGGTCAGGGCGATGATTGACGGACTTGTTGTCCAGTTCGAGGATATGGTCAACAACGGGGACGACTTTGTCGAAGGCCAGCCCTGGCTTGAGTCCCGGGTGCAACTCCATGATGCCTTCGTGTTCCTCGGAGAGTCCTAGTTCACGCTCCGAGCAGATCATGCCCAGCGATTCCACCCCGCGGATCTTGGCTTTCTTGACCTTCATCCCTCCCGGCAGCGTCTTCCCCGGAGTGATCACAGCCACCTTCTGGTCGGCCGCCACATTCGACGCTCCACAGACGATATTCAGCAGCTCACCCGCGCCAACATCCACCTTGGTCACGCTGAGCTTGTCGGCATCCGGATGCCGTTCGCATTCCACAACATGCCCGACGACGATCTCGTCCAGACCGGCACCGAACACCTCCCGGCCTTCGATCTCGCAGGTACTCATCGTCAGATCGTCCTGGATCTGCTCGGGTGTCAGCCCCTTCAAGTCGACCAGGCGCGAGAGCCAGTTGATCGAGATCCTCATGGCCCGATCTCCTCGAACTGTGCGAGGAACCGCAAATCTCCGCCCATCATCAAGCGGACATCGTTGATGCCAAATTTCAGCATGGTCACGCGCGAGAGGCCCAGGCCAAAGGCGAAGCCGGAGTATTCCTCGGGATCGATGCCGCAAACGCTCAGGACCTTCGGATGAACCATGCCGCAGCCAAGGATCTCCATCCAGCCAAGTTTCTTGCAGGCCGAGCAACCTGCCCCATCACACAGGATGCAGCTCATATCCAGCTCGAAGCCCGGCTCGACAAAAGGGAAGAATCCAGGCCGCAGCCGGACCTCCACATCCTTTTCGAACAATCCGCGCAGCATCGTCTTCATGGTGTGGATCAGATGAGCCACGGACACGCCTCGGTCGACGGCCAGTCCCTCCACCTGATGGAAGGTATGCTCATGGCTGGCGTCGAGAGTTTCTTGCCGGAAGGTCCGACCGGGGACAATGATCCGGATCGGTGGTTTCTCTTCCCGCATGGTCCGGATCTGGACCGGCGAGGTGTGGGTTCGCAGCAACGAACCATCCTCAAGCCAGAATGTGTCCTGCGCGTCCCGTGCGGGGTGGTCGGCAGGTATGTTCAAGGCTTCGAAATTGAAGAACTCCGTCTCGATCTCAGGACCGTCACGCCAGGAAAAACCCATCGAACTGAAGATGTCGACAATCTGATTCTCGACGATCGTGATCGGGTGAAGGGTCCCTTGTGGCAGCGGTTCGCCAGGCTGTGTGGGATCAAAGTCCGAGGCATCGAGATCAGCCGCCATCGATTGTTTCGTCAGGGCCGCTCGTCGATGCTCGACCGCCTGCTCTAGTTCGGTCTTGACGGCATTGGCCGCCTTACCCGCATCGCGGCGGTCTTCCTTGGGCAAGGCAGCGATGGACTTCACCAGTTCAGTGACCGCCCCCTTTTTGCCCAAAAGATCATTCTCAAGCTGCTTCAGGCCAGCCTGATCTTCGGCTGCTTCCACCGCAGCCAGCCAGTCTTCGCGCTTGATCTCCAAAGGTCAGCCTCCGAGGCCAAGAGCCGACCAGCGAGCCTCGCTCAGAGGGCCGCCTTCGCCTGCTCGCAGATCTTCGAGAAGGTCGCGGGATCGTGAATCGCCAGTTCGGAGAGCTCCTTGCGATTCAGAGCAATCCCGGCCTTGTTACAACCATCGATGAATCGGCTGTAGCGCATCCCATTGGCTTCCGCCGCCGCACTGAGTCGGATGATCCACAACCGCCGGAAATCGCGTTTCTTCTGCCGACGACCGACATACGCAAAAGCATCGGCCCGTAGAGTCGATTCCTTGGCCATGCGGAAGAGCTTGCTGCGAGCGCCGCGGAAACCCTTGGCCCGCTTCAGAACTCGGTTGCGACGGCGTCGCGTCGCTGGAGCATTGGTTGTACGCATCTATCAGCCCTCTCCCAGCGCCTGCGCCATGGTCTTTCCGAACCGCCCTACACACAGGGTCGCCGAGCGCAGATGACGCTTACGCTTGGTGCTTCGCCGCACCATGATGTGCGACGTAAACGCTTTCCTGCGCTTGACTTTCCCGGACTTGGTCAACTTCATCCGCTTGACCACTCCCTTCTTTGTCTTCTGCTTCGTCATGGCTATTGCGTGGGAACGGCGGGACAAGCTAGCGAGCAGTTCCGGCACAGGCAAGGCCGGTACAGGGTTTCTTGTGCTTGTTTCCGTGGGCCGCTCCCTGCATGGTCCGCCATTCATGGGTGCCCTCTACCACACTATCGGCCTTTCAGCCTTCTTTGTGCCCTTCCTGGCGATCACCACGCCCTCCGCACGCCGTCTGGCAGGTGGGTTTCTGGCCCTCCTGGGGGCCCTGCTGCTCGTTATCACCTTTACAGGCCGATTCGAGACGATCGAGCTCATCATCACCCACAACTTCGTGGCCTATGACGGGCAGCGCCCTGCGCCGAAGGATTTTGTCGTCGATACTGCCCAGGCGCCTGCCTGGCAATGGGCTGCCATTGCCCTGGTCTGGTGTTTTCTCTGGGCTCTCTGGGCGGCGCACCGTTCACGATCCCAGGGGACGGCCCACCCTTTCGGGGCCCCACTTGTCCTGGCCTGGGGCGGTTCCGCCCTGGTCCTCGCACTGGAAAAGAGCGCAGCGCCCGCCACCATCGCGCTGGGGATAGGGCCCATCTCCAGGCTGGAGTTTGCAGTGATTCCTGCGACGGTGGCCGCGGCACTGCTGCTGGCCCAGCGAAGCAAAGACTTCGCACCACTCATACTGAACCTGTCCATCTTCATCGCATTGGCTCGTCTGCCCCTGGCGATCTTCGGCACCTTCGCCACCACTCACCGATGGGGCACCTCACTCGATGTTCACAGCATCGACTTCATCGCCAATGTTTTCACCCAGACTCCTTTGGAGTTACTGCCCGGTTCCAGCCAGCAACTCACCTGGGTCTTATGGGTTCCGCAACTCTTGGTGTGGCCAGCATTCACTTTCATGAGCGCGGGAGGGATCGGTTTCGCCGCTCTCATGTTCCGTCGCGCGCCAGCGTGATGCGCGACGTCTCCGAAGAATGCTCGCCGGCCATGCCAAGCTGAGCTAACGCACGATCATTTTTTGCTCAAGAGCATGATCATACGCCGACCTTCCATGTGAGGTTGCCGCTCGATCTTGGAGATGTCCTCGAGCAACTCGAAGACATGCATCATGACCCGGTGCGCCACTTCCTTGTGTGCCATCTCGCGCCCACGGAAGAGGCAGTTGACCTGCACCTTGTCACCGGCTTCCAGGAACTCACGCGCACGTCGAACCTTCACCTGTATATCGTGCTCGCCGATCTTGGGTCGTACCCGGACCTCCTTGACCTTGACGAAGTGCTGCTTCTTCTTGCTGGCTTGCTCCTTCTTCTTCAGCTCGTACTTGTACTTGCCAAAGTCCATGATCCGCGCCACTGGTGGGCGCTGATCCGGAGCAATCTCGACGAGATCGAGATCCTTACGATTAGCCAGAGCCATGGCATCCGCGGTGTCGATGACTCCGAGTTGACTGCCGTCGGCGTCGATGCAGCGCACCTGGCGCATGCGGATCTGGTGGTTGATTCGTGGGCCGCGCGGAGGCGGGGGGCCACGCCGCGGGCGAGGCCTAGGAGCCATGCAAACAGTTCCTCAAGATTTGAACTCCTGTGTCAGGTTGGGGGTGGATCTTATCGTCGGCCACGGCGTGGCCGGCGGGATGGAGACAACTTATGCCTAGATGACAGACTATGCCAAGGCAAGCCCCCAGGTAAACCCGTCCCCACAGTAATGAAAAGATAGCAAATCTCACGAACACCGAATTTTGACTGCTTACGGATGCTGCAAGTTTTCTCGGGAGTCGCCCACGGATGGCCGGAAACAAGGGGATCCGGTCATGAAAATTGGCGAGATGGCGATCCAGAAGGTCCCTGGCATATGGACTGAAGGTTTGAAAGCTTCCCAGACCCGCACCCTCAGGTTAAAAATCTGAGGGTGAACTCCCTCACCAGCGATCTCGAGCAGGACACCGACGCGCTCTACCGACTCCGGCATTCCCTGGCCCATGTCATGGCCCAGGCGGTTCTCGAACTTCGCCCGGGGAGCACCCGTGGATTCGGCCCCCCCATCGATACGGGTTTCTACTACGACTTTGTCCTGAGCGAACCTATCACCGAGGACGATTTCCCCGACATCGTCAAGCGGATGAAACAGATCATCAAGCAGGGACAGAAGTTCGAATGCGAAGAACTCTCTATCGCGAGCGCCCTCGAGCGTCTCACCGAGATGGGCGAACCATACAAGGCCGAGTATGCCCAAGAACTCGCAAGGGAGCAGCAACTGGAAACGCTGAGCTTCTACAGCAACGGCCCCTTCGTGGATCTTTGCGAAGGCCCGCATGTTGACTCGACGCGAAACCTCCCCAAAGGAGCTTTCCGACTTCGTTCCATCGCCGGCGCCTACTGGCGGGGTGACGAACGCAACAAGATGATGACCAGGATCTACGCGTGGGCATTCGAAACCAAAGAACAACTCGAAGAAGAAGTTCGACGGCACGAAGAAGCACTCAAGCGAGATCACAAGAAGCTTGGCCCCCAACTTGATCTCTACGTCATCGACAAAGAAATAGGCAAGGGACTGCCGCTATGGCTGCCAGGCGGCACTGCAATTCGTGACGAACTCGAAAAACTCGCCAAAGAGAAGGAATTCTTGGCCGGCTACCACCGGGTTGCCACACCTCACATCACCCGTGGGCACCTCTATCACCAATCCGGGCACCTACCCTACTACGAGGATGTCATGTATCCGCCGATGGTCGTCGAGGATCACGACGAGCATGGCGAGGTGGTGACCAAGGAGACCTACTACCTCAAGCCGATGAACTGCCCGCATCATCATCGCATCTTCGCGTCGCGCAAGCGCAGCTACAGAGACCTGCCATTACGACTCGCAGAATACGGCCAGTGCTACCGCTTCGAGGAGCACGGTGCGCTCAGCGGTCTTCTTCGTGTTCGTGGCATGTGCATGAACGATGCCCACATCTACTGCACCGAAGATCAGATCCGACAGGAGTTCCTGGCGGTCATGAAACTGCACGAGGAGTATTTCGAACTTCTCGGGATCGAAGACTACTACATGCGCCTGTCCCTTTCGGATCCCGCCGATCCCAAGGGCAAGGAGAAGTATGTCGATGACCCACACGCTTGGGAGAAGTCGGAGGAAGAGGTTCGCGCAGCAATGCAGGAATCCGGCCTGCCCTTCACCGAAGTCGTCGGTGAGGCTGCCTTCTATGGGCCGAAGATCGATATACAACTCAAGACGGTGACCGGTAGGGAAGAGACCTTCAGCACGAACCAGCTCGATTTTGCCGTGCCGCAGGCGGACCGCATGAACCTCACCTATGTCGGTGCCGATGGCGCCGAGCACCACCCCTATGTCCTGCACCGCGCACCCTTGGGCACCCATGAGCGCTTCATCGCCTATCTGATCGAGCACTTCGGAGGCGCCTTCCCAACCTGGTTAGCGCCAGTCCAGGTGCGCTTGATTCCGGTGAGTGAGCGGTTTGTCGAATATGCAGAAAAGTTGATGGCAGAACTGCGCACTCGAATGGTCCGCACCGAAATTGATCGCCACGACGAGAAGATGGGCAAGAAAATTCGCGAAGCTGTCACTGCCAAGATCCCGATCCTCCTGGTCGTCGGCGAAAAAGAGATGGCCGATGGTTCCGTCACGGTGCGCCGCTACGGCGAGCAAGAGC
Source organism: uncultured candidatus Brocadiaceae bacterium (assembly GCA_964542765.1). Classification (GTDB taxonomy): domain Bacteria; phylum Planctomycetota; class UBA1135; order UBA1135; family UBA2386; genus CAZIVO01. The sequence goes on along the minus strand of CAZIVO010000048.1, from coordinate 16,494 downwards.
AGGCGACCATGCCGTTCGACGAGTTCTTGGTCGAAGTCGAGAACGAGATCTGCGAGAGGACGATGCGGCGCAAGCCCGGCGTGTGATGGTTGTCGAGACACTCAAGTTATCCCGACCTGAATGGCAGCGTGGCATGACCAGTCTCGCACCCGTCCAGGACAACAAACTCTAAGACACCGATGCTGCGCGAGATGATGGCCACCGGCATGTTACTCAGCCTGTGCCATGGCTGCGTTGGTGATCATCAGCCCCAGGCCTCAACACCCTACACGATGGATCACCACAGCCACGCAAAGCCCGCGCAAGTCTGCGTCGTTCACATGGACCTCGATCTCGGTCTCGATTTCGACGCTCACAAAATAGAGGGAACCGTCACCTTGTCGTTCGAACGACATGATGCTCAAGCCCCGCTCATCCTCGATGTGAATGGACTCGAAATCAACTCGGTCACTGGTGCCGATGGCCGACCTCGGCCTTTTGACTTGGAATCGGGCAGCGACCTGCTCGGGGATGCACTTCGCATCAAACTCGATGACCAAGACTCGCAGGTCACGGTTGGCTACGCCACCAGACCCGAAGCCGCGGCACTCCAATGGCTCGAACCCGAGCAAACTGCGGGCAACAGCCCTTTCCTCTACACGCAAGGGCAGGCCATCCTGACCCGAACCTGGATCCCCCTCCAGGACAGCCCCGGTGTGCGCATGACCTTTGATGCCCGTATACGGGCACCGGCCGAACTGCAAGTTGTCATGGCGGCCGAGCAACTCGGCCCCGACCCCGAAGATTCTCGTGTGCGACTTTTCCGAATGCCCCAGGCCATCCCCTCCTATCTGGTTGCCTTGGCCTGCGGCGAGTTGACCTTTCGTGAGATCTCGCCACGTTGCGGCGTCTGGGCAGCGCCCACGATCGCCGAAGCGGCCGCCGCCGAGTTCGAGGACATGGACGACATGTTGCGAGCCTGCGAAACCCTGTTCGGACCTTACCGCTGGGGGCGCTACGACCTTCTCATTCTTCCGGCTGCCTTTCCTTTCGGCGGCATGGAAAACCCGCGTCTTACCTTTGCAACCCCCACCATCATCGCCGGAGACAAATCACTGGTCGCCTTGGTCGCGCATGAACTCGCCCACTCCTGGTCAGGCAATCTCGTCACAAATGCAACTTGGAGCGACTTCTGGCTCAACGAGGGCTTCACCGTCTATCTGGAGCAGAGAATCATGGAAGCTGTCTTCGGTGAGGAGCGTGCCAGAATGGAAACCTTGATCGGCATGCAAGCACTCGATGAAGAACTCCCCCGCCTGAGTAAGGAGCTACGGAAACTGTACCCTGATCTGCGTGGCCGTGATCCCGATGACAACATGACGGCCGTGCCATATGATAAGGGTGCCGCTCTGCTCCGGACCATCGAAGCGGCCGTGGGACGCCCGGCTTTCGACTCATTCCTCCAAGGCTGGTTTGCAGATCACTCCTTCCGCAGTGCCACGACAGCCGAGTTCCTGTCCTATCTCCGGAAACATCTGCTGACGGAAAGCGGTGTGATCGACCTCGTGGAATGGATCGAAGGAACTTCGATCCCGGCCGATGCTCACCGCCCCAACAGCCAAGCTTTCGAAGCGGTCGATGCCCAGCAATCCGCATGGCGGGCAGGCATTCCTGCGCGCGATCTCGAAACCCATGGCTGGGTCACTCATCAGTGGCTGCACTTCCTCAACCACATGCCCGATAAGTTGGAGTCGAGCCAGATCGAGGAGCTCGATCAGACCTTCGACCTCACCCGGTCCCGTAATTCGGAGATCCTCGCCGCCTGGCTCCGGCTATGCGTTCGACACGGCCATCGCGCGGCCGACAACCGCCTGGAAGAATTCTTGCTAGAGGTAGGCCGTCGCAAATTCCTCGAGCCCCTTTATCGCGAAATGGCCAAGACTCCGGACGGTCGCGAGCGCGCGCTGAGCATCTATAGCCGCGCCCGACCACGCTATCATGCGATCACCCAACGCAGCCTGGATCAGACTCTGAAGTCACCCTGACGCCGGTCCATTCGCGATCCAGCGCCCATCCAATAGCCATATCCATCCGGTCTTCGCCTGCCGATATGCGGCTTTCTGACACGGAACTCTGCCCACCCCATTCTTGACACGGTCGACCGTATTTGGTATGGTGTAGAGCGTATTTAATACTCGTTTGCAGCTCTTCAATCAGCCTTTCCATGACCAAGGAAAGGCTGCGCCGCTGCTTCCGGGATTGTCAAACAGCCCATCATATCGAGAACTTGAAGCCGGCCCGCGCTACAGCGGTTCGGACTGCCCATGCGTTGTCGCCACCCAGGCGACGATCCCGCGGCCGCGTGGATCGCTCATGCCTGGTCTTGGCAGCCTCACGTAAGCGCTGTACCCGGCAAGATTATTACGGTAGACCGTTCCATTTGACACGGTCGAACGAAAATGATAGGATCTTGTAACTCCCCTTCCCCAACCCCGGATCATCCCCTTGACCCAGATTCTCATCGAGCACCCGGTTCTCACGGACCCTTTCCATCCGCAGCCTTTCGCGAAGGAGGCTTCACCTCGAGCGCACAAGGGCGTGCGAAACGGAACACTACGACAACTCAGAAAGAAGCTCCTCGTGGCCGCTGCTTCCCTGGTATTAGCTCTGGGGAGCACCCTGGCGGGTTTCGAAATCTATCTGAGATCCCACCCCGAACACCCGGCCTTCGCCGCCTTGGGCGCTGTCTACGACTTCAACGAGACCGACAGCAGTGGTTCCCTGCGCACGAAAGCTGACTACAGGGGAGTCAAGTTCGTCGAAGGCCGGCTGACGCACATCGAATTGAACAATCTCGGAATGCGTAGCCCAGATGTTGGACCAAGGACTCCAGACGAATATCGAGTTCTCTTCCTGGGTGATTCCATGACCTTCGGCCACGGCGTCGAAGCCGAGGAAGCCTTCCCCAATCTCCTCCGTGACCGGCTTGCCAAGGCGCTTGGGCGACCCGTCACCATCGGCAACGCCGGCATCCCAGGAAACGGGCATGCTGAACATATCCGCGATCTACAACGCTACCGCGACGAATTTCAGCCGGACCTGATCGTTTCCTGCCCATACACGGGAAACGACTTCCATGGTGACTTCTTCGGCCCAAAGAAAGTGATCAACGGTTACTACTTCGACACGCAAACAGCTCGCTGGTTGAACTCGAACTTTCGGGCACGACTGGCTCTGAAACTCAAGTCCTGGTTCGTGATCGAAAAATTCCTGGAATCAAACCTCCCAGCTCTCGCAATCGACAATTCTACACTCGCTCTCACACCGGAAGAAAAGAACCGATACGACCGGTTCACAAAGCCACTGACCGAAGGTCTATTCATGGATGCGGTCGAACCGCTGGCGGTCACCGCAGATGTCCTCGATTCCATGGAGCAAAACATCCGCGACATGCTGGCCTTGGCAGGCCCGATCCCTGTTGTGAGCGCAATCCTGCCAAGCTTCGTTCAAGTCTGGCCGGGGATCTATGACATCGCCCTCGAGAGCAGTGGGCTGGAGAAGGGCCGGTACCAGCAAGGGCTCGGAGCAGAACGATTCCGACGTCGTTGCGAAAGCATCGGTGTCGAATGCATAGATCTCGGACCCGTCCTGTCAGCCAAGTCGCAGGCAAACGAGTTCTACCTGCCCACTGACCTCCATTACTCCAAACTCGGGCACGACACCATCGCCGATGAGTTACTCCCCGCCATCACCGAAGCAGCACTCAGAAAATTAACGACAACTGCATCGGGTGGCAGCAACTGACGAGTCAGCTCTCATTTCGAGAGACGTAAGGCAGCACTAACTCCCACGTGCCGGGATGTTCGAGACTCAAAGACGGCAAAACCCGTCAGTGGGGCGCCGACGAATCAGGCGGCTGCGCAATGATATGAAGGTCCGCAAGTTGCTCGGGTGCCACAACCCCCGGAGCATCACACATCAGATCTGTTGCGCTGGTAGTCTTGGGGAAAGCGATGACGTCCCTGATTGAGTCCAGGCCAAGCGCTAGCGTCACGATACGATCGAGTCCGAGTGCTATCCCCCCATGAGGCGGCGCACCATAGCGGAATGCTTCGAGCAGAAAGCCGAACTTCATCTTCTGCTCTTCTTCGCTGATCCCCAAGAAGTCAAAGACTCTTCGCTGAACGTCACGCCGATGGATTCGAACGCTTCCCGATCCCAGTTCCCAGCCATTCATGCACAGGTCATAAGCTCGAGATCGGATGTTGGCCGTGTCCTGGGAAAAATCCTCGATATCCCAGTCAACAGGCGCAGTGAAGGGATGATGTGAGCTATCCCAGCGGCCGCGCTCTTCGTTGCGAACGAACATAGGGAAACCCGTGACCCAGCAACACTCATGCTTGGTTGGGTCGCGCAATCCCAACCGGTTGCCAAGTTGAACCCGCAGTTCTCCAAGCGCCCGATGCACCGTCGAGGCGGTGTCCGCCACGAAGAGCAAGAGATCTCCAGGAACCGCCCCGAAAGGAGCTAGCAAGACACGCGCATCCTCGCCTTCGTAGAAGCGGGCAATAGGCCCCGTCAAGCCCTCGGCCGTGACCTTTGCCCATGCCAGTCCACGCGCCCCATAATCGGCCACGAAAGTCGCCAGCGCATCGATATCCTTGCGTGAGAACTCATCAGCCCGGCCCTCTACGCGCAATCCCTTGACAATGCCACCGTCAGCAACCGCACCGGCGAAGACTTTGAAACTGCTCTGAGCGGCCACCTCGGTGACATCGGTGAGTTCCATGCCAAAGCGTGTATCCGGCTTGTCAGAACCAAAGCGCTGCAACGCTTCCTCATAATCGATTCGCAAGAAAGGCCTGGGCAACTCGATCCCGAAGCCCTCGCTCATTCCACGGATCATGAGATCTTCGGTCAAACTCAAGACGTCGCCTTCCTCCACGAAAGACATCTCTATATCGATCTGTGTGAACTCAGGCTGCCGATCAGCCCGCAGATCCTCGTCACGAAAACACCGTGCGATCTGGTAGTAACGATCCATGCCGGAGACCATCAGCAATTGCTTGAAGATCTGTGGGCTTTGCGGCAATGCATAGAATCTTCCCGGGCTGACCCGACTGGGGACCAGGTAATCCCGCGCACCCTCTGGCGTACTCTTGGTGAGAATGGGCGTCTCCAGATCCATGAAGTTCTGTTCGGCGAGACAATTTCGAACAGAGCAGACGAACTTGGAACGACACTCGAGAGCATGCGCGATGGGCCGCCGCCGTAGATCGAGATAGCGGAAGCGCATCCGCAGTTCCTCATTGGCCTCAGCATCGTCGAGAACTTCAAAGGGCGGGGTCTCAGCCTCATTGAGGATGGTCAGATCCCGGACCACGATCTCGATCTCGCCGGTCAACCGCTTGCTGTTGACCTTGTCGGCATCCCTGAGAGAAACATCTCCGACGATCGAAACCACATCTTCGGCACCCAGCCGGCCAGCTCGCTCCAGAAGATCGGCCTGCGAACCCTCTCGGACGACAGCCTGGGTCACACCATAGCGATCCCGGATATCGATGAAGAGGACCCCGCCATGATCCCTGTGGTTCTCGATCCAACCATTGAGGACAATGCTTGCGCCTACATCATCCTTCGTCAATTCGCCACAGGTGTGAGTTCGTTGCCAGCTAGACATGGCGCGAGCTTGTACCTTCGCGGCGGTTCACGCAAAAGCATTGTTCCGCTCTTCTCTCGGGATACATTTCCTCAGGAACAAGGTATGCCCGAAATTGTTGATCGAGACTCCTCGCAAGGCGCACGAAAAGCCACTTTGCGCATGGAGCGCGATAGTGGTCGCCACCTGATCATTCACCTCGGCGGCCACCTCGACGCACAGACCATCAGCAATATCTGGCTCCGGGCGCTGCGGAAGCTGCAGCGATCCAGGCCCCAGGAGATCACCATCGAAGCCGGCGGCGTCACCTATTGCGACACCGCTGGAGTCGGATTCATCCTGGAAATCGAGCGGTATGCCCGGCGCGCGGACCGCAAGTTGAGGATCCAGAACTTCCCTGATGAATACAGCATCCTGCTCAACATCTTCCGGAAAGGGCCTCCCGGGGAAGTGGCGAGCATTCCACACCGCCGCACGATGGTGGAAAATGTCGGTTCACAGGCTCTGGCCCTGTTCCGGGATTGTTTCTCCCTCATCTCATCGCTGGGCGAAATCGTTCTGGCTCTGTTGCACGCAGCCCGACATCCTCGGCTCATCCGCTGGCGCGACGTCGCTCGCGTCACTCAGGATGCCGGTGTCCATGCCGTACCGGTGGTCTTTCTGGTTGGCTTTCTGACCGGGCTGATCATCGCCTACCAATCCGCCAACATCTTGCATGAGTATGGTGGCGATGTTTTCTTGGCCCTGGTCGTCGGCAAGACGATGGTTCGCGAACTCGCCCCTTTGATGACGGCCATCATCCTCGCAGCACGCTCGTCATCTGCATTTGCCGCCGAACTCGGGACCATGAAGATCAACGAGGAGATCGCTGCCCTGTCCACGATGGGGCTGAACCCGACACGGTTCCTCATCATCCCCAGGATCCTGGCCGCCATCGCAGTCACACCACTCCTCAGCATGGGCTCGATCCTGGCAGGGCTTGCCGGTGGAGCGGTGGTTTCCGTCTTCGTCCTGCAGTTGCCGCTCATCACCTACTGCAGCCAACTCCTGGTGGAACTCGATCTTTATGACCTGTTCGGCGGCTTGTTCAAGGCCTTCGCCTACGGAATGATCATCGCCGCATTCGGTTGTATTCGCGGAATACAGACACGAGGCGGTGCCGCAGGTGTCGGCGCATCCACGACATCGGCAGTGGTCAGCGCAATTGTGATGATCGTCATCGCCAACGGACTCTTTGCGATCCTCTATTACATCCTCGGGATCTGATCATGCCATCGGCCATCATCACCACCGAAGATCTCACACTCCAATATGGGGATACCGCAATCCTCGAAGGCATTGACCTGGAAATCCGCCGCGGCGAGATCTTTGGAATTCTCGGAGGATCGGGAAGTGGCAAGAGCACTCTACTGCGCGCCATGATCGGACTGCTCCCCCCGAGCAAGGGCAAGATCACGGTGGATGGGCGCGAGATCTACAACGTGGGCCACAACGCTCTCACCGCCACCCTGCGATCGATAGGTGTGGCCTTCCAGAGCAATGCCCTGTTCGGTTCCCTGACTCTGCTCGAAAATGTTCGCTTGCCCTTGGAGGAACACACTTCCTTGCCTGCGAAAGCTCACAACCTCATTGCTAAAATGAAGTTGCAGATGGTTGGCCTCGCTGGTTTCGAACATTTCCTGCCCGAGGAAGCAAGTGGCGGAATGTGCAAGCGAGCGGCGGTAGCGCGCGCGCTCGCGCTCGACCCCCACATCATCTTCCTCGATGAGCCCTCGGCAGGGCTCGATCCAGTGAATTCGGCTGAACTTGACGCCTTGATCATCCGCTTGGTGGAGACCCTCAGCATCACCGTTGTCATCGTGACCCACGAACTTCCCAGTATCTATTCCATCGTTGATCGAGCAGTACTGCTCGACAGAGAAGACCGCGGTATCATTGCAGATGGCAAGCCCAGGCAGCTACGCGAACAAAGCGAGGACCCACGCGTGATACGCTTCTTCCAGAGACTGGCACGTGAACAGGATCACGAATCCACTGTTTCAGCAATGAAGGAAGATGTGTGAAAACCACCACGAATCACTTCTTGATCGGTCTCTTCGTCATCGCCGGAATGGTGGTTTTGGTGAGCGGCGTCATGGTACTGGGCGCGAGCGCAATATTTCGAGCCACCGTTCCAGTGGAGATCTATATCGCAGAATCCGTCCAGGGACTCGAGGTTGGATCCCCCTTACGTTTTCGAGGAGTGAAGATCGGCCAGGTCAGGGACATCACCCTGGTCCGAGAAGTCTACGAGACTGATTTCGACTATGTCCTGGTAAGAATCAGTGTCTGGCCCAGCGCCTTTCGCGCCGCCGATGCGGCCCAACTGATAAAGGAACTCCAGGACCGAGTAGACCGTGGACTGCGAATCCGTCTGGCAGCCCAAGGCTTGACGGGGGCAGCTTACCTGGAGGCCGAATACACCGACAATCCCGAGCCGGGCTTGACGATCGACTGGCAGCCACTGGCGCTACGCATACCATCGGCCACGAGCACCACCGTCCGCTTCGCTCAAGACTTCGAGCGTATTCTTGGTGAATTTGCAGACTCGGACATCATAGGGCTGATCACCGCCGCCAAGAATTCACTGATCTCTTTCCAGGCGGCTGTCGAGGACACCGATGTCGCTGGAATCAGCAGCAAGGCACAAGATGTCTTGGTGACCGCGCGCTCCCTCATCGATACCAGCCGAGTCGACGTGCACAAGATCCTCGCCAGCACTGAAAAAGCGATCCAAAGGGTCGATCGCGTGCTCGGCGAAACCGAGGAGTTCATCGATCCGGAAGACATGAGCAAGCTCATCGGCGAAGTCGCAGCCTTCGCCACCAAGGGCGCTCAAAGCATGCAGGAACTACAGCACCTGCTCAAAGAATCCAGCATCACCGCCAAGAATGCCGGCCGCATGCTCAACACCCATGACCGAAACCTGACTGCCGTACTCGACAACATGCGACAAGTGAGCGAACACCTCGCCGAACTAACATCAAACCTCGAACGCTATCCTTCTCTCATGCTTTTTGGGAAGCAACCCGGGCCAGTGAAGCGAAAGTGACAATGCGCCGATCCACCACAGCAGTCCTGATGAGTATCTGCCTCACCTCTTGCATCAATTTCGAGCGAGAGCTTCCGGTCAAACGCCGGTATTTGCTGCAGACCGAGCGGACCGGAGACAACCTCAAAGACAGGGCCACCAGCGCCATCCTGATGGTCCGTCCATTCCATCTCGCACTTCCCCTTTCGGGGAAAAACTTTGTCTATCGACTGAGTGATCAGGAATACACCTCCGATTTCTACAACGAGTTCTTTGGCACACCGTCGGACAATCTCCAATCCTTGAGTATCCAGTGGCTAAACCAATCTGCTCTTTGCCAGGCAGTCATCGCGTCGGGAAGTCGCCTTCAGCCTTCTCATGTCCTCGAAACAGATGTCATGGAACTGCATGGGGATTACTCCGATGAAACAGCATTTGCGGTCATGCAACTCAGAGTCACTCTCTTGACTGAATCCACGGATCGACTGCTCTTCACCAAGGTCTACGCCATCCGCGAGCCCCTCGAAGACAAGGAACCCGAGAGCCTCGTTCAGGGCTGGTCTCGCGCCATCGCCAAACTCTTGAAGAACCTCGAACAGGATCTCGTCGGCAGGTTGCTCTAGCCCCGCTACTCGTAGCGAACAGCCGCCGCCGGATTCTCCCGCACCGCCCTCAACCCAGGCAGAATCGCAGCTATCAACCCGACGGCGATGGCAATCAAAGGAACCCAGCCCACCCAGGCGATAGGCGGAACATAGCTCGCCTCCAGACCTGCAACGCGGTTCAGACCTGTCACGACCAGATAGCCCAGCGGCAAACTCAAGGCCAAGGCCAACCCAGCGGCCAGGATGGCCACCAGGGCTCCCTCCAGAAGAAAGCTGGCCCGCAAGCTGCCATCGCTCATTCCCAGGGCGCGTAGGACACCTATTTCCCGCGCTCGAGCAACAGCCGCGATGGTCATTCCATTGATCAAGCCAACGGCAGCCAGCGACAAGATCAGCCACAGCAAGATGTCGAAAAGGAGGAAATCACGAGCTATGTCGCGGATGTGATACTCGACGATCTCGGTACCGAACTTGGCCCAGGTCGCCGATGGAATCAACTTGCGTATATCGGCCAATATTCGCCGACGATCGATGCTCGGATCGTGTGCGATGCTGACTCGATCGATGTTCGCCTGCGGAACGCAGAAATCCTGCACGAGGCAACTGGGATGAGTGATGGCCCAAGCACGCTCGTCCGGAAAAAAACCGATGCTGTCAGCGATGCGCACGATCTCGTAGGCACGAGAGCCTTCATCGGTCATGACATTGACGACCCCGCCGTCTTCGAAGCCCCGCAATCGCGCCAGTCGCTTGCTGACGATCACCCGGCGGCGAAGGGACCGCTCCTCTACCGGTCGTGAATCCTCAGAATCGTACGGAGACAGTTCCCGTCGGTCGAGGCCACGCATCTCGAAGGTCACCCCAACACGTCCCTCGAAGGCATCAACTTTCTTTATCCCGGCAATCTCTCGTAAGGGTTGCAACTGCGCCGGCGTCAGGGGAGCACACTTGATGAACAAGCGGTCCTTCATGGCAGTCTCGCCAAATTGTCGCTGCTCGTCCGCGAGCGCAGCGGTGATACTCTTCAAGCCCACCAGCGCCATCAAGACAATGGCCAGACCACAGACAGAGGCAGCAAAGCGGCCCGAGTTCTGGCGCATGGCCTTGCCAACCAGAAAAGCCGGCAAGCGCAACAAGCGGCGCAATGGTATCAGCACCAGCCCTCCCAGAAACCGTATGACATGTGGCGACACCAGCAGCAGGCCACCGAACAGAAGCACCATGCCGCCCAGTTGAGCAAGCACGACCAGAGTCTCGCCCCCCTCTTCGGATACCAGTGGCGTCATCGCCAGATAAGCCCCGGGGAGAATCAGAACCAACATCACGAACAAGAACAGGTTGATGCCCCGCAAAACATGCCGGCCGGCACCATCCTCCGACAACCCACGTGGGTTGAGGATTTCAATCGCGGGCAGGTTGCGGGCCTTCCACAGGGGAAAACCTGCACCGGCCGTCGTGAACACAACGCCCAAGAAGGCAGTCCACGCAATCGTCGCCAGCGGCAATTCGAAAACCGTTACCTCTCGACCCATTCCCAGAGTGCTGACATCCCAGGCCTGAAGGCACATCGCCAACAAGATCCCCAAGCCAATCCCCAGAACAGAGCCGATCAGCGCTGTCGCCAACGCATCGAACAAGAAAACACGAGCGATGGTGCCACGCGAAGCACCGAGACAACGAAGGAGGCCGATCTGTCGGAGGCGTTCGACCAATGACTGTGAAAGTGTCTGAAACACCACAAACATGCCGAGTATCAATGCCAGACAACCAAGGACCTTCACACCATTGCGGAAAGCTCGCTCGTCGGCTCCTTCGCCAAGCATCGCTGATCGACCATCGAGGACAGCGAAATCAGCACCGAGTTGCCGCCGCAGACGATCGATGTCTGCTCCGGCTTCGCGCTTGATCTGGTACAGGGTAGAACCCGGGACGGCCAGCCGTTGGGCCAAATCAAAGGACGACACGACAACGCTTCCAAAATTGCGCCTCGCCAGCCCCTCATTGGCCAAGACACCCAAGATCACGACGGATTCCCTGTTCTTCGCACGTGGGGGTTCGCGGATAGATTCGCGGTGTCCCTCTCTGCAAATGACGCGCGGCTCCAGGTCGGGGGTTCGCAACTCCAGCGACCCACCCACTTCCAGTTGATTGGTCGATGCAAATCGAGCGGAGACGAGCACCCCTTGTTGTCCGGATTTGCCGCCCAAATCCTTGCCACCCACAACCCTGTAGTGGCCGAAGCTCTGCTGACCGGACTCGCTCAACCCATGGATCTCTACATGTCCGAGGGATCGTTCCCCAGCCTGCATCTCCACAACGCCACTGTGAACGCTTCCGACATGAGCAATCCCAGGAACCGCATCCAGTTTCGACTGCACCGCCGCACGATCCAGTTCTGGATCTCGAGGATGCAGTTCCAGATCGAAACGCCCATGGTCAGACTGCAGCGATCGAACCCGGCTCTCGATCGTGTTGTGATCGACCACATGGATCGAAGTGACGATGGCCACCCCCAGAGCAACGCCGAGGATCGTCAGCGCGGAACGGAGCTTGTTAGATGCCCAACTCTTCCAGACGACGAAAGACGTCAGCCGCATCAAAATTGCCTCCGGTCAAGGACTGAGAACTATCCAACGACCCATCATGAAGAAACATGACCTCCTCCCCCGCCGCCGCATCACGAGGGTTGTGCGTCACCAAAAGCACCGTTGCCTCGTACTGCCGGGCAACATCCTTGAGCAAGGCAACGATCTCCTGACCAGCCTTGGAGGAGAGGTTGCCAGTGGGTTCGTCGGCCATCAGCAAGGGAGGGTTCGTGACCAAAGCTCGCGCAATACTCACGCGCTGCATCTCGCCACCCGAGAGACCTCGTGGTTGTCGCGATCTCAGCTCTCCGATGGAAAGGAGATCCATCAACTCCTCGACTCGGCCAGCATGTTCCGGCGGTGATTCCCCGGCGATCAACAAGGGCAAGACGATATTTTCCTCGACCGTCAAATCTGGCAAGAGCTGGAAGAACTGGAAGATGAACCCGATCTGTGTTCTTCGGATCTTCGTTCTCTGCTCTTCGCTGGCCGTCGAAATCGGTTGATCGCCGATGATCACCTCCCCCGCCGAAGGCAGATCCAAACCCGCGAGGATGTGCAGCAAGGTGGACTTACCCGAACCCGATGGCCCCATGACGGTAGAGAACTTCCCTTTGCTCAGAGAAAAGGTGACCCCCTTGAGAATCGGGATGCGTCGCCCCTCGATCTCATGGAAACGGTAAACATCTCGAGCTTCGATTACGGAGGTCACGAAGATTCACGGTAACGCCAAGAAGCCTGTCGAAACAGAAAGTTCGGTAGCCGTTCAATCACTCCCGCGCACTGTCACACGATCGCGAAATTCCTCCCATCCCCCGCTCAGCAATTTCTTTATGCAACTTCGCTTGCTCACGGCCTAGAAGCATTGTTGCCCTGCCGGAATCCCTCCAGATCCGGTATCCCTTGAAACACGACCCAATCATCCGCATTGCCGGACTCGCCTTCACAGGCTTGTTCCTGGCATATCTCCTACCGGGCATTCCTGATGCCTCGTTAGCCTGGTTCCACGAAAGCTGGGCAGATATCTGCCTGCTGGGCTTGACGACCCTGGCAATCTTGAAGGGGCATTTCTGCACTCGCCGTGGTCGCGAGCGAAGATTTTGGAGCTACATGATTGTGGGGCTCTCCTTCTGGCTCCTGGCGAGAGCTTTCTACCTCGTCTTCCCCGAGATCCAGAACAAACTATTCGCCAGCGTCATTGCCGACGGGATGTATCTCGCCTTCTACCTCTTGATCGTTCTGGCGATCGAGGCGAGCCCACACATCCGTAAATCGCGAAAGTCTTTCGGCCTCGCGCAGACCACGAGATCGTCGGGAGGAATCATCTTCTCGCTCGGGTTGCTGGCGTATTTTGTTCTCATACCCAGCCAGGTAGATCAAAGCGAATATGCGACCCTGCTGCCCTCGCTCTACCTCTTCGTCGCCATGGACATCTATCTGGCGATCCGCTTCGGACTGCTCAGCGCCACCTGCACCTCAATCCGCTGGCGCCACATCTATCGCCTGCTCACCTTCACCGCGACGATCTGGGCGATTCACGATGCTCTGGAAGCCCTGCACCACGCCAATCTCATCCATGTGGTTCCAGGCTCTCCCACGGAGTTGATCTGGTATCTGCCATACCTCTCTCTTATCTGCGCAGCCCGGATGCGGCATCAGGTCTTCACACCAACATCCATCAGGCCAATCGAGAATAACCGCTGGCCTCGGGGAAACCCGATCAGCCCACTCCTTCTGCAGGCTGCTGCATTCCCACTCATCCACTTCGCTCTCTATGGAATCGGGGCCCTCGATCAACCCAGCCGGCCCGCACGAGAGGCCGTCGTCATGTTCGAGCTTGTTCTGCTCGGAACCCTGGCCCTGGTGCAGCATCGTTATCTTGAGAAACGAAATTCTGATCTCAGGCGAGATCTGCGGGCCGCCAACGAACAACTTCAGCACGCCCAGAAAATGGATGCACTGGGCCAGCTAGCCGGAGGCGTCGCACACGACTTCAACAATATCCTGACGGTAATCCAGGGCTACAGCGATTCCATCCTCCAGGAACTCGACAAGGATCACTGGATCTACAGAGATCTGTTAGAGGTCAAATGCGCCGGAGAAAAGGCTGCGACCTTGACGCGACAGCTACTTGCTTTCAGCAGCAAGCAACCACTGAGCACCGAAACACTCGATCTGCACTCCATACTCCGTGGCATGCAGCGCATGCTCAGCCGTCTTCTGGGTGAAGGAATCGAACTCCAGATAAAGCTGGACAACGGAAACTGTCATATCGAATCGGAACGCGGACACCTCGAGCAAATCATCATGAATCTGGTCGTCAACGCCCGCGATGCCATGCCTGACGGAGGAAGAATCGTGATCGGCACCTGCATCGATGAAGAAAATGTGAAGTTCCAGGTCGCTGACGATGGCTGTGGCATGGATGCCAAGACACGGCAGCGAATCTTCGAACCATTTTTCACGACACGACCCCGTGGCAAGGGCACCGGATTGGGCTTGTCCACCGTTTACGGGATCGTTGTCCAGCTTGGCGGATCGGTCACCGTCGATAGTCAGCAAGGTGTCGGAACCACCTTTGAGATTTCTTTGCCTCGGGTCCCTGGCCCCACAACCAGTCACAGCAGTGCTGAAGAACGCCGACCAGAGAAGGCCTCCGGCAATGAGACTCTCCTGCTGATCGAAGACGAGAAAAACGTGCTGGTCTTCGCGAGCCGGATCCTTGAGCGACAAGGCTACAGGGTTCTGGAAGCACCTGACGGTAGCGAGGCCCTGAAACTCTCCGAGGAGTTCTCGGGCGATATCGATCTCGTGCTCAGCGACGTGGTCATGCCGCGGATGAGCGGCCCCGATTTCGCCAGAAAGATGTCTTCTCTTCGACCGGAGACCAAGATCCTGTTCATGTCCGGATATCTGGCCGATCACAGCGAAGCGCTACCGTCGAGTGGTTCCTTCCTGCAAAAACCCTTCACGTCCGTCGATCTCGTCAGCAAGGTCCGACAGATGCTGACCTCGGCCTGATGCAACCATCATCTGGGTTGGAACAGCCTGGATTCCATTCGCTCGGCGGTGAACTGTCGAGCCGCAGCTATGCCCGTGAAACGGCCATCAGCAATCGCCTGAACCATCAGATTTCCTAGCGCTGTGGCCTCGACCGGACCAGCGGCAACAGGCACCCCCGCGGCATTGGCTGTCGCCTGATTGAGGTAAGCGTTCTGACTACCGCCGCCGATGATCCGGATCCCCTTGATCGGTGTTCTTGTCACTTCCTCGATGCAGCGAATCACTTCCGCATAGCGGTCTGCCAGTGACTCGAGAATGATGCCCGACAAGGTCAATTGATCTGCCGGGCATGCCTGCCCCGTTTCTCCAAGAAAACTCTGCACCTCGGCGATCATGCTCTCTGGATTGAAAAAGCGGGGGTCGTCTGGATTGATCCGCATGGACCCAATCGACAACCCATCCAGATTCCTTTGCAGGTCTTCGTATCCGATCAACTCCCCACGACGGTCCCACTCAGCCCTGCAACTCTCCAGGATCCACAAACCCATGATATTCCGCAGCACCCGGGTAGTGCCCTCGACACCTCCCTCGTTGGTCAGGCCCGCTGCCATGGCAGCCTCGCCCAGAACCGGTGTGGCACGCTCGACGCCGACCAGAGACCATGTGCCCGAACTGATGTAAGCCCAACCTTCTTCCAAGGGTGCGCCGGCGACCGCACTCGCCGTGTCATGGCAAGCCGGTGCTATCACACGAAGGTCGGTGAGACCGAGTTCCGATTGCAACTCCGGTTTGAGCCGTCCGAGTTCGGTTCCTGGCAATACCAGTTCGGGCAAGATGCCGGTCGGCAAGCCAAGACGATCCAGTAAATCGACATCCCATTCGGCCGAACCCGCTTTCAGCATGGCCGAGGTGCTGGCAAAGGTGAACTCGGCCTTCGTGGAACCACACAAGAGCATGTTGAAAAGGCCGGGAATGAACAGAAGCTTCGCGGCATCCCCAGGCCACTCTCCCGCTCGCACCTGCGCCAGCAACTGGTAGATCGTGTTGATACAAATGAACTGCAGGCCGGTTCGCGCAAAGAGTTCCTTGCGCGAGATCAGACCATCTACAAGTTCCATCATCCCCTCGGTGCGAGGATCCCGGTAGACAACCGGATCCGCAATCAAACGATCATCTGAATCCACCAAACCAAAGTCGACACCCCAGGTGTCAACGCCGATGCTCCTCACTGCCCGACCACCATCAGGCAATTTGGCCAACCCATTCTTGACGCCTTTGAACAGTTCCGCGATATCCCAGCGCTCGAAGCCATCGACTTTCCGTGGCGTATTGGGAAACCGATGGACCTCGCGCAAAGACAGGTTCTCGTCGCCGAAACTGCCGAGCATGACCCGACCGCTGCCAGCCCCCAGATCCACCGCTACATACTCGCCGGTCACACCGCTACGCCTTTTGCTCACCCAGCAAGAAACCCAGAGTTCCTCGTCCCATCACAACCATCGCTGACTATCCATATCTAACGAGGAAAGGAAATCTGATTGCCAGCATCAACATTGATGATGTTTCCCGTCGACTTCGCCGAGGCCTCCGTTG
>CAZIVO010000047.1:16387-24966 GCA_964542765.1 uncultured candidatus Brocadiaceae bacterium | reverse complement strand
TGAACATGCCTGCATTTGCACAATAATTCTGTGCCGAAACCGGGCTCACCGGGCCCGGACGGCACAGCAACACCGCTGGCTCGCGCTCGCTCGGCGACGGCGCGCAGCCACCACCCCTTGCTGATCACCGGCCACTCGGTGGCGGCCTCTCCAAGCCCGGCGAAGTGCCGCTCGCGCAAAACGATCCGCAACTCTTTCTCGCCCAGTCGATCCACCGACTCGATCATGTCCATCGCCGAACCGATCGATCCCAACGGAACCTCGGGATCGCGGGACACCTCGAAGGTGAAAAGAACATCTTCGAGCGTGACCGCACGGCCATCGGAAAAGCGCAGGCCCTCACGCAGTTCCAGACGAAACATGCGACCATCGCCCCCGGATGAACGAAGTTTCATCGCCGCGCCGCGCAGAGAACGGCGGTCATCGGTCAATTCCAAGAGGCCATCGTGGGTATGTCCCAGGATCCAGCGCGAACCGGTGCTCTTGGTGGTGAAGGGATTGAGCGTCTGCGGTTCGGGCCAGGGCACGACGAGGTGATCCCTCGCCACCTGATCCGGGGCCGGAGTAACGGCCCAGACCCAGTAGCCAAGTCCCACAATCAGTACCGCAATGCCTGCGAGCAGCGCGCGCATGGCTACTAGATTATCCCAGCCTGGCCACAGTTTCGGCGATCGCGTCAGAAACCTGCTTGCAAGGTCAGAATCACGTTCATCCCGGGTTCCATCACACCCGAGTCCATGACCCTGAAATCAACATCCGTGAGGTTCTCGATGGCCAGCGAAAGCACGATGTCCTCGCGAAGCTCGGTCCAGCCACGCAGGCCATACACAGCATATCCAGGAAGGCCATCGGCAGGCACTCTCTGGGTGTTGTTGCGATCCGCCTCGGTATACCGACTGGGATCGATGTGATAGGCCATGCGCGTGAAGAGTTCGACTCCACTCTCACCCGAAGGATGTAGCCAGCGCAGACCCAGCGTCCCCGAAGCCGGCGGCATGGCCTTGGGCCGATCTTCGATCTGCTTGCCTGTACTATCGATCTGATCGATTCGACCATCAACGTAATCAGCCCACCCGAACAGCCAGATATCGGCGAGATGGTCCGAAGCAACCGACAAATTGACTTCGCCCGCAAGCTCGATACCGGCATACCAACCATCACCGACATTCGATTTCGACACCTCGGGCAAACCGCCGACCGTCTTGCCCGTCCGGAACCGCGAAATTTGATCGCGCGCCAGGGTGTACCAGCCGGTGAGGTTTCCTGCCCACTCGCCGTCATCGTAACGCGCACCGAGTTCGAAGGAGGAGTAATGCTCGGGCTCCAACCCGAAGGCTGGAACCTCCAACTCGCCTGATCGCGCCACATCGAAACGCGTCGTATCCGCCAGATTCGGCGCGCGGAATCCCTGGCTGAGCCCCCCGAAAAATCGCCAGGTCGCCGACGGCTTGTAGACTCCGCGCAAGCTACCGGTAACAGCACTCCAGTCATCCTCAACGTCGTCGAAAACGACACTGTCGCCCGGCACATCGACATCGTGAGCATCAACGGCAGCATAGCTCCAGCGCAGCCCTGCCAGCAGATCGAAGTTCACGCTCACCGGCAGGTCATACTGAGCATAGACCCCCAGCAAGTCGTAGCTCGCATCGCCGGCCACCACGCCGCGGTTGCGCGTCGATTTCGGGCTGCCGTCGGCATTGAAATCACGGTATGACGAATCGATGAGATCGTGATAGAAATCCAGCCCGTAGACCAGCCGACCCTCTCCCCACTGGCTGGTGAACTGGCCGGTGAGGCCGATCGTTTCGACACCGAGAACATTGATCTGGCGGCGGCTATCCGAGCGCACACGATCCTCGCGCTCGTAGCGATTCTTGTAGACCAGATTGCCGGTGAAATCATCGAACCACCCACCCTGCTCGGCCTGGTACTGCAACCAGTACATCTGGCGGCGGTGATCGTGCTCGCGGCGAAGATCGGTACCCGCGGTGATCCCACGCCAGGGAACTCCATGGATCGTCGAATGCGTGCGCGGCACATCCTTGAGGTGGTTCTGCTGCGCAGCGAAGGAAATCTTCTGCCGATCATCGAGGCGCCAGGCCAGCTTGGCATCGCCATCGGCTTGCCGGTATCCCGTCTGCGGCAACAAACCGACATCGCGACCGGCACGCAAGTCGCCGAAGTCCTTGTAGGTCGTGCCGACATGCCAGCCGAAGTCACCGCTGTGACCCGATGTTTCGACCCGCGAAACGAAGGAATCCTCGGCCGAGGAGTAGCGGAACAGGCTGCCTGCACGAACAGCCTCCGCATCAAAATCGGTCTCCCTGGTGATCGCCTGCCCGACACCAGCCACGGCATCGGAACCCCAGAGCACCGAGGCCGGTCCTCGCATCACCTCGAAGCGATCGAAAGAATAGATGTCGAGATGGTTCCAGTATTCGACATTGCCCGAGCGCCAGGTCGAATCATTGATCCGGATTCCATCCACCAGCAAAAGAGTGTGGAAGCCGGTCTGCCCGCGGAACTTCGGCGAGCCCTGTCCGTGCGCTGTCTTCTGCACCGAAATGCCCGGCATGTCCTTGAGAAGTTCGGGCGCCGTCCTCGATTGAAGTTGCCCCCGGAGTTCCCGGCTACTGATGACGCTGGTCGTATAGGGAAGATCGAAGGGATTCCCTGCCGTTCGGGTCGCCGTGACGACGATCGCGGCATCATCCTGACCCTCATCCCCCTTCGGATCCTGGGCAGTCAGCGTCAAGCTGGCGCAGAGGACCCCGATCGCCCCTCTCGAATACTTCATCAACCTCCGCAACATCTATGGCTGGACAAGTGTGTCGATTTCGAGCCTCGAAGTGAACGTGGCTCCTCGCCTCACGTTCAACCTCATCGTAGAATAATTCAGCTCAGATGCACTTTCGTTTCCTCTTGATGTCACTAGGGTTGCACGCGTTTTTGATCTTCGGGATCGGAATCGCGGTCGGCACCGAATTCACCAGGCCCGCGATCCGTCACCTGCGGATCGCAGTGCCTGAACCGACCCCGCCGATGACGCCGCTCGCCGATGAAAGAGTCCCGCTCGCGGTGGTGTTCAAACCCGTGGAACTCGCAGAACCCGACCTGGATAGCACCGAAGATTTCTCGGACCTCGAGCCGAAACCGAAGCCTGCTCCCAAGCCACTCGAACCACGCCCGCCCATCACCAAAAAAGCCCTGGCGCGTCTGCAACCTCCCGCAGAGAAGGAACCACCTGCCGCGATCCCTCCTCCCCCGGCAGAGCTGGTCCGCTGCCAACGAATCGACGACAAGAATGAGCACCCGCCCTACCCAAAGGAGGCGCGACGGCTCGGCCAGGAGGGCGAGATCCAGTTGCGATTGCGGGTCTCGGCGACCGGCGAAGTCGATCATGTCGAGGTGGCACAACCCTGCCGCTGGCCGATCCTCAATCGCGCCGCCCTGAAAGCAGCGCGCAAGTGGCGCTTCCAACCTGCCCGCCGTGGCAACCAAGCCATGGTCGATATCATTCTTCAAACCGTCCGCTTCCGGCTGAAAGACTGACGCCGAGCTATCGCTTACCACTGCCGGAGAGCAACAATTCCCCCTGCGACTCGATCTGGATGCGACCGCCTCCAGATCGATAGGAGATCCGGTCCTCCTGCTCGCCGCGCTGCACCACGACCTGCAAGGCACCGTTCTTCGAAGTCAGTGTGACCCGGCTGACCATCGCCGTCCCACCCTTCGAAACAGGTTCCACGACCACGGCAAAGCGCTGGCGCATGCCGACACGCGTGAGCACGCATAAAGGAATGCGCTCGTTCACACTGGCACCGGGACCATCGCCGATCGTTACCTGGGTCCCCTTTCCCGCTGCGACCGTGAGCCGCTGATCGGGGCGGCCTTCAGCGCCCACGAAATTCACCACAAACGGATCACTACCGCGACCGCCGCGCAATCTAGCCGTGTATTCCGTCCCCGGGTAATCCTCGGGCCATTCGAAGTCCTTATCCGCCATGGCGCACTCGACCTTCGCAGCACGCGCGTGATACCACCAGTCGTACCGGTGGCGGCGTTTTGACCGCAATTCATCGAGAACCAGCAAGTAGTCGGGCATCAATACGAGGAGCCGCTCGTGGGAGATGCCGCGATGAGCCTTGTCGACCCGCGCTGCCACCGCCGTGCAACGATCGCTGGTTGCAAACAAAGTCAGCTCGCCAGCGGTTCCCTCCTGCGATGAGCGGTCGACGACAACGGTATTGTGACTGAGCGTCGCCCGGTACCAGTCTCGGTGGATCGGCAGACGGTAAGCCTGACTGGCAGCTCGACCGGAGTCGACCGCCAGTTCGGATTGCTGCGCGAAGAAAACGAAGCTCAGCTTGTCGAAGTGGCCATGGAAGCCACCGAAAGGCCCAAAGGTCAAGGCCGCGGTCATCCGTTTTGGATTGCGCAACATCGCGTGGCCGGCACCCGGAAAAACCTCGCTGCTGAGTTCGAGCGGCGCAACCACCTGCGCCGGGTTCCGCCCAAGGAGAATCGAAGCGAAGTTCGGCTTGGCCGGCAACAGGGAGAGGATGGCGGGATCCCCGCTCGATCGATACGCCGGCTCCAGAAGATCGGTCACCTTGAACACCGAAGATTGCACATCATCGCCAAAGCGCGGCAAGCTCGCATCGGCCATCGTGTAGCGAACCGGCACGGTGAACATCTTCAAGAACTGCGGATGCCCCCACAGATCGATGCCGAGCCGGCGGCAGCCCTCGGCAATAAGGACCATCGCGCGCAGGGTGTAGAAGTGATAGCCCCAGCTATTCTCGTACCACATGCCTTCGGGGGTGACGCTCGTTTCCATCTGCGAGAGGAAACCATTGCCCTTTTGCTCGATGCCCTTGCGCACCCATCGCGCATCACCCAGCACGGCACCACCCCAGACGAAGGCTGCGTTGTGCCAGGTCTGCCAGTTACTCTTGCCCGCGCGATGCTTGTCGATGTTCTTGAGCATCGGCAAAATCAAGCCATCGCAGATCCGGCTGCGGTCGTCGGGCGATAGCCAGTGGCACAGGAGGTCGTAGGCTGGGGCGATCAGACTCGAAAAGGCCGAAGCCTCGGTCAGGGTCTGCTCGGCGAGTTTGCCGCCCGCCTTGGACGTATTGCCCAACCGGCTGTCGTGATAGGGATATCGCCGGTAGCGATCGGCATAGCCCAGCAAGATCTCCCGCGCACGCACGGCGTAACGTTCCTCGCCGGTGATGGCCCAAGCCCAGGCCGCGTCATGAAGCTGCCCGAGGTTCTGCCGATGCCGACGAGCATAGATCACGTCATCGTAGGGAGATCCGCTATAGACCTTCCGACAACGTCGGCATCGATGATGCGTATCGTCCACCGTCACAAGATCAATCTGGCAAGCCTCGCACTGGTACCACTGATTGTGCTGACCACCTCGTGGCGGATAGGTCACCGCGCTCGCCAAAGCCGCCTCGGCGCGTTCGATCAAGGAGGCTACACCACGGTGCAGGGCGCCAGAAGCCTTCCATGCACCGCGCAAGCGTTCGAGTTCGGGCGGTGTGCAACTGACGATCGGTTTCTCTACCGGCGGCACCAGTTCGAACCTGGCCAGTTCCGGCGGCCGCCACCCCTGCGCAGCCACACCGACAGCGAGCAACCCTATCCCTGTCAACCTGACCGTGGACATGCCACCATGATGGCACCTATCGCCTCGCTCTTCGAGTCCATCGCCAAGTAAGCCACGCTCGAGCACAAACCTTTCCCGGCATCCAGCAAGCTAAACTTCTCACATGCCTCCCCCCTGCATCGAAGGATCGAGCGCCAGATCCGGTCCCATCCTGGTCTTGACCGGCGCGGGCATCTCTGCCGAGAGCGGTATCCCGACCTTCCGCGGCACCGAGGGCATCTGGACCGTTGGATCACGCCACTACCATCCGCAGGAACTGGCGACACTCGCTGCCTTCCAGGCCATGCCCACCGAGATCTGGGGCTGGTATCTCTATCGCCTGGGCCTGTGCATGAAAGCCGCTCCGAACGCCGCACACCGAGCACTGGTCTCGCTCGAAGAAGCCCTGGGCAACAGGTTCTTGCTGATCACACAAAACGTCGATGGGCTGCATCTCCGTGCCGGACAATCAAGCCATCGCACCTACGAGATCCATGGCAACATCGGTTTCATGCGATGCTCGCGCGAGTGTTCATCCGAAGTTCGAGATCTCCCCGAAAGCTTGACCGAGAACTGGAATGAGGATCGAGCACTCGGCACCGAAGAACTGGATCTCCTCGCCTGTCCGCATTGCGGCGAACTGAGCCGGCCCCACGTGCTCTGGTTCGACGAGTGCTACGACGAAGATTACTACCGCTACGAAAGTTCTCTCGAGGCCGCCCAACAAGCCTCTCTGTTGATCGTCATCGGCACCTCGGGAGCTACCAGCTTGCCGATGCATATCGCTGAGATCTGCGCGGCCCGCGAGGCACCCATGATCGTGATCGACCCGGCGGACAATCCCTTTTCAGCGATGGCTCGGGGTCAGGCCAACGGCAGAGCCGTAGCGGGCACAGCTGTCTCCATGATTCCTGCCCTCGTCGATGAAGTCATCGATCAGCTGGCTTGATCTTGGCCAGCCCCTGCCGTTGAATGCCTAGTCCCCAACGCCCGAGCAAAGGACATACGCATGGCATCCCTCATGGAAATCTTTCTGGCAATGATCTTCATGATCTTCGGAACCTTGGGGATTCCTTCTCCCTTGGGAGTGCCTCCCCTCCCCGAAGACCCGGCGATCCTCCGGGCCGCACCAAAAGACGCCATCGCCTTCATGGAGTGGTTCGGCGAAGCAGAGCCGGACCCCCAAAGCAGCAATCAAACCGAACTCTTGATGGCCGAGCCGCAGGTGCGCGCCCTGATCAGCAAGCTGGAGCAGGCGACACGCGGCATGATCAAGGGTCAACTCGGAGAAGATGCCGACAGCGGCATCGAATTCTTCAACCTCTGCCTCAAGATCGTTCGTAGCCCGGGATGCCTGTACCTTTCGAATGTCGTGACGACGGAGTTGCCCGCCAAGTTCCGGGCTGGTCTGGTGGCCAAGGTAGGAATCGAGGCGACCGCTTCCGTCGAACGCGGGATGAGAATGGTGGAGTCCATCCTCAATGAAGACGGCTGGCGCTTTCACGGCCCCGCCCACCGCGCACCAGCCACCTTCAGCGGACATCGATTCCGCGCCTTGCCCTTCCCCAAGAGCGGACCACCGGCCCTGTGGGCCGTCGTAGATGGTTACCTGGTGCTCGCCATCGGCGAAGGCGAGGCACCAGCGATCCTCGCCCGACTGCGCGGCATGGACGGCCTCAACAAGAACCCGCGCTTGGCAGCCTTGCGCGACGAAATCGGCGTCGAGCGGCCAGCCTTCCGCTCCTGGGTCGATATCGAGCAGATACTCCCACTCATGCTCGGAATGCACGGAGGGGAACAGCAACCCGCCGATCTGCAGGCTGAAATGGAGCGCTCCTTCCTCGGTCCACTGGGCCTCGACAAGGTCACTGCCATCCTCTCGGAATCGGGCCTTCACGGTGACGGATATTCCACGCGCACCCAAACCGCCTGTGATGGCCCTCTCAAGGGCCTGCTCAGCCTCGTCGGCGAACGGCCTCTGAGCGCCGATGAACTCGCTTTGATCCCCGGTGACGCCAGCCTGGCAATGGCGATGCGCGCCAACCCCCTGGAGATCTTCGAGAAGTTCTTGCAGACCCTGGAACTCATCGAACCCCGCGCCGTGCAGGAACTTCGCGCCGAGTTCCTCGATCCCCTCGAGCAGCGCACCGGACTGCATTTCGCAGAAGATCTGCTGGCCCCGCTCGGCAATGTTGTCTGCCTGTGGAACGCGCCCAGCGATGGCGGTCTGGTGCTCACCGGAGCCACCATGGCGGTGACTCTCAAGGACCCCGCGAAGTTCGCCGCCAGCTTCAGCAAATTCATGGACGAAATGTATGCCAGCGCCCAACCGGAGCGCCGCAACCGATGGGGAGGCCTCCTGCGCGGCACCTATCTCAAAAAGGTAAGCCACGGCGACCACACGATCCATTTCCTGAACATCGTCGACGAGGCAGGCATCGCTCCTGCCTGGTGTGTCACCCCCAAGCACCTCCTCTTCAGCGCCTATCCGCAGACGCTCAAGGCAGTGCTGGACCGCGGCCCCTTCCCGGCATCCTCACTGTTACAAGAGCGCCGCATCGCCAAGGTCCGGGCATCTGCCATCAGCTGGATCGATGTCCCATCGCTCTTCGAGAAATTCTGGGGTGGCGCCCACCCCTTCTTGCAATTGATGCTCAGCGAAACACAAAAGGAAGGCTTCGACTTCCACCTCGGCGACCTTCCCTCGGCGAAGGCCATCGCGCCGCACCTGCTCGCCGACCTCGCACAACTGCGGCAGAACGAGCATGGCATCCTCGCCGAGCGGCACGGCAGCCTCCCCAATCTCGACCCGATCCTGCCCATGGTTCTCTTCGGCAGCGTGGCTTTCACGGCGAACACCCTCTCGCGAGCGGCGCCGATACCGGTCATGCCAGCGATGGAACTGGAGCCGGAGGAGGAG
>CAZIVO010000047.1:0-16287 GCA_964542765.1 uncultured candidatus Brocadiaceae bacterium | reverse complement strand
ACCACAAACCGCCGGTCCTGGTCCCGGCCAAGAAAAAGGGTGGCTGAAGCCGCACTGCAGGAGCGGTGCTCTCAGCCGCCGCGCCGGTGCATCTCGAGGTTGGGATGGTCACGCAGCTCGCCAACGCTCGCCAGAGGTCCGCGCGCTGTCAGGGCGAGCCTCTCCTCGGCACCGCGATCCTGGCGGGAACGCCAAGCTGTCACGATCATCTCGCGCAACTCTTCCTGCGAGGCATAGGCGCGCAACGGCGAACGGAAATCGAGCGCCGCTTCGCGCGCGTAGAGACACAAATACCACATGCCATCGGCGGTGATCCGGCTGCGATCACAACTGCCACAAAAGGGTTCCGTCGTCGAGGAGATGATCCCGAAGGTCACCCCATCATCTCGCATGAAACGATCGGCAGGTGCTGCCCCCCGCTTCGGCAAGGTTCGGATCTCACCGCGCCGCGCAAGACGATCGAGCATCTCCTCCCTGGAGAAAACGAGTGACTCCGCCCAGTTGGTGGCGCCGCCGACATCCATGTATTCGATGAAGCGAACCTCGGCCCCCACCTGCTTCCCATAGGCGAGTAGATCCTCGAGTTCATCATCGTTTTTCCCCTTCATCACGACCGCATTGATCTTGATGCAAGCAAAACCCGCCGAAGCAGCATGCTCGATCCCGTCGAGAATGCGAGCGAGATGATCGCGGCCGGTGAAGGCCCTAAACCTCTCGGCTTGCAGCGTATCCAGACTGATGGTGACCCGGTGCAAGCCCGCAGCACGAAGCGCTTGCGCATGCTCGGACAAAAGCACGCCATTGGTGGTCAGGGAGATATCGCGAAGACCGTCAATGCCGGATAGCTGCTCGACCAGACGATAGAGATCCTTGCGAAGGAGAGGTTCGCCGCCCGTCAGGCGAACGCGATCCACCCCCAGCCCGACGAAAGCCCGCACCAGTTCGGTGAACTGACCGTACTTGAGGATGTCCTTGTGAGGCATCCAGACATAGTCCTTTTCGGGCATGCAGTAGGAGCAGCGAAGATTGCAACGATCGGTCACGGATATCCGCAAGTTGCGGAGTCCGCGGCCCAGATCATCGAGAGTTTCCGGCGGCTTCATGGGAAAGCAATTGTGACAGGTTTACCCCCCTTCGGGTAGTCTGATGGCCCGTCCCCGATCTCGCTTGACCAAGGAGCCCGAATGCCTCGCAACTCCGATCGCCGCCAGTTCCTGAAAACCGCTGCCGCAACCGGCGGCTCCCTCTTGCTGACCGGTTGCTGGACCTCGCGAGCGGCGAGGCCCAGCACGGAAAAACTCAATGTCGCGGTGATCGGCTCGGGCGGCAAGGGCAACGCCGATACCAAGGGCTTCGCCAGCGAGAACATCGTCGCCATGTGTGACGTCGACGAGAACAGAGCCGCCAAATGCTGGGGGTTGCATCCCGACGCGCCGAAGTATCACGACTTCCGCAAGATGCTCGAAAAAGAAAAGAGCATCGACACCGTGATCGTGGCGACACCCGACCACACCCATGCCCTGGCCAGTGCAATGGCGCTCGATCTGGGCCATAACCTCTACACGCAAAAACCCCTGACCCACAATATTCATGAGGCCCGCTACCTGCGCCTGCTGGCGCGACAAAGCCGGGGCCGGACCGCCATGGGCAATCAGGGCACGGCGATGAACGGCCTGCGGCGCGTGGTGGAATGGGTGCAAAGCGGCGCCATCGGACCCGTCCGCCAGGCGCACTGCTGGACCAACCGACCGGTCTGGCCACAGCCGGTGGCCGTACCGAAAAAAGGCATGCCGGTGCCCGGACACGTCAACTGGGATCTCTGGCTCGGCCCGGCTGCAGACCGGCCTTACCACAAGAGCTACATGCCCTTCAAATGGCGGGGCTGGTGGGACTTCGGCACCGGCGCACTCGGCGACATGGCCTGCCACGTCGCCAACACGGCCTTCATGTCCCTGAAGTTGGGTTACCCGACCGAGATCGACGCCGATTCTTCGGAAGTCACCGCCGCCGGCGCGCCGAAGTGGTCGATCATCCGCTACAAATTCCCCGCCCGCGAAGGCATGCCACCCGTCGAGTTCACCTGGTACGACGGTGGCAAGAAGCCACCCGAGTCCGTGAGCGGCGGCATGAAGCTCGCCAAGAACGGTACCCTGCTGATCGGCGACAAGGGCATGATCTACCTCGACGAGCCCTACGGCGAGGAACCCAGGCTCCTGCCCGAAGAAAAGTTCAAGGATTTCAAAGAGCCCACTCCGTGGTTGCCGCGCGTCGTCGACATCTACGAAGAGTGCAAGGAATCCTTCAAGGGTGGCCGCGAGGCTCTGGGAAACTTCGAATACGCAGGCAAGCTGACCGAGACCTTCCTGCTCGGCAATGTTGCGCTGCGCAGCGGTGAACGGATCGAATGGTCCGGCGAGACGATGCGTATCCCGAACGCTCCGAAAGCCGAGAAATACCTGACCCGGGAGGTTCGGCCCGGCTGGGAGATCGGGGATATCATCTAGGTCCTCGAAGCGATCGCCGCTTCCAGGCGCCGGATCACCTCGACCATACCTCGCACCGTGTGGTAGCAGATCTTCCACCCGGTGCCCAGTTCGTCCCAGATCGGCGTGCCATCGCGGTCCACGAGCAGATACCACTCGCCACCGCCTCGCCAGCAGATCAACTTGTCGAAGACGAAGTCGTGGACGTTGCGAAAGCCCTCGAGATACCTGTCATCATCGAACAGGGCCCAGGCGTCGAGCATGCCGATCATCACCTCGGCCTGCTGCCAGAACTGCTTGCGATGATTGGTCGTGGCCTGACTCATCGGACCCTCGATGAAGACGCCGCCATACTGTTCATCGAGGCCAAAGCGCAGGCAGTGATCGAAGATCGGCCGCACCTGCTCACCTCTCGAGGCTCTTGATTCGCCGAGCACATCGAAGGCGTGCAAGAGCAACCAGGCGTACTCGACATTGTGACCGTAGTTGGTCAGATCGATCGGTCGTGCATCGCCATCCTCGGGCTTCTCGTCCTTGCCCCAGGCCACATCGAACTGGATATGCCCGAGCGGTGTGAAGTCGAGAGCGAATTGCATGATGCCGGTCCGATACTGCGAATCGAGCATCTTCGACTCGATCAGATCGATGACCTCTAGCAGGCGATGTCGATGAACGGAGTGACCGGTAACCTCGTAGACACTGGTCAAGGCCTCCATCATGTGCATGTGCACATCAAAACTCTTGCGGTCGCCACCAGAGCGAGCGCCCGGCGGTGGCTGCCAATCCCTGTTCATGATCTCCAGATAACCACCGTGGTGCGTGTCCGCCATGTTGCGCACCACCGCTGCATCACTGCGCTCCATGGCCTCGCGACCGCGAGGATCTCCGGTGGCCAGGAAGTACTCCGCGAAGGCATACATCCCGAAACACTGACCGTAGCCGACCTTGTCCAGGCAAGTAGGCTTACCGGCACGGTCGGCGATCCAGAACCAACCGCCGCACTCATCATCCCAGTAATGTTCGAGCAGGAAATCTGCCGCATCGCGAGCGAGTTCGGCGCACCGGCCGCCGCCGTACCCATTGCGATGAGCCAGCGACCAGACATACAGCATGCGGATCTGACTCAGAAAGGTCTTGGTGGTCTCGCCACTGGGCTCACCATCGGCGCCGAACCAGGTCAAGAAGCCACCGTACTCGGGATCGGGCGATCGCTGCATCCAGAAGGGCAAGAGCGTCTCTTGCAGATATTCCCGGGAACGATCGAGGTAGGCTTGAAGGTCGAGCATGTTGATCGGCTGCCGTCAACAAACAGCCGCCGGACAGGGTAACCTCGCTCGCATCACACCGCATGCGAGGATGAAACTCATCTCAAGGCTGCGCGCAACTCGTCAGGCGATGCCGTCCCGGTGGTCCGGAGCTTGCCCACGGTCACGGCCGCGGCCAAATTTGCCAGGCGCGCCGCCATCACAGCTGGACTGCCGCCGGCGAGGGCGGCGGCAATCGCTGCCAGCGCAGTATCACCGGCACCGACCGGATCGACAGGCTCGCCGATCGCTACACCGGCCACGTTCTGCGCGCCCCCTTCGTCGAAGACCAGCATGCCCTGCTCACCACGGGTGATGAACAGGCTCTCGGCGCGCTGCTCGTAAAGGTCACCGGCGATCTCCTCGAGCCTGGCGAGGGAAACCGGTCGCTCGATAGCACTCTCTCCGCCCAGTCGCATCACTTCGAGATCATTGATCTTGAGCATCGCCGCCTGATAACTGCCCGGGCGATCCCGAGAATCGACGATGAAGCGCCTGCCCGGATGCCGGGCAACCAAACCATTCAAGCGCTCGATCATCGCCTCCGTCGAGACGCCGATGGGCACCTGCTGGTTGAGGATCACGACATCGCTGTCGGCCGCCACACGGTCAAGTTCCTGTTCCAGGCGCTCGGCCGCGGCAACAGACAGGCTATTGAGGTTGCCAAAATCGATGCGGTTGAGTTCGCTTTCCTGCTCATGGGGCTTGGCGAAGGCCTGCGTCTGCCAGTCCTCCTGACAGCGAAGAAGACCCGTGGTATCAACGCCTTCTCGCGACAGGATCGACTCCAGTTCGCGGCCGAAGAGATCGTCGCCCAGCATCCCGACGGCACGCACCGACCCGACTCCCAGAGAGCGAAGATTGACCGCAACATTGGCAGCCCCGCCGCAGCTATATCGCTGGCCGCTCACACGCTGCACGGGCAGGCCGGTCTCCACCGACAACTCGCTGCGATCGGGATCGATCGTCCAGTAAGCATCGAGGGCAAAGTCACCGAACACCGCCACCCGCGCACGGGGCAAAGTCGCGAGAATCGGCTCCAGCCAATCTGTAGGCCCCTTGTCAGTCATAAGCCCTGTCGTGAACCTCCGCCGCGGGCCTGCTTATCTGCTGATTTCCGTTTCGAGGCCGCGCCCTTCTTGCTGCGCCTTTTCTTGGGAGCTGACCGTGGCGTCTTGGCCGCCAACCGGCTCATCGCCTCGAGCCGGCCCTCCCATAACGCTTGCAACTCCTTGGCCTTCTCCGGTCGCTGCCGGACCAGATTGTGGGATTCGGCGCGATCGCCGCGCAGGTCGTACAGCTCCCAGGGATCGCCCTTGGCCGCGACCAGTTTCCAGGGACCGGCGCGGATCGCACGGTTCCCTCCGTGCAACCACCACAGCATGTCGCGCTCGATCACGATGTCTCGAGAAAAGGCGCCGACGAGGCTCTGTCCGGGAGCCGCTGGGATCGCCTCACCAGCCCACTCGACAGGTTTCTCGGCGCCGATCACTTCCAGGATCGTGGGGACGATATCGATCACATGAGCCGGCGAATGCCGCAACTCGCCACGAGCCTTGATACCGGCCGGCCAATGAACCACCAATGGGGTGCTGATACCGCCTTCGTGAACCCAGGTCTTGTGACGACGAAACGGTGTATTCGCGGCGCTGGAAAAACCCGGGCCGAGGCAGAGGTACGTGGTCGCACTGCCGGCGGCAGCGCCCGGGTCATGACCACCGTGACGCACCATGATTTCGGCACTGGCACCATTGTCCGAGGCGAAAAAGATGAGCGTGTCCTCATAGACATCCATCTCCTTGAGTTGCTCGATCACACGGCCGATCTCACGATCCATCCGATCGATCATGGCGGCATGAATCGCCATTTTCGTGGCCTGGAATCGGCGTTGCTCTTCCGTCAACTCGCTCCACGGCAGCGGGCGGTCGATCTCGCCCGGACCCAGTTTCTCCAGGGCATCAGGATGATGGTACGGCGGACCCACCTCGGGCTCGAGTTGCGACAAGGTGGTGTCCGACAAACCCATCTTCTGTTGACGAGCAAAACGTTGTCGGCGCATCACGTCCCAGCCTTCGATGTATCTGTCCCGATAGCGGGCAATATCTTCGGGCAGAGCATGGAGCGGGAAATGCGGCGCGATGAAGGCCAGATAATGAAAAAAGGGGCGCTCGGCATGTTTCTCGGCATGCTCCCGCAGGCAGTCGACGGCGTGGTCCACCGTCGCAGTCGTGGCGTAGTATCCTGACTCGTCTGCTTTTGGTTTCACCGGAATGTCGTCGAGGAAGTTGCCCTTCGCGGTGAAGAAGTTGCCCTGATTGAGCATGTTCAGCGAACGATCAAAGCCGCTAGCGAGCACCTTGCCGTCGAGATGCCACTTGCCGCTGTGGTAGCTGCGATAGCCGTGGGGCTCGAGAAAGTCGGGCAACAACCGCGCCCATTTCTGGCGAACACCACGGCTACCACCACCGAAGCCTGGCAGCGCGTCACGATGCACCTGCTGGGCGTAGAATCCTGTCAGCAGGGCCGCGCGAGTCGGCCAGCAGCGCGCGGTGTTATAGAACTGCGTGAACCGCAGACCGCCGGCCGCCAGAGCGTCCAGATTCGGCGTGGCAATCTCGCCGCCGTAGCACCCCAGATCGGAATATCCCATGTCGTCCGCGAGGATGAAGACGATGTTTGGTCGATCCGGTTTCTGAACGTCCGCAAGGGCGCCGGGCGCCAGAGCGCACAACGCCACCATCAGGTGGAGGGACATGATCGAGCCTCGATTCTTCGACATGGCTTGCCACAGGTGAATACAAAAGAGTGGCTACCACTCTATCCTTCCCGGGCCCATCTCCTGTGCCGATTTAGCGCTTCGGGCTTCCGGAACAGCCGCTAATCAGGCTTGCGCACGTGGATACGGAGCTGATTGAAGCGCGCCCGTGGACTCTCCACAGGATACTTACGGCACTCCACCCACTCATAGCCGATGTAGACCAGCTGAGCACGGAGATCGTCAGGCTCGTAGAAGCGCATCTCGAAGGTATCGCTCTCGGGCGGATCATCGGGCGTCTCATCCGAGATCTCGGGCACCTGGAAGATGAAGCTTCCGCCTGGCTTCAGGATGCGCCAAGCCTCCCAGAAATAGGACGTCGCAACGCGACGCGGCATGTGCTGGAAAACAATGTGAGAGAAGACAAGATCGATAACCGTGTCCGAGACCGGCTCGAGCTTCCACCCATCGCCTTCGACAAAGACGACATTGGGCATGTGGCCAAGGCGCTGCCACGCCTGCTCGATCATCGAACCGGAGACATCAATTCCGATCAACTTGCCGACCTGTGGCGCAACGAACTCATCCATCCGCCCGATGCCGCAACCGACATCGAGGACGGCCGCTTGGCCATGCAGAAGGTCCTGCTTGCCATCGAAGAACAGGTCGACGTCATGGCGGCCCGAACGGCTGAAGGCCTCTTCATCACTCGAAACCGAAGTGGCGATGTAGTAACGCGCATTCTCTCTCGCGCGCGCATCCCAATCCGATTTCATGTTCAGGTCCATCGTCTTCGCTTTCTTACTCTTGGCAGATCACCAAGTTCGACAGCCACTGTCCGAAGTGCGGACCGCCGAATGGTGAGGCCAGATGCTAACTGCGAGCGCCCATAACACCACCCCCCTGATTGTCGCAAATACATGTTATTACTATACTTACGCGGAAGCGCAACAACCTTTCGCTAGGCAGAATAACGCCTTTCGCTATGCTCAAACCATGGAGTCACGTGAAATCGCCACGGTCGCGGCAGGCTGCTTCTGGTGCGTCGAAGCCGTCTTTGAACAACTCGAAGGCGTGGTTGATGCGTGCTCGGGCTACATGGGTGGATCGACCCCAAAGCCAAGCTACGAAGCGGTTTGCTCGGGTCAAACAGGTCATGCGGAGGTGGTCCAGGTCACCTTCGATCCGCAAAAAATCCTCTATCACGAAATCCTGGACTGGTTCTGGCGGCTCCATGATCCCACCACCCGCGATCGCCAAGGTGCCGATATCGGCACACAGTACCGCTCGGCGATCTTCTTCCATTCGAATGATCAGGAGACCGCCGCAATCAACTCCTTACGTGAGGCAAATGCATCGGGAAATTTCTCGGCACCGATCGTCACCGAGATCACGCCAGCTGGAGATTTCTGGCCGGCCGAGGAAGATCACCAGGATTTCTACCGGCGCAACCAAGCTGCTCATTACTGCCGAGCAGTGATCACGCCGAAATTGCGCGGTCTCGACCTCTAGCCCCCCCACGAGGTAAGGCCCGGGTTCAATCCGGTAGCAAGCCCGGATTCAAGCTGGCGCGATGACCAACCGGCCAGCGCAGGCTCAGAACTCCCAACCAATCTGGATCAGGAATCGGTGGTCTTGCCGGTCCAGGCCGGGGCTAGGCGTGTTGTCGTAATCAAACACCCACTGGAACTGCGAAAACATGGCCTCGCCCAGGCTGATGCGCATGCGCGAATCGAGCTTGGTGTAAAGGTCATCAGCCTGCTCGATGCTCGGATAGATCTCGATACCCTGCAAGAACTTGACGCGATCGTTGAAGTTCCAGGTCAGGTTGCTGGCCATACGGGCGGCCAGATAACTGTTCTCGGGAGCATCCGAGCGGAAGGCTTCGTGGAAGAAGTTGACACCAATCTCGGTCGAAAACTTCCACCGATCGCTATCGACCCACTGCAAGCCATGGCCGCCGCCAATCGTGTAGCGCAGTTCTATGTCGGCGCGGGTATCGCTCTCTGCACGGGTCGTGGCAAGGAGGTAAGAGGTTTCGCTCAAGAAATAGTCGTACTGGAAGTCGCCGCCCAAACGGCGCTGGGTGAGATCCCAAGCCTCCTCATTCTTGTCTTGGGCATAATCCCATGAGGCCGAAGCCGACAAGCGATCTTCGTCGGTGCGCCTTTGGGCCTCGGCAGCAACCGAAGCTGCTCGACGATCGGTATTGCCCGTCAACAGCGAAAAACCCGCGCTCACCGATGCCGTCCAGACGGCACCCGGTTCGGATGGGTTGATGCCAGTGAGTCGATCCAGGAGCATCCGCGAAGGTTCCTTGTCCCCATCGCCCCCGAGGATCAGGGCTCCGGTCTCGATCCGCTCAACCCGTCTCAGCACCAGTTCGCCCTTGTCGTCGAGGAGCCGGACCGCCGCAGCGGTCTGCAGATCGGTGATCAGGGACATGTCCATCTTCAGTTCGCCCAACACCTCGGAAACGAAGATCAACTGGCCACCGGCCATCGACCGGACCTTCCCCGTCAGGCGATCGCCGTTCGAAAGTTGCACATGGTCTTGGGCTGCCGCCGGAGGAGCCAGCAAGAAGATGAGGGCGAGTAGTGTCCGCATGATGAAGAGTGATGCTCGAAACAGACCCAAAATACCAGCCTGGATTTTGCGACAAGGACCAGGCGGACACCACCTGGGAGACTCCAGGGAACCCGTGATGTCCTAGCGCGGTGCCTCGATCAGGATCTCGGACCGACCCAGATCTTGCGTGTGCGCACTCTTCTGGCCGCTCGGCCAGACCACCCGCAATTCCTCGGCCGTGCTCGCGCCCAGCCCGAAAAACAGGCAAGAACTCGACTGCGAAAGGTAGCCCGAACCAGCCTGCAGTTCGGCGGTGCAACGCAATCCATCGGCACGATGCAAGGTGACCCGTGCACCGATCGCGAGAGGATTGGCCGGTGTCCCGCGCAGACGCACACATAGCCACCGACCCTTTGTCTGATTGCGGAAGGCATGCAACGGTCCGTCATTCGTGGCAACGACCAGATCGGGCCTACCATCGCCATCGATATCGGCCACCGCCGAGCCCTTGGCGTCACCCGCCACCAGCAAACCGCTGTGAGCAGGCCCCTCCGAAACGAACTCGCCCTGACCGGTGTTGCGCAGCAACAAGCTGGTGCCGCCACCCATGCGCCCGGTCTCGGGTTCGGGTGAAAAGAAGTTCTGAGCGAGATGAAGATCGAAGGCGCCATCGCCATCATGATCGATCACGGCCAGTCCGAAGACCGGCGCCACCTGGGACAGCCGCGGCAAGGACTGCGCGATGAAGTGACCGCCACCCTGATTGACCAAGATCTGGTGGTCAAGCTGGTTGACACTGCGCCGCAAAGCATCAGACAAGGCTTCACCACCGTAGATCTCTTCGAGATCGGCACGCGCGAAGGATGCAAAGGTCGGAAACTTGTCGGCCAAGAAGGGCATGGCGGAACTACTGCAACTGCGCCCCCGAACCGGCAACTGCCCCTCGGCACCATCCTTAGCCTCGACGATGTCGAAACGCCCATCGCCATCGTAGTCCTTGCAATAGATGCGTGCGGGATGATCAGCCGACACACGGTACTTGGTGTTGCGGCCAAAATTACCGAGCGCGTAATCGATGTCGCCATCACCATCGAGATCGGCACCGGCAATAGCATTCCACCAGCCGCTGGCACCTGCCAAACCCGCCGCCTCGGTACGGTCCTCTAACTTGCCCCGGGCATTGCCAAAGAGCTTGACCGTCCCCCAATCCAGGGTCACCAAGAGATCGATCCAGCCATCATCGTCGACATCCGACCACAAGGCGCTGGTGACCAGCCCGACGACATCCAATCCCTTCGCCAGTTCTTGTGTCACCTCGACAAAACGGCCGCCCTCATTGCGCAGCAGATGACTGCGCGGCGTCTGCGGATAACGCCCCGGAAGGATTCGCCCACCCAAAAACAGATCGAGATCACCATCACGGTCGAAGTCAGCCGCCACCACACAACTGCCACTGTCGCGCAACTCAGGCAGGATGCCCGCCGGCGCCCGCTCGAAACGACCCCCGCCGCTACCGAGATAAAGGCGGTCGCGCAAGATCTCGTCGCCTGGCTCGACACCGCCGCTGACAACATAGAGGTCTTGCTTGCCATCGCCGTTCGCTTCGAACCAGAGCAAGCCCATATCCTCGTGAGCCGCATCATCACTCCACGGGCCCTCGAGTTCGGCGTAACCTGCCTCGCCATCATTGCGCAGAAGTTTGCCCGCCTGTCCGGCGGCGCCACCGATGAAGAGATCCTCGTCACCATCACCGTCAGCATCTCCCCACGCCAATCCCGGCCCCAGCTGCGAGTGTCTGTGTGGCAACAAGGGCTGCCGGACAAAATCATCGAACGGTGTCTCGACGTGCCGAAAAGGCAACCGGTCATCCGACACGAACAAGGGCGTCGACGGCAGCGCCTTCGGGGGTGATTCACCGGCTTCTGTAACCGTGTAGAGACGGTCGGCCGCCAGATCGCTGAGAATTTGCCGGCGGCCGCTGGGCCAATCGATGATCAGCCGCTCGACCTCGTCTTCTTCGCCCAGTCCTATATGCACGAGCGAGTCCTGGCCAGACATGTAGCCACGCGACAAGGTCAACTGACGTTTGTGCAGACCCGTGCGCGTTCGAGCCAGAAGGCGCGCATCGACCCCGAAGCGATTGCTGTCGGTACCGATCAGGCGGACCAGGATCGCGTGCCCACCCTCACTGTCGTTGCGATAGATCCCTACAGGAGCATTGAGGTTGTTGACGATCAGGTCGAGATCGCCATCACGGTCCAGATCGGCGGCAACAGCGCCATGGCTGATACCTTGATCATCCAGGCCCCAGGCCGCGCCGACCTCCTCGAACTTCAGATGGCCGAGATTCTTGAAGGCCAGATTCTTCTCCGCCACACCGGGAATCTTTCGAATCAGATCGAGGGCCTCGGTTTGACGGCCACTGCGCCAGAGCCGACTCTTCTCGCGTTCGATATCCGGATTCATGTCGAAACGCGGGATGCCATTGGTCGCAAAGAGATCGACACGCCCGTCATTGTCGAAATCGTCCAGGCGCACCGACCAGGTCCAGTCACTCTTGGCCAGTCCAGCCAGCTGCGCCACTTCCATGAAGCGCTCGGTGCCAGTGTTGAGGTAGAGGGCGTTGCGCATGTACTGCGGCGGTTTCGTCTTCTCCAAAAACCACCGCTGCTTGTCCATGTCCCCCATCAGCATCTTGGACATGAAATGCGTCCTGCTCGACATATCCGCAACCAGAAGATCGAGCCGACCGTCATTGTCTATATCCGCGGCATCGGACCCCATGCCGAAAAAGGCTGTGTGCGGCAAGGCCTCTTGCGCGACATCGCGCAAGCTGCCATCACCCTGATTGTGGTAGAGGCGATCGGGCGTCTGCAGATCGTTGGCGACATAGAGATCAGGCCAGCCATCGTCATCGTAGTCCCACCAGGTCGCCGACAGCCCCATGCCCTGGTCGAGGATCCCTGCCGACTCGGTCACGTCCGTAAAACTGTGCCCCGACTCGTTGCGCAGCAGGCGGTCGCGTTGGCCTGCCATGACCAGCTTGCCGGCGACGACCGTCACGAAGCCACGCAACGCCGGCGGAATGCCACTGATACCACGCGCCGGATCGAGAGCGGGCATGGCCGGAGCCAGCTGGCGAAGCGACTTCCTGATGCCCGCAGGCAACTCCAGCTCGGCGAGGATCTCGGCAGGGAGATTGCTGTGCAGAACACGGTTCTTCACCAGATAGAGATCGAGATCGCCATCGCGGTCGAAGTCGGCGAAGGCGGCCATCGTTGTCGCGCCGATATCGGCCACACCGAGCGGCCCCGCAACCTCTGTGAATCGACCCTCACCATCGTTTCGGTAGAGCCTGTTGGGCGCCTCCAGATTGCAGACATAGAGATCGAGATCGCCATCGCCATCGAAGTCGGCAAAGGTCGCGCCAGTCCCCCACGACTCGTCCGGCAAGATCCCCGCTGCCTCGGTCACATCTTCGAACTGCCAGGCAGAAGTCTGCCGGAACAAACGGTCGGAACCGTCCTGCGAGACCAGATAGAGGTCGGCAAGACCATTGCCGTCGTAGTCTGCGACCGCCAAGCCTGCACCGTTGTAGACGTAGGGCATGACATTGCTCGGCTTCAGCCGGTTGGTGAAGGTCACGCCGGTATCAGCTGCTGACAGTCGCGTGAAACGGGTGACCCCAGCACCCTGACTGCGCCTTGCCAGGGCCTCCTCACGCAGGGGTTCCGCGCCATCGCAAGCCAGCAAGACCGCCCCGACAAAGACGATCATGCACGGCTTCCACGAACTCCCCCGCGTCACTCCGACACCGCCCCCGATTCGAGTTCCCGCTTCATTTCGTAGATCCTGTCCATCACTGCACATGCCTGCTCTTGCAAGGCATCGTGATTGTCATGGCTGACCTCGATAGGTGCCAGATGGATCGGCTCGCCAATGCTAATACGGATCTTGACAGGTCGAGGGATGATCGCACCCGGCGGCATCGCGCGGCGCACCCCACCCACCGCGATCGGCACGACAGGGCAGCCGGCGAGCTGCGCCAGCCGCACGAAACCAGTGCGCGGCCGCGCCGAACCATCGGCAGCGTGCTTGCGCGTCCCCTCGGGCGTGATGTAGACGGCCTCGCCGTCACGAAGCTTCGCCAGCGCCAGATCCATGGCGCTGACATCGCCGGCGTCACGACGCAAGGGGATGCCGCCCCAACAACGCAAGAACCAGGAGAAGACCGGTATCTTGAACAGCTCCGCCTTGCCCAAAAAATGGCTGCCACGATCAAGGCCCCAGGCCATGACGGGCATATCGAGGAAGGATGCGTGATTGACCACCGCGACGAAGGGCCGTTGCGGATAGTTGCGTTTGCCGCGCACGCTGACGCGGAAATAGAGCCAGGAAGCCAGCCGCATGAGATAGCAACAGGGCCAGAACACCCAGTTGCGGATCACCGGCACATACGGCTTCTCTCTCTCCACCATCACCACCCTGCCTCACTCCCTTCCAACAAATCGGCCAGAGCACTCACCGATCCACGACCAGACGACGAAAGCCGCCTGACGCACTCGATTCGATCACGAGTCCCTCGGTCGGCCCTAGAAGCACCGCGTCGATACCGTGCTCGGCCAAGAACTTCAGCTTAGCGGGATTGTCCGGCAGTGCATGAAACTCTTCCAGCAGCGCCCGGGACGAGCGCTCGGCAGCCGCGGGCAGCCGCGGCAACCAGCCACCGACGAGCGCTTTTCCGTGTGCCATCTGATTGAGCTTGGGATTCGGACTCACATCCAGCACGGCCCGCACGCCCTCCTCGTCGCACAACCTCTGCGCGGCCACGCTGGGCCGCACCGACCACAGCGGCTTGCGAAGGGGAAATGGAAAAAGAGCCACCATCTCGATCACGAGGAGCGCCCCTATCAGCGCAGGCAGCCATGGCACCTTCTTGTAACGACCGCACAAGGCCGCCAACCCCAGCGACGCCGCCGCGCACAGGCAAACACCAGCGGCCGCCGACCAGCGCCAATGATTGGTCAGGAAGCGAAAACCCGGGAGTTGCTGCAACCAGTAGGCGGGCATGCGGACGCCCTCCTCGCCACCAGCAAAGGGGCCGAGCGCGAGCACCAACATCGCCGCCGCAGTGACCAACCACGGCAAGAAGACCCTGCGGCTTCGGCCGACGAGATAGCCCAGGATGATCACCCCGAGCAGCACATAGCCCAGATAGACGACCAGATATCCCGAGTCGGCGAGCCTGGCCTCGACCGACGCGGTCGATGGCCAGAACATCTCGCTCGGCTGGGCCACCAGGCTCGTGTTGAGCGGCCCGCTGTGAGCCACCATCTCGACACCCGATGCGGCGATCATCGGCCAAACTCGCGGCAGCACGATCAACGCCGTCACGGTGATCGCGACACCGACCCGCAGCAAGCCGGCGCGACTGCACAATCGCGCCGCCAGGGAGGGCGCATACCACACCGCCAGCAGCGGCAACAGCACGGCCAGATAAAGGAAGAAGTAAGGCTGCACGTGAAAGACCAGGCCCAGGCTCGCACCGATCAGGGCGAAGTCAACGATGCGATCACGGCGCCCGGCCCGCAAGATCATCAGCAAGACGAAAGGAAAGACCCAGATCTGTGCGTGGTATATCCAACCGTTGCACACCGCCGACAGCCAGTAGGGTGAGGCGGCATAGGCGAAGCCGGCAAACCAGGATGCGCCGCCGTGTCCGCAGATGCGCCACGCAAGTCGCTGCATCAAGAGTCCGCTCAGCACGAAGCTGGCCAGCGAAACGAGATTGTAAGCCGCAGCCAGACCCAGGCCCTGGGTGAGCAACCAGACCGGTGCCAGCACCGCCAGATTGAGATCGGCGAACTGCAGGTCCGTGCCGGACGGGTAGTGCAGTAGTTCGGTCCGGAACAGACCGACATCGGGGCTCGCCAGAGCATGGCCAAACCACCAGGCCGTCCACAAGCTGTGTTCGATGTCATTGTCCCAGTGCGAGATCACCGAGGAGCCGAACTGAAGCATCAGCGGCCAGGTGAGCGCGACCGCGATCACGCCATAAAACGCAGCGCTCTTGAGGATGGAAGGCGATGCGCATGGATTCCCAGAACTTGAGGACATGCCTGAGCACCATGATGGCCCAAGGCACGGAACTGACAAAGGTGAAGTTCTCGGCTCATCCCGCACCCGGGATAGAGAGCTCGACAAAACCCTCATTTCGACCTGGATCGACCCGGTCAGGCGTCAAAACCGACCGGTCGGCCAGTAGAATCAGTGCATGCTTCGATCGCTCATCATCAGCCTCTGCAGCCTTTCAGCAGCCTGGCTCCCGGCACAGGGAGAAGCGCCTACCAAGATCATCATGAGCGATCCCGAGGTCGGAGTCCCGCAACTCGCCTTCGCAGACGCAACACACCTGAAGATCGAGGCCAGGGCAACGGCGATCCACTTCGAGGTCATCATGCGTGAGCCCCTCGCCGAGGGCATGTTCACCTGTGTGTGGGTCCTGTGGGATTGCGATGACAACTTCGATACCGGCCTCAACGGTTGCGAGGTCTGGACAAGATCGGGCGTCGGCTCACGCTTCCGGCCCAACGGATGGAGACCGCCCATGGCGAGCATCACGCCGCCACTCGAACTCAAGCGCAGCGCCTACTCGGTGTTGCACAAGAGCGAGGTCGGCTCGCGGATCAGCCAAACCTGGCTGCACACCGGCACCTTTGATGCGCCACAGATCGAGGGCAAGAAGATCCGCTTCGCCGTGCCGCAGAAAATCCTGTCGGAACAACGCGGGCGCTACAACGAAGGGATCAAGCTCTTCGTGCAAGTCATCACCTCCTGTTCGGACCAACCGCTGGTCGTCACCCATAGCTGCGGCGATGAGGGTTTGGGCATCGTCTGCGACGGCA
Source organism: uncultured candidatus Brocadiaceae bacterium (assembly GCA_964542765.1). GTDB lineage: Bacteria > Planctomycetota > UBA1135 > UBA1135 > UBA2386 > CAZIVO01. The sequence goes on along the minus strand of CAZIVO010000047.1, from coordinate 272 downwards.
AGGACGCCGACTGGCTCGGCGGCGCCAGCATGTCTGACCCTCCTGATGAATTGCATCCGACGGTCAAGTTCATGGACCTGATCCGCCTGCGTGTCGATCACGGACCCGAAGAACTCTGCGCCGTCTTGAACCTGCAGACGCCGGGCTTCTCCGGTCTGGACCCCGAAGACGATGATATCCACCGCGCCGACACGATCAGCGTCTTCGTCGAGCCCCTGGGTGTGCGCTACCAGAATCCGAGACAGGCCAAGGTCCGATTCGGGCGTCCGCGG
>CAZIVO010000046.1:17039-25564 GCA_964542765.1 uncultured candidatus Brocadiaceae bacterium | reverse complement strand
AGAAAAGGTCTATCCGCGCCTTGTCGATGCAGAGATCGAGAAGGCGATCGGTCGCGGCCTCGAATTTTTGGTGCGCACCCAAAACCGCGATGGCTCATGGCGCGGATCAGGTGGTTACGGCGTGTACCCAACGGCCATGACCGCCCTCGCAGGTATGGCTCTGATCGGGTCGGGAGCAACGCCGACTCGAAGTCGGCACTGGCGAGCCGTTCGCAAGGCGGCCAAGTTCCTTGTAGACCATGCTCAGGCGGACGGTGTCATTACCGTGGCGGCAGAGGAAGGCCGGAGCATGTACGGTCATGGATTTGCGACCATGTTCTTGGCGCAGATCTACGGCATGGAGGAAGACCCTCGCCGGCAAGAGCGCCTCCACGGTGTTTTGACGCGGGCAGCTCGACTGATCGCGCGATCCCAGTCCACCCTCGGTGGCTGGTATTACAGTCCGGAGTCAACTTCTGATGAGGGCAGCGTGACGGTCACTCAACTCCAAGCGTTGAGATCTTGCCGGAATGCGGGCATCACGGTTCCTATCAAGACCATCAATGATGCGGTCGGTTACATCCGCAAGTCTGCAAATCCTGATGGCGGCATCCGCTATCGGGCCAGCGGTGGTGGCGCGAGCCGTCCGCCGATCACGGCTGCGGCGGTCGCGGTCTTGTACTGGGCTGGCCAGTATGACGATGAGATGGCGAACAAGGCGCTGACCTATTCTTTGCGCACCTTACCGGTCAATGGTAGTGGCAACGGCCATCATTATTATGCGCAGCTCTACCTCGCTCAGGCCTGCTATCAAAAGGGCGGCAAAACATGGGATGACTACTTCCCCAAGGCATCAAAGTGGCTTCTCCGGCAGCAACGCCGCGACGGCTCCTGGCAGGGAGATGGTGTGGGCACGACTTATGGCACGGCGATCGCGTTGACAGTGCTGCAACTTCCTTACGCGCTGGTCCCGATTTATCAGAGGTAATCCGAACTAGTGGGCTTCCTGCACCCGTTTCTTCTCTGGGCGATTCCGCTAGCAGCGATTCCGATCGTGATCCACCTGCTGAACAGGAGACGCTTCCAGCGTCTTCGCTGGGCGGCCATGGAATTCCTGCTCGCCGCCGCCAAGCGCAACCGCAAGCGATTGCGTATGGAGCACTGGATCCTCCTTTTGCTGAGAACTCTGGCCGTCTTGCTACTCGTGTTCTTGGTGTCGAGGCCGCAAACGAGGAGTGCGGTGATAGGCGATGTGCGTACGCATCACGTGATCTGCATCGATGACTCTGCGTCCATGGCGCATCGCAGTGGTGCCGCGGATACTTTCAGCGAGGCCCTCGATCGCGCTGAGGAATTGGTGGAGAAACTCGCCGAAACCCGCGGGGGGGATCTCCTGACGATCTTGCGAGGTTCTTCGCCCGAGGTTCCGGAGATGGTTGGCATGCGGCTGAGCCAGCAGACCAAAGTTCGCGCTCGCGATCTGCTGCGTGGGTTGCGGGTCAGCGACTTGAAGATGGACGTCGCGCAAACCTTGTCGGCAGCCGTCGAGAGAATAGAAGCGCAAGAAGGTGCGGGCCGAGCGCAGATTTATCTCGTATCCGACGGGCGCCAACGGGATTGGATCGATCAAGAGGGCGCTGCCCGACCGCGGATCTATCGTCGGATCAAGCAGCTCGATCCGCAGCGCCAAAAAGTGCAGTTGTGGGCGGTAGGCTCGGAGGAAAGAGACAATCTCGCGATCGTCGATGTCGACCTCCTGAGCAGGGTCGCCGTTGCGGGGGTGCCGCTAGATGTGGCCATCGAGATCAAGAACCAGGGGCGTGACACTTCGGCCCCTGTGGAGATGGCGCTCGAAATCGATGGACGGTCTCGCGTTCATCGATCGGTTGAAGCGCTCGCCGCTGGCGAGAGTGCTGTGGTTACCATGACTCACACCTTTCACGATCCTGGCCACCACGGGTTGACGGCAAGCCTGCCGCAGGATCGTTTCCGGTCCGATGATCAGCGCTCTCTCGCGCTCGAAATCAAACCACATTCCCGCGTACTTCTGGTCGATGGAGATCCAGGCGATCGCGAGGATGAGGCGGAGACGTTTTTCCTGGCGATGGCGCTGGACCCGGGTGGCGATGCAACATCTGGAATCAGGGCTGAGGTCGTGCCCGAGTTTGCATTGCGCGATGCGAAACTCGATGACGTGGACATGGTATGGCTGTGCAATGTGCCGGCGCCTGGCCCGGATGTGGTGGAGAAGCTCGAGGCCTTTGTTGCCGGCGGCGGTGGCCTGGCGATGTTCTTGGGCAACCAGGTTGATCCGGGTCGCTACAACGACCGTTTATTCAAGGGCGGCGAAGGCCTTTTGCCGCTGGCCTTGACCGACATCGAGGGCGATTCGGATGACCCGGAGTTCTTGTTCCTGGTGGACAAGACGCATGGAGCCATGTCGGTTGTCACCGAGGCTCTCGAGTTGATGTTTGCCAGGCTGGTTCAGGTCAAGCGACACATGGGGGTTGTTGAGGATGTGTCGGGGGCAACTCGTGTCATCCTGCGCGCTGGCGGCAACCGCGGCGCTCCGATCATGCTGTCGCACCATCCACAAGAGGGTGGCGGCGAGGTGATTCTGGTCACGACAACCGCAGATACGCATTGGACGACGTGGCCGGGCACGGATGCTTTTTTGATTGTCGCCAACCAGACGCACAAAACGGCAGCGCGACGTCACGACATGAGCGTCAGCAATCTTGGGCCGGCCGGCCGGCTGCAATTCCGTTTGGATCCGGGCCGGTACCGGCCCGACATCGTCGCCCGGCGTTTCGGCGGCGAAGGGCTGGAGAAGACCTTCACGGCAACCGCGCGCGAGCCATCCGGGAACGATCCTGCGGATATAGACCTCGAGCTGGAACTGGATCTTTCGATGTTGGAGCTGGAGGGGCTCGGCCTCTTCGAACTCCGCTTGTCTCCTCTTGGGGGCTCCGTCGAGCAGCGTTTGCTTGCGAGGAATCTGCCCATCGAGGAAGGGGAATTGCACAAGTTGACGGCCGGGGAATTTCGCCGTGCCTATCCCGATGTCGAGGATCGCATCAGCTTTGTCGAGCCGACATCACAAAAGTCAGCACTCACTCTGGCTGGACAGGGAGAGGTGTGGCGGCTGATTGCCATGACCATGCTGATCATCCTTTTGGCTGAAACTCTGCTCGCGTGGAGATTTCGGAGAGGGAGTCGGTGATGCAGGGGTTGCTCCGATGGCTGGCATCGCTGAAGGGTATCGAGGTCGACCCTGCGGAGGAGTTGCAACTTGAGCTTGCAGCCTGGCCCACCGGCGGCCTCGCATTGCTTGTTCTTTTGGGATTCATTGCAGCGGCGGTCATGGTGTGTTCGGTATATCGCCGTGATGCCCAGGGTCTTACCCAGGGCCGGCGTTGGTTCCTGGCGGCTCTGCGTTGCTTTGCTGTCATCGCTGCGATCACCATCCTTTTGGAACCCAATCTGGTCGCGGTCAAGCGCGAGGAGCGACCTGGCCATGCGATCATGCTCTTGGATGTGTCCCAGTCGATGGGACACAAGGATGCTTATCGTCGTGAAGCAGTTCGCCCCCTCGCCGATGCTTGGCGTGAATTAGGCATTGCCGATCCGGTGATGGCGACGCGTCTGGATCTGGCCAAAGCACTGATATCCCACGATGACCATGCGCTGACCCGCAGCCTGTCATCGGGTAATGCGGCGATGCTTTATTCGTTCTCTTCGGCCGTGGAACCCTTGCCGCTTGCCGTTGCTGCCACGATCGATTCACCGGAAGGCTCATCGCAACAGGAGGAAAACCAGGAACGGGCCGAGCTCTCTTCCGTAGATCCGAAGGGGCAATATTCGAATATTGGCGGCGCGGTTCGCGCCGCTATCGAGCGGAGTCGGCAGGCTGCTATTGCGGCGGTCGTCATCCTGTCCGACGGTCGCCGCAATGTTGGTCCGCAAGGGCCGGAGATTGCGAGGTTGCTGGGCCAGCGCAAGGTCCCGCACACCTTGATTCTCGGCATCGGAGATCCCTCGGAGACGCAGACCATCGAGGTGACACGTGCGGAAGCTCCCGACAAGGTGTTTCAGGGTGAGCCATTTCGAGTTCGAGCTCATCTCGCATCACAGGGTTACAGATCCATGGCCGTTGTTGCGCGTCTGCTGCGCATGCCCCGAGACGGTGGCGAGGGCACGGTGGTGGCCACGAAGCAAGACCTCGTGATCGGTGGGGATCAACCCGAGGCGATGGTCGAGTTCAACCGGATCACCTCCAACGATGCAGGGGCATTCACTTATCGGGTCGAGATCGAGCCACCCGAAGGGGAGCCCCTCAAGCCGCTGCGCCACGGCAAGGAGGTGTTTGTCGAGGTGCTCGATCAAAAGACTCGCGTGCTGCTTGTGGCAGGTGGGCCATCGCACGAATACCGCTTCGTGGTGAACGCCCTCAAGCGCGATAAGACGATCGAGCTGTCTTGCTGGTTGCAGAGCGCCGACGCGGACTTTCCTCAGGACGGAAACCAATCGATTGATGCTCTCCCGATCGATCAGAAGGAGATGGATGAGTTCGATGTTCTGATTCACATGGACCCCAATCCTGAAAAGTTGAACGCGGAGTTTTCGGAATTGGCTGCCAAGCATGTCGTCGAGAACGGCGCTGGTCTGTGGTGGATTTGCGGCGACAAGTTCACGCTCAATGCATTGCGGTCATCGGCATCGACCCGTGCTCTGGCGAGCCTTTTGCCCATCGTTCCGGACATGGAGACTGCGGATCGCGATATCTACGATCTCGCTCGAGCTTTTCCCAAGGCTTGGCCGCCAGAATTAACCTCCGAGGGTGCGGTGCATCCGGCGACGCGCTTGCTCGAGAGCAAGGATGAGAACGTGATACGGTGGCAGCAGGTGCCCGGTGTCCACTTCGCCTTCCCGGTCTTGCGCACGAAGCCTGCGGCACAGGAGTTGGTGAGCCATGGCAATCCTCAGCAAAGCCTTCCCAGCGGCCCCATGCCCTTGATCGTGACTCAGTTTGTTGGCGCCGGGAGAGTTCTCTTTGTCGGCACCGATGAGGTTTACCGTTGGCGACCCCTCTTTCCTGACGACTACAACCGTTACTGGGTCAAGGGCATCCGCTATCTCTACCAGGGCCGTTTGAACGCTGGCAACACACGGCTAAGGGTCTTTCTGGACGAGGAGACGATCGAACTTGGCGAAACGGTCAAGGTGATGGTCGAGGCCAAGGATGCCGAGTATCAGCCCTACATGGGAGACGCGATCGAATTGCGAGCCGAGAGAGATGGCCAGGAACTTGCCTCGGTCCAGTTGCAATCGATTACCGCCATCCCGGGACGCTTCGAGGCATATTGGCGTCCCGAGGATTCCGGGATGTACCGGCTCACGCCCCCGCCGGACTTCGGCGGATCGGCGGCGACCAGCTTGCGTGTGCAACCGGCAGCGACCGAGAAGGAAGGCCCTATCAACAAGGAGGAGCTCGCTTCCATTGCCGCGGTTTCCGGCGGCGAACTCTTCGATACACCTCAGGATCTTCTCGCCGCCCTGGAGCGGGTGCCTTCCATGACCACTATCGACGTGTTTCGGACCCCGTATGCAATCTGGGACACATGGGTGACGATCATGTTGATCTTGCTGGCGCTCACCACGGAGTGGTGGCTCCGTAAGAGGCATAACCTGCTATGACTCGAGCTCGCAGCAATCGAAAGAAACGCCGTTGCTGGCCACGAAGTATCGTGACCAGCGATCGCTGGAGGCTTGCAGCGCGATGAGTCTTACCCGCTCGATTCTCCGTCGCCTCCGCTCCCGTGCCCGAGCGGGAATTTTCATCGAGGGGTTGGCCTGGATGGTGGTTGCCTTCGCCGCCTTCATGGTGGCGAGTTACGTGGTTGACCGATCATTGCGATTGGAGGTTGGCTTCCGCCTGGTCCTGCTGATCGGACTCGTGATTTGGTTAGGCCGTGTGAACTACCTGCGTCTACTACGCCCACTGGCGACCGGGCTGGATGACGAAGAGATGGCGTTGGCGGTCGAGCGTGCGGACCCTCACGCCCGGCAGGCGCTCATCAGCGCAATTCAGTTCGAAGAGACTCTCGCCAGCGGCTCGTCGGTTGACTCGCCGGAATTGATGAGCGCCGTTGTCGGGGATGTGCAAGCGCGGGTCGCCGGAATGGAGACCGAAGCTGCGATTGATGGTGCGCGCATCCTTCGTTTCGGTGCAACGCTGGCCTTCGTCGTATTGGCAGTGACTGCCTGGGCGATGCTCGAGCCGGCCAATATCAAGCTCTGGGCCATGCGGAATCTGGCGCTCTCTACGGTCGAGTGGCCCCGAGCCACCTCGCTCCAGTTTGCAGGAGAAGGGGAGGTGGTGCGGCTGCCGGAGGGCGATGACCTTACCTTGCGTGTCCGGGCCACCGGCGTGGTGCCCGACCAGGTTGCCCTGCACTACGAACTTTCCAGCGGCGAAAAAGGCACCGAGCCGATGACGATGACCGGTGCCCAGGAGTTCACCTTCACGTTCGAGGCGATGCTTGAAGGTGTCATCGTGTGGGCTGAAGGGGGCGATGGGATCACGCCGGAACTCAAGGTCGAGATCGTCGAGCGCCCGCGCATTCAAGAGCTCGAACTCGTCTTGCACTACCCCGACTACATGCGGAGATCGGCCGAGGTTGTTCCGCAAACCCAGGGGGATATCAGGGTTCCGCGAGGGGGAGGGCTGACCTTCCGCGGCACCAGCACCAAGCCACTGGCGGCAGCTAATGTTCAGTTTGATCAAGACAACAAGGTTCCTCTCGTGGTTGCCGAGTCGGGCGATTCCTTCGAAGGTCGATTTGACCCGGAGAGAACCGGACTGCTCATTCTCGATGTCCTCGATACGGATCGGCTACAGGCCGGGAAGCCGACGAAGTTGTTCTTGCGCGTAGTCGAAGATCACACGCCGCAGGTTGAGTTCAAGACGGAGGGTATCGGATCCATGGTGACGACGTCCGCGATGTTGCCAGGTGAACTTGCGATCCAAGATGACTATGGGTTGAGCGAAGCCAAGGCCTGGATGAAGGTCATCGACAGCGCGACGGGCGAGTCACGACCTCAGGGCGATCAGCAAAAAGATCCGCCGAAGCCCGCGCCGTTCGAGCCTGTTGCGCTGGATGGCCTCCATGGATTTGAGCCCGGTGGAACTCAGTTCGTGACGGAGACCTTGCTCGATCTCAAGCTCTTCAATCCGGATCCGGATCCGGATTCGGTGCGCAACAAGATGCGGCCAGGGCAGTTCCTCTCGCTCAAGATCACGGCCAGGGACAATTTCGGCCCCGGCGAACCTCAGCAAGGCGAGAGCGACGTGCTGACACTGCGTATCGTTTCGCGCGAGAAACTCATGGAAGATCTCGAGCGGCGGTTGGGAGAGGCCCGGCGAGAGGTGCAGCAGATTATCGAAGAGGAGAAGGCGGATCGAAGCGAGCTTGCGGAGATCCTTTCCCCGGCAGCGGAGGATCCCAAGGCGGCTCGAGCACGCTTGCGCATCGGTGGCCTGGCTCGCGAGCAGCGCGCGCTGGGCAAACGAACTCAGGGAGTGGGCCAAAGGTATCTGCGCATCCTCGAGGAGATGCGCAACAATCGGATCATGGAGCCCAATCAGGCACGAGAAGTCGAAGGCCGGATCCCGGGCCCCCTTATCGAGCTGGCGACCGAGGATTTTCCTTCGTCAGCGGATCTGGTCAGGGAGTTCTCCGAGTCGGGAGAAGAGGATATAAGACATGCTTCAATAACATCTTACGACTCAATCATAGGTCGGTTATCGCGGGTTTTGGCGCAGATGCGGGAAATGGAAAGCCTCTCGACGCTGCTGGAGAGCCTGCGTCAGGTGATTAAAGTACAAAATTCGGCGATTGATCGCGCGCGCAAGCGTCGTGACGCGGATGCCGCGGGAGCTTTCGGTCCCGACAAGCCCCCCCGGGACGGTCCCAAGGAGAAGAAGCGATGAAGATCAAGACGGTGATGAGTGGCATGTTCCTCGCCCTGGCTGTGGCGATGATGGCGAGTTCACTTCAGGGTCAGCCTGACAGGACCGTCTACACCAAGCACGAACTGGCCAGGATCAAGTTCGGTGAGCTACAGGAGCGGATGCAGAAGCTCCAGATCAAGCTGAAGGAGTCGCAACCGGAAGAGAGCCGCGTCCTCGAAGTCGGAAATCAGTACGTCCAGGAAGTTGGCATCAAGCAGGACATGCAAGGTATCCGCAAGCTCTTGCGCGAAGAGCGGTGGGATGAAGCCCTCGAGAAGATGGGGGAGGTTCGCAAAGAGCTGGGCTACTTGCGGGATCTTCTTCTCAACCGGGACATGGACCTGAAAAAACTCCTCGAGGAGATTGCGCGGCTGGAAGCCTACAAGGAGCGGGTCGAGAAGTTGATCGATCGAGAGCAAGAGCACAAAGAGGCGGCCGCTCGAGCGGCGGCGCTTCAGGAGCAAGCGGAGCGAGTGGCTCAGGCCAAGGCGAAAACCGACGAACTCATCAAGAGCCAAAAGGAATTGCAGGC
>CAZIVO010000046.1:5420-17029 GCA_964542765.1 uncultured candidatus Brocadiaceae bacterium | reverse complement strand
GGCGGCAGGCCTACAAGCGGCTCCGACAGATGCCGGTCAGATGACTGACCGGCAGGGCGAACTCAAGGAGCAGGCCGAAAATCTTGCCGACGATGTGAAGGCCCTCGAGGAAAAGAACGAGGATCTCGAGGCAACCGATCCGTCGACGCCTTCGGCAGAGGCCGGCAAGCCGCCGTCCAAACCGAATTCGCCGAGCAAACCCTCGCCGAGCAAACCCTCGCCGAGCAAACCCTCGCCGGGCAGTAAGCCGGGTTCGAACTCCTGTAACAGCGCGGCCGAGAGCATGGGGAAGTCGCAGAAGAAACTTGGCCAGAACAAACCCGAGTCATCGCTGGAAGACATGGCGAAGGCGTTGGAGATGCTCGAGAAGGCCAAGGCGGATCTTCAGGCCATGGAGGAGGATCTCCAGCGGCAGTTGCAGGAAATACCTTTCGAACTACAGGCCCGAGAGCAGGAGCAGACCAAGGTCGACACGGACACTCTCTCCAAGGACATGGAAGCGTCCGATGACGAGAAGGACGGAGAAGACAAGCAGCCGACGCCGGGCACGCAGAATGTGCAGCAATCCGTGCCGAAGATGAAGGCGGCCTCGGGCATGCTCAAGGAGCGTCGGGCGAAACGGGCGAAGCAGGAGCAGCAAGACGCGAAGGAAGATCTCGAGAACGCGAAGAGAGCCCTTGAAGATGCCTTGGCGCAACTTCGTCAACAACTCCAGGACGAGGTGTTGCGCTCGCTGGAAGAGCGGTTCGGCGCGATGCTCGCGAAACAGAAGGAGATCAGCGCCCGCACCAAGGTTGCCGATCGCCTCCGGGGGCAGGCCTTGACCTCTGATGGCGGAATGCCCGCAGCGCTCCAGGAACGTTGTCGGCAACTGTCCGGCAAGGAGATGGAACTGGCATCGGAAGCAGGCGACGCTCTCAAGCTTCTTGAAGAAGAGGGCACGACGGCGGTCTTTCCGGTGATGGTGGGCGAACTCAAGGAGGAGTTGGAATCGGTTGCCGATCGCCTCGCCGCCTACAAGACAGGGGAGACCACACAGGCGCGTCAGCAAGAAATCGTCGACATGCTCAGTCTTCTGATCAATGCGTTGCGACGGGCCATCGAAGATGGCGAGGGTGGTCAGTGTTCCTCGTGCAACGGCGTCCCACAACTGGTGCCGCTCTCCGCCGAACTCAAGCTGGTGCAGGCATTGCAGAAGCGAGTTCACAAGCGGACCAAACAATATGATCAGGAGCGATCCGAGCAGGACACCACCACCGAGGGAGCTCACGCCGAGGCCGCGAAGATTTCGGTGAAGCAGGGGCGGGTCGAGGAATTGACACGCAAGCTCGCGGATAAGGTCAACAAACTCGATGGGGCGGGGGGTAGATGAAGCTCTTCGCCTGTGGCCTGATTCTGCTCGTCACGCAACTGGTTTCCGCGCAACCCGAGCAGCAGAAGAATCCGTTCAAACCCTTCGACCGCAGCGCCTTCGAAGCTCACCTCAAGGCTCAAGGCGCTACCGAAGAACAGATGGCAGCGTTCGATGCTGCGATCGAGGAGGAGTCCCTTGCCGTCGCCGCCGACCAGATTTTGCGCGGCCTGTTCGAGGCCTATGACGAGGCCGTTGGCAAGGCCGAAGATGGTGACCCAGAGGCTGCGCTCACCTTGACCAAGCTGCTCAGCTCGACCAAGGACATGTATCTGCAAGGGCACATTCGCTACCACCTCGGCAGGGTGTTTCTCGATGCCGACGACCCCGAGCAGGCAGTGAGGATGTTTGCGGACTATCTGCGTGAGAATAGAAACCACACGCCCCTCGATGCAGAGGTGGTTTATTTCTACGCGCAGAGTTTGGCGGAGGAGCCGGATGCGGCGGAAGCGGCTCGCGTGTTCCAGGCTTTCATCAATTACTTTCCCGATGCTCCGGAGCGTTACCGGTCGAGCGCGGTCTCGATCTTTGCCGAACTCGAAAGCCAGCTCGACAGTCCGTTGCACGAGATTGCGGACGTGATGAAGGGGGTGGAGAGGCGCATCCGGAAAACCAATACGGGTGAGGACACTCAAAAACGCCAGCAAGACATCATCACCAAGCTGCAAAAAATCATCGAGCAGATAGAGGAAATGGAGAACCAATCCGGCGGCGCACCCGGCGGCCTTGGCAATCCCAGTAATCCTGCGAGCGAGAGCGCGGCGCCGCCTGGGCCGACGCGAATTGGCAACCTCAAGCGAGTTTCAGGAGTCTCCGAGAAGTGGGGCATGATGAAGGATCGCGATCGCAAGGCGATCGAGAGCGATTTACAAACCAAGCTTCCGGGTCAATACCGCAAGATGCTCGAGGAGTATTACAAGAAGCTCGGCACGCGGGATGTGCGAAACCGGTGAGGGTCGTATTTCTCGTCATCTTGTTGATCGCCATCGCGGCGCCTTTGACAGAGGCGCAGACGCCCGGAGAAATTCGTGTCGAACCGATCGTTGGCGAAACGATGACGGCTGCCACGCTGACCTATGATCCGGAAGCGGCCCTCGTTGAGTATCACCGCGCCGGCACCGATGATGTCGAGCGGATCGGGCTGGATCGTCTGCAACGCATCGTCTTTGCGCAGAAACCTGCTTCGTCGTCCGGGCAAGCCCCGGTCCTGTGGCTTCGTTCGGGACAAGAGCTTTCCGGATCCGTGGCCGCGGTGGCCGCAGGATTGGAAATCACCTGGCCCTTCGCAGCGGGACCCATGCTCGTTCCTTGGCGATATGTTGAATCTGTTCGCTTGATGTCGGATCAGACCCTGCCCGGTGCTGTCGGTTTCGACCAGCGCCGGGAGGTTTCGAGCGGCACGGCGGATCTGCTCTACTACGTGAACGAGGGCAAGGTGAAGCGTCTGTCGGTGCAGTTTCTCGGCGCCGAGGAAGGGGCGATCCGTGTGGCCTATCGCGGCCGCGAGCAAGCGATGCCGATCGGTCGGGTGTATGGCCTGATCTTTGCCGAGCAGACAGGAGCGCCGCCGAAGCGCCAACCGAATCCGAAGGTGCGGTTTGAAATGGCCGGGGGAGTCACGGTCGAGGGTCAGTTGCTGGCCCTCGATGGGTCTTCTTGTGCCCTGCGCCTCGCTGAGGGATCGGTATTCAAGGCCCCCCGCAGTGAACTGGTGGCGATGCAGGTATTCTCGGATCGCCTCGTCTGGCTCCCTGATATGAATCCCAGGATCGAGCAGACTCCGGCGCTCGACCGGATCTGGCCTCCCCTGGTCGACCGGGGACCTGGCTCGCAGCCGATCCGACTCGGTGGAGAGAGTTACAGCCGGGGCTACGTCATCGTTCCTAAATCTCGCCTGGATCATGATCTGGGCGGGCGCTTTGACATTTTCGAGGCCGTGATCGGCATGGAAGAAGGTGCTGGAGAGAAGGCTCATGCGGTGTTTCGCGTGATCGCCGATGGCAAGACCTTGTTCGAGTCTGATCCCTTCACTCGCACGACCGAGCCGAAGCCGATCAGGATCGATGTTTCCGGCGTGAGAAGCCTCGTGCTGGAAGCGGACTTTGGCGCGAACTTCGATCTCGGAGATCTCTGTGTCTTCGCATCACCTCGAGTGCTCAAAAGGTAAGAAGAGCCATGCTCCCCCTCGCCCTCTTGATCATCGCTGCTTCTCCGCAGGACCCAGCATCGCTTGAGCTTGTTCAGGCCACTCAGACTCGGCGCACCCAGGTTGTGGCGCGTGTGGCTCCCGCGGTGTGCGCGGTGATGCCGCTGAAGGGATCCGGTGGCGGTTCGGGCGTGATCATCGATCCGGCGGGCTTCGTGCTCAGCAATTTTCACGTCGTCAAGCGCCGCACCGCGGGCGGAGCGCCAGGCGCCCCCAAAAAGGAGCCCGAGAAGCCAGGCCCCAGGCCTGACTCCTGGCCCCTCCCGCGATACGAATCCCCACCGCCCGATGATGACGCAAACGATCCTGTTTGGAAGGTCATGAAGATAGGTTTGCCGGACGGCAAGCTCTATCTCGCCGACCTTCTCGGGATCGATCCAGGCAGCGACCTCGCAGTTCTCTTGCTCCGCCCTCGCCCCGAAGGAGGGGTTTACCCGCACGCGCAGCTCGGGGATTCCGACAAATTGCTCGTGGGCGAATCGAGCTTCGCGATGGGAAACCCGTTTCTGCTGGCCAATGATTTCACGCCGACCGTGACCTGGGGCATCGTGTCCGGCACGCACCGCTACCAGGGAGGAACCGGACCCAACGGCCGGTTCTTGGTATACCCCGATTGTGTTCAGGTTGACGCGCCGGTGAACCCTGGCAATTCGGGCGGCCCCCTTTTCAACGAGGAGGGTCATGTGGTCGGCATCAATGGCCGTATTTCTGTTCGTGATCGTGGCCGCGTCAATACCGGCGTTGGCTTCGCGATCGCCAGTAACCAGATCCGAAACTTCCTCGGGGATCTCATGGCGGGCAAGCATGCCGAGCACGGAACCCTGGACGCGAACGCCTGGTTCATGAAGGCGCCGAGCGAAGACCGCCGCGGCGTCTTTGTTCAGGGCCTGTTCGCCGACTCCAAGATAGCGAGTCTCGGCGTGCGGCTCGGCGACGAGATCACCAGCTTCAACGGCGAGCCGGTGCGGGCTGCCAATCAACTGGCAACATTGGTGGGAGTGTTGCCGGCCGGCTCCTGGGTCAGCTTGGGCTTTCGCTCCCAGACCGAGAAGGGTGGCTACGGGAAAGAGAAGGCGATCGTCTTCCAGCTTACAGCCATGGATACGGGGACGAGCCGTCATGCAGATCGCCTGGCTGGCATAGAACACCGTCAACTTGCCCGCTCTGTATTGGCGAAGCGAGTCGGCGCTGGCGAGGAAGAGTCCGAGGGGGCAGCGTTCGCCCTGGAACATATGGATGGGCGTCGCATCACGACACACAGGCTCGGCGATCGGTTGCGCTGGTCGGATGGAGCGAAGATCCTCGTCCGGACAGCTGCGGGGAGAGGCTTCAAGCAGATTGGCTCGGACATCAGTGAGCTGACGGCCGAAGAGATGGCGAAGCTCGAGCGAGGTTTCACCACCAACCCCTTTCTCTGGCAGGGTGCCGCTCGCAGGGAACTCCTGAGCGCCAGCGCCCTGGCAGGAGGCACGCTGGTGCTCGGCCGACCGGCTTACCGCTTTCGCCTTGAAGGAGAGGGCGAACGAGAAGTGTGGCTTTACGAAGATGGAACCGCTGCGGGATGGCGTTACCGGGATCCTGTGGCCAAGGGCGTGACGGAGGTCCGGGTCGCGCATGCCGTCAGTCATCTGGGGGGGCAGGCACGGGTCGTCACCGAGGGCAAGCTGGACGATGGCTGGCGCCGGGCGGTTGCCTCCAGGCCGACGGAGAAACTCTTCAGGAGGCCAGGGCAATGAATCGCATCCGCTGTTGTCTGGCTCTGGCAGTCTCGCTCATGCCCTTGCCGCTTCATGCTCAAGAGCGCGAACAAGGGGGAGCGGAGTTTGCCAGGGCATATGCCTTCGATGACCGCAAGCCACGAACACTCCTGGAGGCGACGATCGATCGGCTGCTGCCGAGCATGGTCAAGGTTCACGGCGCCTCTGGATTGTCCACCATCCAGTCCTATGCCTCGGGCGTGATCGTCAGCAAGCAGGGGCATGTCCTGACAGCGGATCTGGTCCTCATACAAAAGGACAAGACCCGGGTTGTTCTTCACGACGGATCCATCCATCAGGCAAGCCTCTACCCGAGTGATCGCAAGCACGGCGTGCGTTTGCTGAAGATCGATCCCGGCGATCGCGATCTCGTGCCAGTGACCTTGACCAGAAACTCGGTCTTCCGGAACGGAACGATGGTGATGTCCCTGGGGAATTGTTTTCGCCTCGCGGAGTTCTCGGAAAAGATCTCGGCGACCTTCGGTGTTCTGACGGCTCGCGCAAGAACAGGTCTGCGTTACCGCATGTCGGATGTCGACTATGACGGCGAACTCCTGATCACGGACGCTCCCAACAATCCCGGCCACTACGGTGGCGGGCTCTTCACCCTGCGCGGCAAGTGGATAGGCATCAATGCCCGCATCCTGGAGTCGACGGAGACCAACACTCAGATCTCGGCGGCGATCCCGGTGTGGGATCTGGCCGAGTATGTCGAACGCCATGCCTTCGGTAAGTTGCCGACCGATGTTGTCGGAGAAGGCGGTGAGCAACGGCCTGTCTACCACGGGATCAAGCTGTTCGACCATGGCCGCAGAAGCTCCCCTCCTGCGTACATAGAAAAGACCGAGCGTGGATCGCCGGCGAGGGTAACCGGTCTCAAGCCGGATGATCTGATCGTGCGTATCGATGATTGGCCGGTGCGAAGTTGCAACGATTTCCGCAAGGCCTTGGCTCGCTACCGGCCGGGAAACGTGATTCAGATCACTTACAAGCGAGGTTCGAAGGTTGCGCGTGCCGAGATGACCCTCGGAGAGGTGAAGAAGTGAAGGCCTCACCGAACAGTAGAGCCCGGGTGCATGCAGCCTTCCTGTCCGTGATGGCTGCGACCGGCTTCCTCCGGGGGCAAACCGCACCGCCAGCGGATGAGATGTTGGCTCTGGAGTCGGTTCTGCATGCGGCCATCGACAAGGTGTCGCCCTCGGTGGTCACGGTGGAAACGTGGGGTGGCGCCCGCAAGCTTCTCGTGGCTGGTGCCCGCCCGCCTTCGGAGGCTCCCGAACGTCGGTCGCCGGATGACAAGCCGAAGGAAGACAAGAAGGGCGAGAAGGATAAAAAAGATGAGAAGGGACGGATCGGGCCGATCAAGCAACCGGGCTTCCTTCAGACGCAGGGTGCCACGACCGGGATCATCCTCAGCGCGGATGGTTGGATTCTGGTATCTCGCTTTGCGTTGAACTTCAATCCGACCACGATTCTGGTCACCCTTGCCGATGGCCGAACCCTGGAGGCGCGCCGTGCGGGGGAGGACACCAGCCGGGGCATCGCCTTGCTCAAGATCGAAGCAGAGAATCTTCCCGTGCCGGAGTTTTTCACGGCCGAAAAGGTTCGGGTAGGGCAGTGGGCCTTCGTTCTCGGTCGCACCTTTGGCCGTAAGGAGCCGAGCGTACACATGGGAATCGTGTCGGCGGTCGGGCGCTTGTTCGACCGCGCCATCCAGACCGATGCTTACGTTTCTCCGGCCAATTACGGCGGCCCCTTGATCGATGGCAAGGGCCGCGTTCTGGGTGTCGCCGTGCCGCTGTCCCGATCGGGTCGAGACGCCGGCATCGAACTTTACGATTCGGGGATTGGCTTTGCGGCGACGGTCACCGACATCGGCTCCATTCTTGAGCGCATGAAGACAGGGGAGATCCTGCACCGGGGCTTCCTCGGAGTGACGGTGGACCAGAGCCATCTCGGTCCTGGCGCGAAGTTGGCAGGGGTGGATCGTTCGAGCGCTGCCTGGACCGCCGGCCTGCGCGCTGGCGGCTTGATCACGGCGATTGGTACGGCGGTGGTCAAGAATGGGTTTCACCTGCAGAATCTGGTCAGCTCACGCATGGCGGGCGATTCCATCTCGCTGACAGCGCTGACGGCCGAGGGGAAAGAGCTGCAAAAAGAAATCCTTTTGGCGGAGCTGCCTCAGGGGCAACGAAAAGCGGTCAAACCATCGGAAGAAGCCGGAACCCTGCCCTGGGAGGAGGGCCGCGGGGGCCGGTAGCCCTCCTCGCGGAGGATTTGTCCGGGAGCCGTGAAGGCCCCGGCGACGATCCGGACGACGAACCGTGCGGGTGTGATGAGCGGACGGTTCAGCTGACGAGGAAAGCGGGCTAGCCTGTGCTGCCCATGTTCCGACTCTGGCGTCTTTCGATCTTGCTCGCACCCCTCGTGGCTCTACTGATCTGGGGCGCCTTGCGCGAGGATGTCGAACAGCTGGAGCCGGGGGCGTGGACGCGATCCTTGGCGGAGCGCGAGGCAGATCCATGGCCGCGCAGCTATCAGGATCTTTCCGGGAGGGTAGTGATTCCCTCGCCTCCTCAGCGGATCGTTTCGGGGACCATCTTTTCCGATGCCGTGCTGCTGGCGATCTGTCCGCGCGAACGTATCCGCGCTCTGATTCGCACCGGGAGGGATTCTCGTTACAGCCCGGTTGCCGAGGAGTCCCGTGGTTTTTCACGGCATGTTGGCGGCGACCCTGTGGAGATCCTGGCCGAGGAACCCGATTTCATCACCGTGTCGAGCTTCAGTCGAAAAGCGGCTCGAGATCTTCTCGGCAAGACATCGGGCGCGGTTGTGCGGTTTCGGAGTTTCGAATCCGTGAGCCACATCCAGGACAATATCAGGGCGCTCGGCTGGATGATCGGACTCGATCGCGAAGCGGAAAAACTCGTGCAGGGAATGCAGTCGGAACTGGAAGTGATTGCAACCGGTGCACCACAAAGGAAGTCCTGGCGAGTTCTGCTCTATCTCGGTGGCCGGACTGGAGGCGTGCGAACCACCTTCGACAGTCTTCTGTCCCATGTCGGCGCTCGCAATGCGGCGAGAGAAATAGGCCTCGATGGCTCGGCGCCGATTTCTCCCGAGCAGGTCATCGCTCTCGATCCGGATGTGATCGTGCTCGGCGCAGAAACGGGAGATGGCGCGGCGGCCCGTGAGGGCTTCTTGCAGATTCCAGGGATGAAATCTCTGCGAGCAGTCGAGCGCGAACATCTCTTGATGGTCCCGAACGCCTGGCTGCTATCGACCTCGCACCACGCGGCGCGGGCGGCGCGACGGATCGCGGACACTCTCGATCGCTGGGGTGGTTCTTGAGGGTCCGGGCGCTGCTCTACCTGCCTGCGGTCGTGGCATTGACCGCGGCAGTGGCCCTCTTCGCCCTTGCGCAAGGGCCGGGCTTGACCTTCGGGAGGGTTCTGGAAGCGTTGGGCTCGGGATTGGGGATGGCTTCGGCGGAAGCGCAGGACGGCGTGATCGTCAACGAAGTATTGCTGCCGCGGGTTCTCGTCGCGATCTTGTCGGGCGCTTCCCTGGCGATGGCCGGGACGGTGATGCAGGCCCTGTTTCGCAATCCTCTGGCTTCCCCCGAGGTGCTCGGGACTTCGGCGGGCTCTGCCCTGGGTGCGGTGGTGGCCATCGCAGCGGGACTCGCTGGCGTATCGATCTTCGCAGCACCAGCTTTTGCCTTCGCCGGCGCTTCGCTGGTGTCGATCTTCGTTTATCTGGCTGCGAGCAGAGCGGGGGGGTTCTCCATCACCGGCATCCTCCTCGCCGGCATTGCGATGAACACTCTGGTCGGTGCGGTCACGGTCTTCTTTGTTTCCCTGTCTTTCCAGAACTTCCAGTCGAGTGCCCCGATCATGTTCTGGCTCATGGGTGGCCTCGATCTGGTTGGCTTTCCCCATGCCGCCATCGTCGGTGGAGGACTCGTCATCTTCGGTGTCTTGTCGCTGCCGCTCTTGCGAGATATGGACCTGCTCGCCTTGCGGGAGGAGAGCGCGGCCAGCCTCGGCGTGGACATCAAACGCCTGCGCATCACCCTCTTGATCGTTGCTTGTGGGATGACCGCTACCGCCGTGTCGTGTACCGGTGGCATTGCCTTCATCGGCCTTGTGGTTCCGCATATGGTGCGGTTGATGGTGGGGCCATCGCACCGAGCCCTCATTCCGTGTGCGGCGGTGACGGGCTCTTTGGTCCTCCTGTCAGCATATTGCGTATGCAAGATGGTGCCCGCCGAGAGCGAATTGCGACCGGGGGTGGTGACGAGCTTGCTCGGCGCACCCTTCTTCTTCTGGTTGCTGATCCGGCATCGAAGAGGGAGTGAGCTATGACCGTCCTCTCGGCTGTGTCACTGAGCTTGCGCCTCGGCCAGAAGGAGGTGTTGTCGGGCGTTGACCTGGATCTTCGCGAGGGTTCGCTGACCCTTCTGGCGGGTCGCAATGGTGCCGGCAAGACCACCTTGCTGAGTGCGCTGGCCGGTTTGCTGTGCCCGGACCATGGAGAGGTGAGGATCGGCGGCATCGATGTCGGAACCATCGCACCCAGAGACCGTGCCCGAGAACTCACCTTGATTCCTCAGGAGGCCGAATCACCCTTCGAATTTTCCGGGCGTGAACTGGTCATGATGGGGCGGCACATGCACATTCCGCGGTTTCGAGGGCCGGGAGTCAAAGACCTCGCAGCGGTTGATGAGGCCATCGCGCTGGTGGACGCAACCGCCTTCGTCGATCGCAGTGTCAGGACCCTTTCAGGGGGCGAACGCCAGCGCATCGGCATCGCCCGGGCCCTGGCAACCCGTGCGCCGATTCTGCTCGCTGACGAGCCGACGGCCAATCTCGATCTGGAGCATGCACTCGCCGTCATGGGACTGTTCCAGCGATTGGCGCGGGAAGGCTACACCGTCGTGGTTGCTTCTCACGACCTGAACATGGTGGCCCCGTTTGCAGATGCGGTGATCTTGCTGCACGAAGGCCGCATCCGATTCGACGGCTGCCCGGAAGAAGCTTTTGCCGCGGAATTGGTCGAGGAGGTGTTCGGGGTGCGGAGCTTTGACCCGGACGGCTTCTTCCCGCGCACGTTTCGCAGCTAGTTGCCGGCGCCGGCGGTCCGCGCCTTGCGTTCCTCGATCCCTCGTGCACACCAGTCATGCAGGCCCTGGCAGTCGCGCGGCAGATCCTCGTATCGCTCGAGTTGCGAGATCAAAACGTCAGCGGAGGCAGTCGCATCAGCGGCGGCCGAGTGAGCGCCGTCGAGATCGCGGCCACAGTAGAGTCGCACCGCCGCTGAGAGGTTGCGCGGCCCCATCAAGAATCGGTCCCAGTTCGTTTCCTTGGCGTGGAAGATGATCTGGGAGTCAACCTGAAGCCTCCCGGTCATGTCGAAGGCAATGCCGTGACGTTCGCACTCCCTTTCCCACAGGGGAACATCGAACCGGATGCTGTTGAAGCCACCGAGATCGGCATTTTCGAGGAAGGCCAAGAGAGCGTCCCCGATCTTGTCGAGGCGCGGCTTTCCGAAGAGGCCTCGAACATCCTCGGTGCGGATGCCATGTACCTTGGCGGCGGCTTCGGGAATATCGATGCCGGGGTCTATCCGCTCGACGAGTTCCTCTCTCTGTCCGTCGGTATGGATCTTGATCAGGCCTATCTCGACGATGCGGTCGTTTTCTATATCGAGTCCGGTAGTTTCCAGGTCGAGAAAAACGATAGGCCGATCGAGTTGCAGGATCATCGCGTCCATTATGCACGGCCTTCGCGAAGGGTCGAGATGCCATGAAGATCGAAGGACTTCTCTCGGCCGTTTCGTGAGTCGCATTCGATGGCAGCGCTGAACACACATGATGCCGATCGAGCTTCAGGACCCGGTCAGAACAGTGATCTGGGCGGTTATGACCGTCAGAGGGGCTCAGTCCGGCGAGGATCGACCACTGGTTCTGGTGCGCCTGCCAGAGTGAGAACACCTACCACCGGGGGAGCGACTTTAATATTTGTCATGACTCCCCTCTGCCGCCACCCGCGCAGGCCGTGCCCGGCACCCGGCGAATGGCCGGGCGCGGGACTTGCCCCGCTTTGAAGGTGTGGATCAGCCGGAAACCTTTTGGGCCTTCGCGTCAGGCTTTTGCTCGGCCTTCTCGGCGCAGCACTTGGCCTTCGCGTCAGGCTTTTGCTCGGCCTTCTCGGCGCAGCACTTGGCCTTCGCG
>CAZIVO010000046.1:0-5320 GCA_964542765.1 uncultured candidatus Brocadiaceae bacterium | reverse complement strand
TCAGGCTTTTGCTCGGCCTTCTCGGCGCAGCACTTGGTCTTCTCGCCATCTTTGGCGCAGCAACTTGTCGCAGCGGGGGCAGCCTTGTCGGTCACCTTTGAGGCAAGTTGGGCAGCGACTGGAGCGGCAGCATTGCCGTTTTTGTCGGCTTCCACTCCTGCCTTGCTCTTCTTGGTCTTCTTGGTCTTCCCACCCTTTGCTTCCCGAGCGCTCTTGCGGGCATCTTTGAGAGTCTTGAGATGCTTGGCGGAATCCTTGCTGAGCTCCTTGACGCAACCCTTGCAGCACAGTCGCACCAGCTGCGTTCCGAACATGACCTCGACGCTTTCGCCGGCGACCAGTTCATCACCCGAGACCGGGCAGGTCTTCATCGGGTAGGTCTTGCTCTGGCGCTTGTGCCTGGCGCTCACGACCGCCGCGATGGCATCGGGTTTTTCGCCGGATGTCACCTTGGCCGCACATTTGTTGCAGCAGACGCGAACGAGAGTGCCGTTGCTGACGGCGTTCACGGCCGTGTCGGTGAGAGCCTTATTGGAGATCGGGCAGGTCTTCAGTGGATAGCCCCTGGTCTGGCTCTTGATGATCGCATCGTCGAGCTTCTTGGCATAAGTTGCGGGGTCCGCCTCGACCTTTTTCTGGCAATTCCCGCAGCAGGTCTGGAAGGTGCGCCCGTCGACATCGAAGGTCTTTTTGATCTTCTTGTCGGAGATGACGCAGCCCTTCATGGGCCAGACGGCAACGCTGATGGGAGCCGCCGCTGCACCCTTGCTGGTTGCAACAGGGTTCTGGGCAGAAAGGGTCGGAGCGATGAGAAGGAAGAGCGATGTGAGCAGAAGCCTCATGGGTTTCTTTCCTTTGGAGATTGGGGGAGGGCCGCGGCTGTCAGCGCGGTCAGATATGGCCCGATATATACGATGAAATGGCTTCTCGTGGGTAAGAGAGAGGTAACAACACCGAAAATACCGGTGATAGGGGTCTCCGTGCGTGGCCTCGCGCCAAGTTTGTTTTTCGGGTACCGGCGCCGCCTGTGAGGGGCTCGGAGGGGCTGTCCGAGGTCAGCCACCATCCTCGACCACAACCTTGAAGGTGATCTCGGCGGACCAGATTCCGACCGGATCTCCGCGTTCGCGCAGTGTTTTCTCGATGATGGCCATGGTCCGGGGAGCAACTCCCTCGAAGAGGGTGTTGTCGCCCATGTTTACCGTCACCGGCTGGTCGAGATCGAGCATCGTGTCATCGAGCCGGATTGATAGCTGGCCGATGCCTTCGGCCTTGAGGATCCGGATCGTCTGACCCTGGCGTTCGACCACCAGCAGACTGCGCGCCTTCGGCTCGTCGACGGCCAGCCAGTAAAAACGTGGGTGGGTCACATCATCTTGGCGCCACACGATCTTCTTCGGTCGCAGCTCGCGCCGATGTTTTGCCATCCATGGCACGGCGACGGCGTCCTCGCGATCCATCCAGTGCCCCTTGTCCTCGTGGATCTCGGCCTGGTGCTGGTAGCCCTTTGGATCGTCGGCGCGAAGCTTGGCGAGGCGCTTCTTCCAGTCGCGACCGATGGCATTGCGCTTGTAGGCGGCGTCCTTGCCACCCACGTGCAGGGCGAAGGCCGTGTTGCGCAGACTGTCGGGCTGAGCATCATTGGGGTGACCCGCCATCATCGCTGCTGCGGCCCACCGATCGGCCATGCGTGGCGCCAGCTGATAGACGCCATCGCCGCCGGCGGAGTAGCCCATGACATAAACGCGGTCGGGGTCCACATCTTCGAAGACGATCATGTTTTCGATGAGGCGATCGAAGAGCTTGTCGATGTGGGTCTGGTGCCAGAGGTTCCAGGTGTTGGTCGGCGCGCGCGGCGCGAGATAGACACCCTCGGCGGGCCGGTAGAGGCGTTTTTGATTCTCCCACTGACCATCGTTGATCTTTTTGGTGGTGCCGCCACCGCCGTGTAGGGAAATCCAAAGGCTGCGACCGGCTGCTGGTTTGTCGCCGTAGATCGCATACCAAAAGGGCATCGTTCGTTCGTCGAGTTCGAGGCTGCGAGCCTTCATCTCGGCCTTGCGCTGCGTGCGAATTCGCGCCGCATGGTCATCCCACAAGGCTGTGCGCGCCGCGGCCGCTTGTGCCGCAGACAGTTCGACTCGCGCCCAGTCGTAAGCTGCGAAGGGTGCTGCCGAGCGGCGGAGGGTGAGGAACTGGTTCAGGGCTTCGAGCGCGGCCTCGGGCTGATCATCGGCCTGTGCGCTGGCGATGTAGACATCGAAGAGTTGCTCGTCATGGGCGACCGCGAAGGGAAAGACGAGGTGGTGCTTTCCGAAGCGGACCCGGGCCTCGAGCGGAGAGTTCAGGGGGAGGATGGCAGTGACATGGTCGTTGGCGTCGAAGCGTTCATCCTTGGTTGCCCCCTCGAAGAGCGATTCGCCCTGAGCGTCTCGGATCGACAGTGCGGCACGACATCTTTCGCCGGTGCTTCCCAAGATGGCCACGAAGCGTGCGCGACCGGCACCTTCCGGAAGTGCCTGATGATCAGAGGTGTAGCGATCGGTGACGTTGACGGCGTGAACCTGTTCGGCACCCGGGCTCCAGACCATCGGGAAATGCTGTGGTGTGGACTTGTAGCTGACGGCATAGATGCCGTAGCGGAGGACGTCGCGCTGAGCCTTGGCAGCGCGGCCGGTGAACCAGGCGCGGTCGAGGACGTCGCCGGTGGGCTCGGCGGCGCCGGTGAAGTGCCAACCGTCATCCCAGATTTCGACCCAGGAATGGTTGCCGCTATCATCGGACCAGCGCGGTGTGCCGACGAAGCGCGCCGGCACGCCGACGGCGCGACAGGCGTCGACGAGAAGGACCGAAAGGCCGGTGCATGAGGCCATGCCGGCCTCGATCGATTCGTAAGGACTCTGGTCAGCCTTGGGTCGCTTGGTCGAATACTTCACTCCGAGGATGCCAAAGATCTTCTGATTGAGGATCGCGGCTGCTTCGGCAGGAGTCTTTGCCGTCGCTACAAGCGGTGCGAAGCGCTCGTAGAAGTCCTTGCGCCAGCGATCGCGTCGCTCGTTGATGCTGGCGTAGGGCAACAGGTTGTTGAGGAAGATCTCCTCCGGCACCAGGTCTTTCCAGGGCGCGGCATTCCAGGCGCGATAGGCGTAGGCGAGATGCTCGAGGATGAATTTCTTTGGCAGCGATTCGAGATCGGTCTGCGGCATGTGCTCGATCAGAAAACGTAGCCCGGGCTGCTGCGCGGCCGGCGCTTCGGCGAGAGCGGCTTCGAGAGTGGCGCGATGGGCGCCGGCCCGCTCCAGAGGGGTTTCGAGCGCGCCGGGGTCTTGCGCCCATACCGTGGATGCGGTGGCCAGGCAGAGCCATGCCAAGGTGCGGTGGTTCGAGGTCATCTTGTGGTTGGCCGGATCAGCGGCTCAGGCCCAGAAATACACGATCAGGTGGTGGGATGGCGAGGAACCTCGAAGGGTCGTCCCAGGCTTATTTAAGGGGTGTCGCGGAGAACCAGAATCGGTTTCCGGGTCGTAAAGAGGCTCTTGAGCCGGTTCTGGCCGCCCGCAGGGGCTTTTTGGCGGACCCTAAAAAAACCCGAAAATCGACTTGAGATGACCCGTCTCAAGCCTAACATTCACCAACCTAACAAGGACTGAACCTGAGGAACTGAGAGCCAATATGCGATTTGCAACAACAGTGAAATCAGCCTGGGCACCGCCCCTTGGCGTGAAAGCCGATTCTCGTCTGCGGTCGGGCGTGTCCCGAGCCGACCGGCAAGACAAGCTCACCACGGAACTCTTCGGTGCGACCGCCGTACTCGCGATGTTTTTGGCGCTCGCCTTTTTCTTGTGACGGAACTTCTTGTGACTCCAGGAGGCCATCGATGCAGATCACGCTGACGGAAAAGCAAATTACGGTTCTGCGGTTCTTTCGCGACTACCATCGAGAGCACGGGATCGCCCCCACCTTGGAAGAGGCGGCACAGGCGCTCGGCGTGAGCAAGATCACGGTTTACGAGCACCTCAACAATCTCCAGAAGAAGGGGGCGATCCACCGGGATAAGGCGAAGGCTCGCGCGGTTTCGATCACCTATGACCCGGATGCGGGGCCACCGCAGGAGGCTCCCCTTCCGGGGTTGCCGGTGCTCGGTTCGATCGCGGCAGGGCGCCCGATCGAGGCGATCGAGGACAGGGAAGAAGTTGCCATCGATGAACTCGTTCCCATAGTCAACAGGACTACGGGGGAGGACAATTATCTCCTGCGCGTGCGCGGCAAGTCGATGATCGAAGACCACATCGACGATGGCGATCTCGTCGTCGTGGAGCGTCGGCAGACGGCGAGCAACGGAGACATTGTCGTGGCGATCCTCGAAGACGAGGAAGCGACCCTCAAGCGTTTTTATCGCGAAGGGGAACGAATCAAGCTGCAGCCGGCGAACTCATCCATGGAGCCTATTTTTCCGGATAAAATTCAAATCAGAGGCGTGGTGAGGGGCGTGATTCGGCGCTTCTCCTAGCTTTCGCTACCGAGGAGATGCCCGCTTGGCAAATTTCCCGGCAGAGTGACCGGGAAGGGGAGTTGGGTATGGTTTTCGTGGTGGATAGTTTGAGGTGATGCACGACGAACCACCTGGCAAGCGACAGAACCGTCCCTTTGTCACTCTTTGTGAGCCTGGGAAATACGCTTATTGCACCTGCCGTCAGAGCAAGCGTTATCCATTCTGTGATGGCACACATCGAGAATACAGCGATGGCGAAGGCAAGGTATACAGCCCGATCAAGGTCCTTCTGGATGAGGAGCGAAGGGTTGCGTGGTGTGCATGTGGGGCGTCCGGCAAGATGCCTTATTGCGACGGCTCACACGCTGATCTCTGATTCGGTTGCCGCTGATTTCAGAGTTTTTCAGGGTCGTCCGGCAACGACAGCCAGGCTCGGCCGAGTTGCTGGCTCGAGGGCGGCGCGTCCTTTGCCAGTTCGATCCGATACTGAACATGCGGATGTGCCACGGGCACGATCTCCAGTTCAGTGAGGCATCCGCGTCGCGAGATCAGAAAGGTCAGAGGGCGATCTGGTTGCCAAGCATGTTCGAGGATCTTCTTCCAGTTTGCGCTGGTCACGCGCAAACCGGCGATTCCCATGAGCTCGTCGTCGGGGGATAGGCCGGCAAGGGCCGCTGGACTGTCGCGCAAGACAGATGAAACTTTCATGCGGTCCTTCATCTGGAGGCCGAGGAAGGGTGCATCGCTTGCCGTTCCGATGAGGCGAAGGCCGACATCGGCGAAGCGAGCTTCGAAATTCGGGGCGAATGGCCCATGGACCAACTCGTT
>CAZIVO010000045.1:0-25686 GCA_964542765.1 uncultured candidatus Brocadiaceae bacterium | reverse complement strand
ACTCTCTGGACCCCTTTGCCTGGAGGGGAATCCGTCGCTTGGTCGCCCGCCATCGCCCTGATCTGTTGCACTTCGCCTGTTCGCGGGCGCACAAGCTCGGAGCAGTTTCCATGCTGGGCCGGCGGCGGCCGGTGAAGGTCGCAACGCGCAGGATGGACTACCCGCTGCGCAGAGGTGCTGTCTCGCGCTGGCTCTACGGCCGTGCTGTCGATTCCGTGGTCGTGATCTCTGACGCTATAGGCGCTGCGATCCGTCGCGCTGGTGTGCCTGAACAAAGCATCATCCGTATTTATGAGGGCGTGGATTCCGAGGAACTCGAAGGAGTGGCCGGCTGTCGGGCCGAGGTTCTGGCCCGGTTCGATTGGCCCACTGATGCGGTTGTGATTCTTTGTGCTGCGTCACTGCGCCCGCGCAAGGGCCAGATTCATCTGCTCAGGGCCTTCGCAGGGATCGCGAATGGGCATCCGCGAGCCCGGCTCCTCCTCGCTGGTGAGGGTGACGAGCGGAATGCATTGCAGGCGGAGATCGTGCGCTTGGGTTTGGGGGATCAGGTGCTCATGCCCGGGCAGATGCCGCGCCGAGAGGTCCTCGGTGTGGCCGATATCGCTTGCATCCCCTCACAACTGGAAGGGCTTTCCGTCTTCTCGCTCGAGTCGATGGCAGTGGGGCTACCGGTGATTGCTTCGCGGGTGGGCGGGTTGCCCGAGGGCGTGGTCGACGGTGAAACAGGGGTTTTGGTTGAGCCTGGCGATGTGGCCGGGTTCGCCGCTGCGCTGGATCTGCTCCTCTCCGACCCCGAACTCAGCCGAAAGATGGGGGAGGCGGGCGGGGCTCGTGCTCGAGCGAGCTTCTCTGCTCGGATGATGGCCGAAAAGACCGAGAGGCTGTACGAAGAGTTGATCGCTTCTGTGAAATGACCGTGCCGAACGAATTCAAGACCGATTGCAGGCAGTTCCGAACGGATCGGCCATGCGCGCCGCACAAGCGCGATGGCCGTGCCTGTGCGGATTGTGACGAGTACGATCCGGTTCGTCAGCGGGTCCTCGTGATCAAGCTGGCGGCCCTCGGCGATGTGCTGCGCACGACATCCTTCTTGCCGGCGATTCACGCAAGCTTCGGCCCTTGCCGGGTGACCTGGGTGACCTCGCCAGAGGGAAGGGAACTCTTCGAGGGTAACCATCTCGTCGATGAGGTTCTGTCGAGTGGTGACGCCGTCACCGCGGCTCGGCTCGCGGTCGAGGAGTTCGATGCTGTCCTGTGTCCCGACGCTGATCCTGCAGCAGCAGCGCTCGCGGGAGTGGCTCGTGGCAAGGAACATCGAGGATTCAAGCTCAACGAGGGCGGTGAGGTGGTTCCTCTGGGGGAGGCTGCCGAGCACTGGTTCAAGATGGGGCTCGACGATCAGCGCAAGCGAGATAATGCCGAGACCTATCAGAAGCTCGTCGCGGAATTGCTGGGCCTCGATCCGGGCGAGGTCGGGGAGCCGATCCTGGAGCCTTCGGAATCGGATCGGCAAGCCGTTGCTGGTTTTCGTGAGGCCTTGGGTGTCGAGGGGCCGCGGGTCGGTCTCAATACCGGCGCCGGGGGGCGATGGGTTTACAAGTCATGGACCTTGGAACATCAAACCTCTTTCCTGACCCTGATGGCGGAACTGGGCGTCGGCGTGTTATTGCTCGGTGGGCCGTCAGAGCGCCATCGGCATGCTGAGTTGCTGTCTGGCGCGCAAGGTTTGCCTGTCTTCGACGGTGGCAACGACAATGCTTGCCGCCGGTTCGCGTCCTTGGTCGATCTCTGCGAGGCGGTTGTCACCGGTGATACCTTCGCCCTGCACGTTGCGACTGCGCGCAAGAAACCGGTGATCGCTCTGTTCGGCCCGACCTCGGCCGCAGAAATCGAACTCTACGGCCGTGGCGAGAAGATCCAGCCCGATGGTCTCGACTGCTTGTGCTGCTACTTGCCCCGCTGCGATGTTTCGCCGCACTGCCAGGCCTTGATCGAGCCGCAGACGGTGGCGCAGGCTGTTCAGCGTTGCCTCTGAGCCGCTTCCGACACTCCTACTGAGCGAGGAGAAAGCGGTCGGTCATGCCGGCCACGTAGTCGCAGATGGTGCGATGGAGCGTGTCCTCGGCGATGCGCTCGCGAACATTGTCGGGAAGATCTTCTGGGTGGGCGACGAGGTGTTCGAAGACGGATTGGATCTTGTCCCGGCCGTGATTCATTTTCGTGAGTACGGAGTCCGACAGGTAGAAGTGATCGCGCAGGAAGATCAGGAGTTCCTTGCTCATCGCTCGCATCTCTTGACCATTTTGGATGCTCGGCTGGGGCCCTTCTTCGGAAGCGAAAGCCTCACCATTCGACTCGACGATGTCCAGGATCAGCAGCGCGGTAATCTCGCTGATGACTCGATTGGTTTGATCGCGACCAGCGCTTTGGCATGCGGCCTTCCAGAGTTCGAGAGCGCCGGCCTCTTGCAGGGAGAAGGCGCCCGATCGCAAGCCGTCATCGAGGTCATGGCACATGTAGGCGATCTTGTCACACTGGTCGACGACACGCGCTTCGACAGGCGGTGTCTGCTTGGGCAGGAGATCCTCACTCAGTGGGTATCCATCGGGAATCTTCCCCTTGAGAAAAGAAATCCGTGTTGCTCGCACCAGATTGAGGCCGCAGCCCTGGCCATATCGATCTTCGAGATAGTCGACGGTGCGCGAACTCTGCGCGTTGTGGCGGAAACCCCCGTGCCCGGCCATCAAATCATCGAGCATGTCTTCTCCCGCGTGCCCGAAGGGAGGGTGCCCGAGGTCGTGTCCGAGCGCGACGGCCTCCGCAAGGTCGGGGTTCAAGCGCAGGGCGATGGCCACGCCACGGGCCATCTGTGACACCTCGATGGAGTGCGTCATGCGGCTGCGAAAATGGTCTCCGGAAAAGGCCGGTTGCACCTGGGTCTTGTGCTGGAGCCGCCGGAAGGATGCGCAGTGAATGATGCGATCACGATCTCGCTGAAAGGCGGTGCGAATCTCGTCATCAGGCTCGTCGATGCGCCGCCCGCCGTGATGCTTGCTCTGTGCAGCCCACGGCCCGAGCGTACGGAGTTCGCGGTCCTCCAGGTCTTCTCGTCGGAGCCATGCCATGGGCGGGGGAGATGTTTAAATAAAGCTGGCGAGCCGGAGCCCGCCAGCGAGTTGGTACCCCGTACGGGACTCGAACCCGTGTCACATGGATGAGAACCATGTATCCTAGGCCACTAGACGAACGGGGCGGATCGGGGCGAATCAGATAGGCGCTGGGAAAGCTTACGTCAAGGCCGCAGGGGCTTTCTTCCGACTTAGATGGAGTCGGACCATCGCCATTGCGGCGCGGAAGGGGTGTGGAGCCTCTCGATCCCTCCGTTCCGCTCGGAGATCTTTGCTGGAGAGAATTCTTCGGTGGGCCGGCATCGATGATCATGAATTGTGCATTTTCTCTCGCCGGGCTGCTATTGGGAGTGCTGGTATCCAGCCAGGGCTGGCTCGGTATCGCTCTCGACCCCAAAGAGCCCCACCCGACAGTGATCGAGGTGATTCCCGGATCGCCCGCCGAGCAGGCTGGGCTCCGGCCGGGCGACTCGATCGTGTCCATAGGAGGGCGCCCGACCTTGACGTTGGATCAGCTGATCTCGGCGATCGGAGACCTCTCCGCGGGGGATCGTGTCACGATCGTCGTTTCGCGGGGCCGCAAGCGGATCGATCTTTCAGCGAAGCTCGGTGTCCGGCCCCAGGGCCACGCGATCGGCTTGCCGGCGCGTCACTGAGATCCCCGGGCGGATGATCCGAGGGCCGCCGGCATGATTGCCGTGTTGCGTGCGGTGAGCCCGCCCTTATTCTACTTGCGCTCCTTGGCTTACATCTGCACCTGAACCGGGAGCCCTCCCTGCGCTATGCTCGTCCGAACCGATGAACCGCGTCCCATCCCATCCCCTCCGCGCATGCACAACCCAGTGATCGTCACGTCTGAACTGGCGGGTACGCGGGTGGAGGACTTCCTCGAGCGGACGTGGCCGGATGTCGATCACCGCAGCTGGAGGCAACTGGTCCGTGAGGGCGGTGTCCGGGTGAATTCAGAGAAGGCTCAGGGTCGCCTTCGCCTCCGGGCCGGGGATAGCGTCGAACTGAAGGTGTCCCCTGCAAGTCTCCGCTCATTTTCTGCGAAGCCGGACGAGGTCATTAGCCCCGAGGTTATCCACGAGGAGCCGGGCCTGCTCGTGGTCAACAAGCCGGCGGGAATCCCCACCATTCCCGATCGCGCGGGCAAGTACGAGGGAGTCCTGGGGATGATCCGCGAGCAACGGCCTGACGAGGACTTGAGAGTGGTCCACCGGCTCGACCGAGACACCTCGGGTTGCCTTCTGCTGGCCCGCGATCTGGATACGGCTCGATCCCTGGACATTGCGTTTCGGGGTGGGCAGATCGAGAAGACGTATCTGGCCCTGGCCGAGGGTGCCGAGCGGCGTGAGAGATTCGAGATCAACAAGGCCTTGGGGCCGGATCTGCGCCGTCCCGGCAAGATCAGGGTGGTAGCGCCCGATAGCCGTGGCGCGAGGGCTGCTCATACGGTGGTCGAGGTCGCCGAGCGTTTCGTTCGCCATACCTTGTTGCGGGTCTTCCCTCGAACGGGGCGGAGCCATCAGATTCGGGTGCATCTCC
Organism: uncultured candidatus Brocadiaceae bacterium; assembly: GCA_964542765.1. GTDB lineage: Bacteria > Planctomycetota > UBA1135 > UBA1135 > UBA2386 > CAZIVO01. Next base: position 21,007 of record CAZIVO010000045.1, on the reverse strand, counting down.
GTCAGGTAGGATGTCCGATCGTGGCCGATCGAGACTATGGCTCGGGGCCCGAGTTCTTCCTGTCCGAGATCAAACACAATTACAAGATTCGGCAGGGCATTCGCGAGAAGCCATTGCTGACGCGTATGTTCTTGCACGCGCACAAGATCGTCGTGCCGGCCATGGCCGGTGGTGAGCCTGTGTCTGTCGAATCGCCGTTGCCTTCGGATCTCGAGCTGGTGCTCGCGAAGCTGCGGCACTTTTCTCCCTTCCGGACCGATTGATGGATTTGAAACGACATCCCGACGACTTCCGCGTCGTCGAAGAACTGGAGTTCGAGCGCAGCCCTCGCGGTGTTCACCACGTGCACCTGCTGCGCAAGGAGAAGATGGATACACTCGAGGCCGTGTCGATCATCGCCCGCGAAGCCAAGGTTCCGCGGGAGACCATCGCCTTTGCAGGCTTGAAGGATCGGCAGGGCTGCACCGAGCAGTGGATCAGCATTCAAGATCAGAAGGTTGACCTGCGCATGCAGGGATTGAGTGTCAGGTTCGTGGCTCGGAGCGATCAGCCGGTGACGAGCAAGTTGAGCCAGGGAAATCGGTTCGAGATTGTCGTGCGCGACCTGTCGGAGATGGAACTCGAGGATGCCGGGCGTAGCTTGTCCGCTGTTGCTGAGAGTGGCTACGCGAATTACTTCGATGATCAACGCTTTGGTTGCTTGCAGCATGGCCAGGGTTTCGCGATGTACGAGATCTTGACGGGCCGCTATGACCGGGCCTTGCATCGCCTCCTGGCACGGCCATCTCGGGTTGCCAGGAGTGGTGATGTCAAACTCAAGCGCTTGTTCGCGCGTCACTGGGGTGACTGGGAGGCCTGTGGGCGGATCGTCAGGGGACCGCTTTATCGCGGTGTGTTCGATCATCTGAGGGCACACCCGGATGATTTTCGTGGAGCCCTCGCCGCCCTGCCCACGCGTTTCAAGCTGATCCACGCCTTCGCTTATCAGTCATTCCTGTGGAACCGCGCTGTGGCGAGGTTGCTGTACAGGACTCTTCGCGGCCACGAGCGCCGGAGGACGCGGAATCTTTCGGGCGAGTTGACGGTTTGGGGTGACTTGCGACCGGACCGGATTCGCGAGATTCATGCATTCAGGACGCCTCTGTGCGGAGCCGGGGGCCGTGGCGGAGATCGGGAGTTCAGGGCCGCGATGCGTCAGGTCTTCGAGGACGAGGGTCTCCCGATCGGAGCTTTGGAGCGGCAGGACGTGCCCGGCATGGAAATCCGTGAAGAGGATCGTGCGATCGCCGTGGTCCCACGGAACTTGAAGATGTCTCGCCCCTTTGCTGATGATTCCTTCCGCGGTAGGTCGTGCGTGACCCTGTCGTTTGGCTTGCCTCGTGGTTCCTATGCAACGATGCTGATCAAGCGTTTGTTTTTGAGGAATCCGAGACGAGGGGGTCCCTCGTCTCACAGTCCAAGAAAGTCTCGTGACTCATGACACAGCGAACTCTCGGAATCATTGGTGGCTCTGGGCTATACGATCTGCCCAATCTTGAGGGCAGTGAGGAGGTGAGCCTCGATACTCCCTTCGGTCGTCCGTCGGACGCCTTGGTCACGGGCGAACTCGAAGGCGTCCGTATGGCCTTTCTGCCACGGCATGGCCGGGGTCACAAGCTTGCGCCGAACGAGCTGCCGTTCCGGGCCAATATCCATGCCATGAAGCAACTCGGCATGGAGTGTGTTCTCGGCATCTCGGCTGTCGGCAGTATGCGCGAAGATATCCGTCCGGGAGATCTTGTCTTGATCGATCAGTTCATTGATCGCACTCGAGGACGGACGGGTCAGGCGACATTTTTCGGCGACGGTTGCGTTGCGCATGCTCACTTTGCGGATCCTGTCTGGGAACCTTTGCGGCAATTGGCTCTCGACGCTGCTCGAGAGGCGGGGGCGACGGCGCATGATCGGGGCACCTACATTTGCATGGAGGGGCCGCATTTTTCCACCCGCGCGGAGTCGCATCTCTACAGGAGTTGGGGTGTCGATGTGATCGGCATGACCAACCTCCAGGAGGCCAAGCTGGCTCGTGAGGCCGAGATGGCATATGCGACGGTGGCGCTGGCGACCGACTATGATTGCTGGCACGAGTCCGAAGGAGACGTCAATGTCGAGGATGTGCTGGCTGTCGTGAAGGCCAATGTAGAGACGGCCAAGCGAGTCATTGCTACTGCTGCGAGGATGCTTGCCGCTCGGGATGAGCCCATCACTTGCGAGGGAGCCATGCGGGGGTCGATCATGACGGCGCCTGCCGAGATTCCTCCCGAAGCTCGGCAGAGGCTGGATCTTTTGATCGGGAAATACCTGGGCTGAATTGCCATTACCGATGGCTGCCCGGAGTCTCTTACACTGCGCGAATGAACGACTCTCTCTCCCGCCGAGGCTTCTTGAAGGTGACCGCTGCTGGCGCGGTGGTCCCGGCATTCCATGTTCCACCTCGCCGCCGCGCCACTCGCCCCGTGGCGATCTCTAGCGGCAACGGCCTGCGCTCCATCGAGATCGCTGTCAAGAGGATGAGCAAGGGTGAGTCGCCGGTGGATGCTGCGGTATTTGGCATCGAACCGGTGGAAAATGACCCTGACGACACCAGCGTTGGCTACGGAGGCCTTCCGAATGAGAATGGGGTGGTCGAACTCGATTCCTGCGTGATGGATGGTCCGACAGGATTGGCTGGAGCTGTTGCGTCGTTGCGCAACATCAAGAATCCGAGCCAGGTTGCTCTGCGGGTGATGCGCGAGACGGATCACGTTCTCCTTGTTGGTGAGGGTGCTCTGCGGTTCGCTCGGGCACACGGTTTCCCGGAGGAAAATCTTCTGACCGAGCGGGCTCGCAAGTGGTGGTTGAACCGCAAGCAGCGCGCATCATCAGATGATGACTGGGTTTCGCCCGACGAGAACAAGGTTGAAGAGCGTGAGAAGTCGCCGCAGCCACAGCCGCGTGATTCTGGCACGATTCATGTTGGTTGTGTCAACGAGCATGGCGATGTCGGTGGCTGCACGAGCACCTCTGGCTTGTCGTTCAAGATTCCAGGTCGTGTGGGGGACTCCCCCCTGATCGGCTGCGGCAACTACGTTGATAATGATTTCGGAGTGGCTGGGTCGACCGGGCGTGGCGAAGCTGTCATCATCACCAACGGAGCCTCTTTCATCGTTCACGAGATGGCGACGGGCAAGACGCCGACTGACGCGTGTCTTTCTGCTTGCAAGAGGATCGCGCGTATGACGAAAATAGACCGACTTCTGGTCAAGCCGGGGCAGCCGAATTTTCGGGTGAACTTCTATGCCATCAACAAGAAGGGTGAATTCGGGGCGGCTTCGATGTACCCATCGCACTTCGTCGTAATGACAGAGAACGGTCCGCGAAAACGTGAGACCGCGTACCTCTTCGATAATGTTTAGGATCGAACCAACATGGTAGAGACAAATCCGGGGACATCGTCACGTCCGCTCAGGGTCGCTGTGGTCGGATCGGGACCGTCAGGGTTTTACGCCGCCGAGGCTCTTTTCAAGACGGAAGGCCTGTCCGTTTGCGTGGACATGTTCGATCGACTGCCGACGCCGTACGGATTGGTCCGTGGGGGAGTTGCGCCGGATCATCAGAAGATCAAGGGCGTCACCCGGGTGTACGAGAAGATCGCTGCTCACGAAGGCTTTCGCTTCTTCGGCAACGTCGAACTGGGCCGAGACCTGCAAGTGGAGGATCTGACCGCCTGTTACGATCAGATCGTCTACGCGGTGGGGAATGAGAGCGACCGCAGCATGGGTATTCCGGGCGAAGAACTCGGCGGAGTGTATTCGGCGACCGAGTTCGTTGGCTGGTACAACGGCCACCCGGCATTTTGTGACCGTCAGTTCGACCTTTCCGAGGCCACTCGCGTGGCGGTCATCGGCAACGGTAATGTTGCGATGGACGTCACTCGCGTTCTACTCCAGAACCCCGAGACCCTTGCCGAGACCGATATTTCCGATCATGCCCTCACACAGTTGCGGAGCAGCAGCGTCAAGGAGGTCGTTCTTCTGGGGAGGCGTGGACCCGCACAGGCAGCCTTTTCTCCCAAGGAGATCAAGGAGATTGCAGAACTCGAGGGCTGTGATCTGGTCGTGGAACCATCGGACGCGAAGCTCGATGAACTCAGTGTTCGCTGGCTTGCCGAAAAGGGCAGTCGCGCGGCGCAGCGCAATGCCGATTTTCTGACGGAACAGTCGACCAAAGGCGAAGGAGAGAGCGACCGGAAAGTGCGTTGTCGCTTCCTGGTGTCGCCGGTGGAGCTTCAGGGAGAAGACGGCGGAGTCTGCCGTGTTCGTATCGAGCGATCAGAACTGTATGAGGATGATCGCGGCACTCCGCGTCCTCGGGGTCTCGATCAGTTCGACGAAGAGGAGGTCCAGCTCGTGTTCAGGGCGGTCGGGTATCGAGGGGTTCCCATTGCCGGTGTGCCTTTCAACGAGGATTGGGGCACGATCCCCCATGCCGAAGGGCGGGTGCTGACCTGCGAGGGTGGTGAACCATGTCCAGGGCACTACGTGGTGGGCTGGGCCAAGCGCGGTCCGACCGGCTTGATCGGCACGAACAGCGCGGATTCCAAGGCGACCGTGGAGTCGATGGTCGCAGATGCGTCGAGTTTGCCGCCGGCCGAAAAGGGTGACATCAAGACGCTGCTTGCGGATCGAAGTGTCGATTTTGTCAGCTGGACCGACTGGCAGAATCTCGATCGGCACGAGATGGAGATGGGGGAGTCGAAGGGCAAGGTTCGTGACAAGCTGATCAGCATCGAGGCGATGATGGACGTCATCGGTAGCATGCGCGACGGGTAGCTCGTTCGTCACCAGAGCGGTGGAGTTTCCGGCAGCGCCCCGGCCTCTGCTCCTTTTTGTAGCAGCGTCGTGATGGCGCGACGCCCTTCGCTCCCGAGGTTGACCGAGTAGTCGTTCACGTAGAGATCTATATGTGCGGCGCAAACATCGTCATTCAGTTCCTGAGCATGCTCACGGATGAATGAGCGTGCATGAGCCGGTTCTTCGCGGCCAGCGAGGATCGAGTTCTCAAGTCCTGTTTCGATCTTTCGGGTGAGATCTTCACCGAGAGAGGAGTGGGCACAGATCACTCCGAGCGGCAGGGGGAGTCCCGTCTCGCCTTCCCAGAGTTCGCCGAGATCGGCGATGGCGACGAGATCGTGGTCTTCGTAGGTGAAGCGTCCCTCATGGATGATGACGCCTGCGTCGACCGTGCCTTCGGCGATCGCCGGCATGATTTGGTCGAAACGCATGAACCGAGTGTCCGGGTTGGCGCTGGCAAAGATCCTGAGCAGAAGATGAGCGGTCGTATATTCCCCTGGAATGGCGATCCGCTGTCCTGAAAGCGATGAGAGGCTCAGGGGTTTGCTGTTCGCTTTCTGGACGACCAGGGGCCCACAGCCCCTTCCAATCGCTGCGCCGGATGAAAGGACCCTGTATTTTCCGGCAATGTGGGCCAGTGCGGACACGCTGAGTTTGGTGACGTCCAGTGGGTCCGCATCCGCGATTGCGCGACGGTTGAGTTCTTCGATGTCCTCCAGCACGGCATCGAAGATGAGGTTCTCGACGAGGGTATGACCCGACACCAGGCCGTGAAACATGAAGGTGTCGTTGGGGCACGGAGAGAAGCCGGTACGGACCCTTCGATTCATGGATCAAGTCCTCGAAGGAGCTGGAGCGCTGCTGTCTGGACACGATCGGCAGCAAGCTCGAGGTCCCACTGCGCCGATTGTCGATCACCTGTGAAGTTGCTCACGCAGCGCAGTTGCAGGAATGGGATGTCGTAGCGTCGGCAAACCAGGGCTGCAGCAGCTCCCTCCATCGATTCGATGACGCTCTTGGTTCGCTGATAGGATGTTTGCGCCAGCTCGTTGGTGGCGCTGCACGTGCTGACGGTGGCGGCGCTGACGGTCGGGATGCCGCCGAGGATGTTGGCAGCCGCCCGGGTCAGTTCGGGGTCTGCCTTGAAAGGGCCGACCTCGCCGATGCCGAGATCGGCGAGGCTGGAGAAGCCGTCCTCGGTCATGGCGCCTTCGTCAGCGAGCAGGTCGGAATCCGCCAAGCAGAGATCACCGACCTTCAGGCGATCAGGAGTCCTTTCCACCCGATGGGCACCGCAAACCCCGAAGATCAAAACGGCTTCGGGCTGTGTGGTAGCCAGTTCGACCGCGAGCTTGGCGGCCGCCGAACTCTTGCCCACGCCGAGTTCCAGGGTGGTTGGCCAGGTGGATGCCACGCGACTTCCCTCGATGGGAGTGGCGTGTACGGCGAGGATATGAGTGGGCGGAGCCATGGATGAAAGGGTATCTCGGGGGTCTTCCATATCCGTTGCCCGGAGCGCAAATATGTCCCGGGGTGTGACCGGGTGCCTTCCGGAGGTTTTTTTTGCCCTCTGCTCAAGGGCAATCCTGTTGCCACCATGAGAAAGGGGCAGGCTGGCAGGCGCAATCTCATCTGGTCGTTATGATAGAATCTGATCGTCAAGTCCGCTTTGTCTGGCGCTGTGGTCTCCCTTCGACTCACAGCTCAGCCATATCATGGAGAAACCCGTGCGTAAATCTGTCCTCTACCTTTCACCTCTAGCCTTGCTGGTCTTCTCGGTCGGAGCTCAGAACCAAGGATACCGGGGGCCGATCCCCGAGCTGAGTTTCAACAACACCTTCCGTGTTGTCTGCACCTGCACTCACCCGACGACCGGGAACTTCTATCCCTGGATGGTGACGCAGTTGACTGCCTATAACCAAGCGGCGGGTCCTGGTGTTCCCAAGGGATCTCGTGCATACACCTCCAATCCGCAGCTTCGTGCGCAGGCAGGCACTCAGTCAGGTCAGTATACGACGATTCGCGGGGTGACCCAGGCGATCTACGCGGGTCCGGCGGTGACGGCGTTTCCGGCACCGAACCACTATCAGTTCAAGACGGGCATCGCTCCGGCGACGGTCAGCGCTACTTCACCTTACCTCCACGAGCATGCCAAGACCGGCAATGACATCTTCTCCGTCAAGGATCAGGCTGTTGCCATCACTGCCTGGGCGATCTTCGAGCACTCCACCGTGCTGACCACGCCGATCAAGATTCCTCAGAAGAAGGAGTGGCTGATGTTCGTGGAGTTTCGCGGCGGCGAGTATCGCGATGATGCCAATGGTGGTCAGACCATCGCTGCGGACTGGAAGGGTGGCCCCGGCCCGGGAGGGCTCAACTACAGTGGTTGGGCGACGCCAGGTCCTAACCGCACCAGCACGCCGTCAGGGACCGCGGAAAACCGTCCGAAGATTGGCTTGCTGATCGACGAACCCGTTTTGACGGCGACCGGCAATCACGCAAATCAGTATCACACACCGGCGCTCGCGGGCGAGGAGTATCGCGGTATCGGCGCTGCCAGGGCACCGTGGTCGACAGCCGCTGCTTCGAACCTCTTCTTCAATTTGCGAGCGGGGGGCAAGTATGGCAGTGGTGGCACGGGGGTTGTGATGCTCAATGTCAGCAAGTTCTGGTTCCCGGGTTCGATCTGGACACCTTTTGGCAATCTGTTGCTCAACCCGGGAGATCCCGGTCTGGGGGCGCTGAGCCAGATGCAACTCCTGATGATCAAGAACGGCATTTACGACACCGGTGACAAGAGTGCGATCGCATTTCCACCATTGGGTCCGGCAGCCAAGGGGATGATCCTCAAGGCTCAGGGCGTCGTCTGGAACCCGAGTTTCAAGGATGTTCGCGTGACCACGTCGTCTTCGATCCTCATCGATTGATATCAGATGGTTTCGAAGGCCGGTCATCAGCCTTCGATCTTCATGGCGAGGTCGCTGGCCTGCCGCCGGTGAGAAGACGATCAGCAGGCCGGTGGCAAACGGCTGTGGAGAAAGTCAGGCGTCCGCCGTATCGGGGCGGGCTGTGACGCTGGGAGGAGTTGAGCCGTGATGCAGCAGCGTTGTCAGCCTGCGGCTTCGAGTTCGGCTTGGCTGAGTATCTTGTCACCAGAACTGTCGGCATCCTCGATGATTCGCTTCGACCATCGAGCCAGCGAGGGATGTAGGCGCCTGAGGGAGTCGACTATTTCCCCCTGCTCGATCTGGCCATCACGGTTTCGGTCTGCAGAACTGAAAGGGAGATCTGCAGGCAGACTGGTCTTTGCTGGCGAGTCATGGCTGGTCGGAGAGAAGATCGTCGGCCCATTGGGCAGCAGTGCGGCCAGCGGTTGGAGTTCTTGAGGGGAAACTGCACCAGAGTTGTCGGTGTCGAGTTTCCGGAACCGTTCCAGGAGAGGTTTGGGGAGGCCCTTGGTGGTGAGTAGTGAGATGATCTCCTGCACCGTCAACTTGCCGTCGGCATCTTGATCCAGGACGCGCATCAGGTAGCTGGCGCGGAGATTTTCATCTGCTGATCTCGGATTCTCCGCGTCTACGGAGAAGGGGCGTGTCGCTCGAATCCGGAAAGAGTTGCCGCGTTTGAGGATGCTGCGGTAGCGCTTGTCGAATTCCGGCCAGTTCAGGTAGCCGTCGGAGTTGCTGTCGAGGCGGCGGAAAGGAGTTGGGTTCTGGGGTCCCCCGATGGATTCGAATGCTGCACTGGCCTCGAAAATACTCAGCCGGTCATCGCCGTTTGGATCGCATGCCGAGAATGCAGCGCGGCTGCGAGATTGGGTCCAGGAATCCAGTTCGACCCAGCTTTCCTTGCCGGAAGGCGGACTCTTTACCGGTGGATTGGCTTCGATCTGGCTGCGGGGCGCGGCCAGGAGAAGTGTGGACATCAGGATCAGGGGATGAATATGCATTCGGGACCGAGTTCATGGTGTTCGCCATGTTCATCAGTGGCTTCTTGTGGGCAGAAGCCGGCGGATTCAACACTAACGTGACGGTCTTGTAATGCCGCGATGAGAGGATCCAGTCGGCGATCGGAAGGAATGAAGATGATCGCATCGACACCGCTTGAGAGGGACATGGCATCCATGGTCATCGCGACAGGAACGGCACCTGCATCGCTGACCTCTCGAGTTTCGAGTTGCTGTGTACCCACGGGCTTTACTTCCGGCGTGACGTAGGCGATGGCGTTCACCACGGAGCGAGCGCCGGCAATATGGCGGAGCACGCGGCTGTAGGAAACCTGACTTTCAGACTGCTGTACGCCTTCTTCGAATGCGGCAATATCGATGAGGACCGCGATGCGTTTTTGATCCGTTTGGCGTGGCGAGGAGTGTCGGCCTCGATCTCCATGCGTGGGTCCGCTCCCTCCGCCACGCCGGGGCCTGCGTCGCCGACGTGGTTTGCGACGGGGGTTCTGTTCGCGTTGTCGGGGGGGGTCGGTCTGATCGGATTCGGAACCCGGGGGACTTTTCGAGATATCCCCTCTCCCCGACTTCTCGGCTTCGGGGGCCGTGGGCCCGGGATCCGGGTTTTCGCCAGGCGGTTTCTCCGACGGCGAACCAGGGTGATTTTCCCTGGTTTCTTGCTCTTGGGGGGGTGGCGGATTCGAAGGATTGGAGCCTTCATCCTCGAAAATATCGGAGCCGAAATCGCGATTCATCAGAGTTCAGGGTTCGATCTGAATGGTCAAAGCAACGTGGGATGTCACCCTAGCATCGCTATCAAGGCAGGTCTAGCCTGCATGGCTGCAGACGTTCAACTCATGACCTGACCGATTGCTTGGTGGCGGCGGTGCACCCATCTCCGTTCGTCATGGTGAGTCAGCTCGGGCGGGCTGTCCTTTCCGGAATTCCAAAACCCATTGCGATTAACGTCACAAGCAACGATTTCTACTGAGCTTGGCTTGTTTTGCGGTAACCTGAGGGCGCATACTTTCGGCCCCGCTGTGCGCCACTGTGCGATTCACTAGACCCCTTTTTCGAGGATCGCCGCCTTGAAACTTCATAAGCTCTCCATCGTCGTAATTCTCGCCCTCACACTCTCTAGCTGCGGCACCATGCGCCGTGCTGGCAAGGACCTGAGTGTGGCGGTCATGTCACCTGGGATCATGCTCTACGGGGGTGGCGTCGATGGCCTCCAGGCAGCGAAAGAGGTCCGGGAAGGTCTCGGCGGTGGCGCCTTGACCGAGATTGTCGTCTTGCCGCCGGCATTTGCCTTCCATGCGGTCAAGCACCTCGCGTATGGCTTTGTCCATGCTGCGGACTTCTTCTTGTTCCCCTTCTACGGAATGGCTGACCTGCATCCTTACGGGCCGGAAATCAAGCCTCTCGACATCTACACCGGCACCATCTTCGATTACGAATCTGATTCCGAAGATGACAGCGCCGATGCGGACGTCGGTGGAAGCCGGTAGAAGGGTTCGTTCGCTCTACCTGCTTCGGCAGCCCGGTTTCGAGAAGTGATCTGTCCGGAGGTCGGAGCCTGACTCGCTTTGGCGAGTCTTCGCCATGAACTAGGGTGTCGTGTCCCCGAAGAAGGGGATGTTCCGCAGGAAGGTCATGGCTTCCCGGTATTTGCCGGCCGCAGCGAGACCCAAAAGATGGCCCTTGAGTTTGGTGAGGGCGAGGCGTTGGTCGTCGGCCAGTTCTTTTTGCTGAAGGTGACGCTTGAGGGAGGCCAAGGCCCTGGACCACTGCCCTTTTTCATCCTTGGGTTTGCGGGTTGTCTTGGCCTTGTCGCGTGAATTTGCTCGGAGGTAGCGCCCCCAGCGTTGGTAGTAGTGGTGAGCGATCCGATCGGCCTGGCGGTTGTCACCGGCGAGGCGTAGTTCGATCACGAGGGTGCCTGCCCGGCGACCGGTGCTGGTTGCGTCTTCAGCGACCTTTCGCCGCTGGGAGGTCAATTTTCGGGAGAGTTGGCGGATCTCCCGATTGAGCGACTCCAATTTCTTGCCATCGCCAATGCTTTTGGCCTGTTCGCGGCGCGTGAGTAACTCTGCCCGCCGGGTCCAGGTATCCGCTTCGGAACCTTCTGGCCAGGTGAGGCGCAGGATGCGGTTGACGAGCGGTCGCGTCTCAAGGTTCATCGGCGTCAGATCTGCCAGCAACCGGAGGGTATCGGTGGAGAGTTTTGCGGCTGGCTGGGTGTTTGCCCTGGCCCGGAGCGATGGGCGTAAGGGTTGCAAGGGGTCGGAGAAGGAATCGAATCGCGCAGGAAGTGAGAGACGAGCTGTAGGCATTTGCTCCCAGATCTTTTTGACTTCCTGCATGTGTCCGCCCAGTCGAGCGATTTCGAGGAGTCGGGCCTGAGCGAGGGTTCGTTGCAGGTGGGTGGAGTCTTCGCCTTCGGCTGCAATGCGGTAGTTCTCCCGGGCCGCCCCTATGTCGCCATCGAGAAGTTCGAGGAGCCATCCCTTGCAGATGGGATCTGCTTCGGTTGTTTCGATGGATGGATCCTGTGCAGGGGCCTGCATCGCGACGCACATGACGACCATCAGGCCATACATTCGAGCTGAGATGCCGCTCTTGCGTTGGCTCTCGGCGGGAAACTTCACTGTGCTGCACCCTCCGGCTCGAATCGGTAGCCAATTCCATGAACGGTGATCACATGGCGAGGTTGCTCTGCGCACTCCTCGACTTTTTTCCGCAACCGAGCGATGTGGTTGTCGACGGTGCGAGTCGTTGGCAGATGGACATAGCCCCAGACCTTCGTCAGGAGATCGTTGCGCGTGACGACTTCGCCCTGCCGGGAGATCAGCATCTTGAGGATCTCCGCCTCGTAACGAGACAACTGGTATTCATTGCCTGACCGAATCACTGTGAAGCGCTTGAAGTCGACGGTCAGACCAGGGAATTCAAATACGTCCGTCACCTTGTCCATGCCCGTAGCTCGGCGGCGGACTGCCCGGATCCGGGCCGATAGTTCGGCAATCCCGAATGGTTTAGTGACGTAGTCATCGGCGCCGAGTTCCAGCCCCGCGACCTTGTCCTCGTCCTGGCCCTTGGCGGAAAGGATGATGATGGGGGTTGCGCCTCCTTCTTCGCGAATCGAACGGAGCACTTCGAGGCCGCTCAGCCGGGGCAGCATCAAGTCGAGCAGAATCAAGGAGTAGTCCTTGGCGGTCGCTTTTTCGAGGCCTTCGCTGCCGTCGCCAGCTGTCTCGACCTCGTAGCCATCCAGTTCGAGATTGTGCTTGAGGCCCTCTCGAAGATCGGGTTCGTCTTCGATGATGAGAATGGTCTCCGCGCTGTTACTCATGATCTGAGTCCTTCTGGAGTGTGGCGATTTCTTGCGCCGGGTCTTGCTGCGAAGTCGCGATATCGTCAGGTCGAGAAGATGGATTTTGTGGGGTCAAATAGATCGGCAGGATGAGGCGGAAGATGGAACCGCCACCATGGCGCGGAAGCGCCTGGATGCTGCCATCGTGTCCCTCTGCAAAGCGTCGCACCATGCTGAGGCCGAGCCCGGCTCCTCGGATTTCTCCGGCAGTCGAGGCCCGGAAGAAAGCGTCGAAGATCCGTGTCTGCTCGGTGATCGGGATGCCGATGCCCCTGTCTCGGACTTCAATCGTTGCTTGTGCCGTTTCTACTGTCATCTCGATCTCTATTCTGCGATCAGCGGCCGATTCAGGGGTGTATTTGTTCGCGTTATCGAGAAGGTTCACGATGGCGCTTCTCAGAGCTTCGGGATCGGCTTTCAGGGTGACCCCGTCCTGAATAGTTGTAGTGAGCGGCGTATGGGACAGGTCCAGATGCGGACGGTACTCATCTGTTACGGATCGAAGAAGTGCGGACAGGTCGATGACACGGCATTCGTAATGGATGTTACCGCTATTTCCCCTGGAGAAGTCCAGGATCCGGTTGATCAAGATGGTCAGTCGATCGGCTTCACGGGAGACGATGCCACCGAATCGAACCGATTGCTCGGGATTCTTGGTGCGTCCCATGCTGAGGGTCTCCCCGTACATCTTGATCAGTGCCAATGGCGTCTTGAGCTCATGCGAGACGCGTGAGACAAACTCTACTTTCAGTGCCGCGAGTTCGGTTTCTCGAGATACCGAGCGCAGGAGGAAGAAGGCGCCACCGCCGGCAACCAGGCATAGGGCGATGAGGAAGATAAATCTGACTCTCAGGGAGAGAGTCTGGTTTTGCAGGATCTTCTCCGGGTTTGTCGGGTGCGCGATCATGTGCAACCCGGCGAGCGTTGTGCGGGAGGGATTATCGGGATTGGTCTCCAGCACCGGTCGATCTGGCAGAATCGGCAGTCCATCCGCATCTGTCACATCGAGAAAGAAGTTGCCACGCCCCGCGAGAAAGCCTGATAGGGCTTGTTGTGTGAGATTGCTCAGATCGACACGGATGCCGACCCAGGCGGGGTCCTTGAGTTCCGTGATGGAGATCTTTTCGGCGGCTGTGGCGTGACGGAGGATGATGAGCGACGAGGTGTCTCGAGACGCATAGGACTGGTAGATCGGTCCTTCGGTTTGCATCAGGAGCAAGCGCCGCCGGACTGTCTGGGCGATCGAGTCCTGATATTCTTGGGCGAATCGACGACCTTCCATGCGCCACCGTTCCGTGTCGAGAGCCCTGGTAGCGGTCTCGCGAAGGATCGAGTCTTCGGGGATGCGATTCATCAGGCGGTCGATGACCGTGGTCAGCATTTCATCGCTGATGAAGTCGTGGTCTCCCTCGCTGATGTTGAGGAGGATGTCGAGGAGGCCGGAATGCGAGTTTGCGAGTTTGCTCTGGATCTCCGCATAGGCTACCTGACACATGAGCTCTGCCGTGGCGACCTCCGCTCGCTGCTTTTGGGGGCGAAGTGACAGTATCTTCTTTGCGTAGTTTTGCGCTTCACGGAAGGCTACGGACGCCGACCGGAGGCGCCCCTGCTTGCGCAGTAGGGTTCCAAGAGTGAATGCCGCGCGCAGCCGAACTGTCAGGAAGGACTGGGAGTTGCTCGGCGCGAGGATGAGGGCGGTGTCATTGAGCAGGTCTTCGAGGATGCTGGTAGCGGTCGTGATGTCGTGGTTTGCGGCGAGCCATTCTGCCTGATTGATGATGCGTGCTTGTGGAGGAGAGCGAGGTGGGGGGGAGTTGAAGGGGAGGCTGTCTTCCATCGGAGGTGAGATCCGTGGGAAGACCAGTTCCCCTTCTCTATCGAGAATGAAGAGATTGAGAACGTTGAGCTTCGCTTCTTTTTGTGCCAGTTGGAGACCTGCGAGAACGAGGCTCCGCTCGCTCAGGTCGAGGTTCTCCGAGGCCAGGAGGTCGAGACTCGAGCTGATATCCGCCTCGAATGTGCGAGAGGCCTCATCGAGGAACTGGAGCCCCGAGGCCTGAATGGCGGTGTCAGCCCGCTCCTGCTGTCGGTCCAGCTCCCACCATCCGAGTGCCGCCATGGCAATCAGCGGCACGAACAGTATGAGGAAGGCTGGCAGGAATCGGGCCGAAGAAGGCACACGGTGATTGTAAGCGTTCAGGAGGTATCTGGTGCAAGTCTCTGGCTTGGCATCGAATCTGCCCTTGCATCGAGATCCTGTGGCATCTCACATGGGTGGGCATGTGAAATCCGATGACGGTCCCTGCAGCACTGCGCAATCCGTATTTTCGCCGCTTCGAGTTGCGGCGGCACCGCCTGTCCGTGGCGGGGGGCACGCTGTCGCTTGTTGCGCCCCAGGATATGAATTCGACGATCACACCGGAGAATTGCAGGCAGGCGGAGCGAGATTATCCCTACTGGGCGGCAATCTGGCCGGCCTCGGTTGCCATGGGGAGATATCTTCTCCGGGGCCCCCGGCTGGAGGGTGAGGTGGCCATGGATCTGGGTTGTGGGATTGGTGTCGCCGGAGTTGCTGCGGGGGTTGCTGGAGCAAGGCCGATCTTCGTGGACAGGAGCGCGGACGCATTGCGCTTTGCGCAGTTCAACGCCGATCACAATGGAGTCGTTGATGCCAAGAGGATAGAGACCGACTGGTTCATCGATGCCCCTGCCGAGCGTTGCGATCTTCTGCTCCTGTCCGATGTCAGCTACGACGAAAAGAACCATCAACCGCTGATGCTATATGTCCGGCGTTGTCTCGCTGATGGTGGCCGAGTGCTTCACGCCGATCCAGAACGAGATGAAGCCAGTCGATTCTTGGATCTGGTTTCCAGGGAGTTTTCGGTGGAGGTGTCTACCGTGGATACGCATTTCGCTGACCGGAGATCTCTTGTCCGTCTGGCGAGCATTACCCGTGGTGGTGGGGCCGAGTAGATGTTTGTCACGCTCGAAAATCTGACGATTCGCTATGGATCGATCACTGCTGTCGACCAGGCCTCTGCAGAATTCCCTTCCGGTGCGGTTGGCTTGCTCGGTCGCAATGGTGCTGGCAAGAGCTCCATCTTGCGGGCGTTGCTGGGTCTCGTTCTGCCGCACGCTGGTGAGATGAAGATTCTCGATTTCTCTCCTTCCGACTTCGAGGAGAGCCGTCGCCATATCGGCTACATGTCCGAAAAGGACGGTTACATCGCCGGCCTGAATGGTTTCGAGATGGTTGCTTTGGCTGGAGAGATTACGGGGCTGCCGCGGCGCGATGCTGCCCGGCGGGCACATGAAGTTCTCTATCTTGTCGGCCTGGAGGAGCAGCGCTACCGCGAGATCGCAGGGTATTCAGCGGGGATGCGTCAGAAGGTCAAGCTGGGAACGGCTCTCGTTCACGACCCTGACATCTTGTTCCTGGATGAGCCCACCAACGGACTCGATCCGAAGGGTCGCAAGGAGATGCTGGGCCTGATCGACTTCCTCGCCAAGGACCTTGGCAAGTCGATTATCCTTTCCTCGCACATTCTTGCGGATGTCGAGCGAGTGTGTCATTCGGTGGTCTTGCTCGAGAAGGGTCGCGTCGTCGCTGCCGGCCCCTTGTCCGAGCTGACTCGCCACGAGGTCAGAGTGTTCGTTGTTGATATCGCGGGAGCTACCACTTCGCCGATTGAAGCATTCGAGCGTCACGGCGCTCTCAATATCGAGCTTTCAGGGTCGGATAGGTATCGCGTCACGTTGCCTGAAGATGTGGGTGCTTCATCCTTGTTCGCTGCGGCCGTTGACTGCGGGGCCATGGTCCATCGCCTCGTTGAGCACAAGCGCAGCCTGGAGGATGTCTTCCTGGGTGCCGTCAAGGAGGGTCTCGCCTAGATGGTCATTCACGGAGCGCGCTACAGGCCCCTGGATTATCAGCCGACTTCGCGGTGGCGTCGCGGGTGGCCCATTGCATGGAACGAGTTTCGGTCCATGTTCAAGATGCGGTGGGGGATGGGCATCTTTTTGTTCATCTTGTGCTTCGTCCCCTCGCTCATCAGTTTGGGGTGGCAGTTCATCTACCATGGGGCTTATCAGATCGACTCAGATGTGCCGTGGATCGAGGTTGTGGTCGGCCGGACACCTCGCCTGAATCCTGCCAGCATTTCCTTCTACCTGGACCCCATTCTGCGCGAGTCCTTTTGGGTATTCATGGTCCTCACGACCCTGGTCAGTTGTCGTGCTGTCGCGAAGGATCGCCCGACCGACGCCCTCGAGATTTACTGGACGCGAGGGATCAGTCCGTGGGGTTACTTTTTGGCGAAGTGGGCGGGGTCCTTCCTTTTGATGGGGACGGTCTTCATTGCGGCCCCTCTTGTGGTCTGGCTCGTTGGCGTGGCCATGGCCTCTGATTGGACCCAACTGGAGGACAGCCTCTGGTTCATGCCACGGGTCATGGTGGGGCTGATCTTCATGACCGCTGTCCTGACCTATGCGGCGGTCGCTTTCTCCGCATTCTCAAGGACGCCGAACCGATCGTCGCTGATCTGGGCGTTTTTCATCCTTGGAACCGCTGCTGCGGGGAGGGTCCTGTCGCGTGTTTTCAGGGGGGAATACAGCTGGAAGGCTATCGATCCATGGGACTCGAGCAAGCGGCTCGTCGAGTGGTTCGCCGGGGTCTCTCCGTGGGAGGATTATGACCCGACAGCAGCGTTCGTCTGTCTGGGTGTGACGCTGGCGCTCTTGACCATTGGCCTGTGTCGCCGACTCCGGCACGTGGAGGTGATCGCGTGACGGCTGCCCAGGATCAATCACGGACACCGCCTGCCGCCCCCGGCTCGGATGCGGCGAGTCTCAGCTTCATGTCGGTGAGCAAGTGGTATGGCCAGATTTCGGCCCTCTCGGAGGTCTCCTTTGATGTCGAGCCGGGAGTGACCGGACTTGTCGGCCAGAATGGGGCAGGAAAATCGACGATCATGAAGCTGGCAGTAGGGCTTTCGAGGCCCAGCCAAGGAGAAGTTTTGCTTTCGGGCGGGTCGCCGCGTGACCCTGGTGTTCGCCGGACCCTCGGTTATTGCTCCGATCTCGATCGCTACTACGAGAGGCTGAGCGGGCGGCGCTTCGTGACCTGGATGCTCCGCTTGCAGGGCTTCAGCGCAGGCCAGGCAGCTGCGCGAGCGGCCGAGACGCTCGAGGAGTTCGGGCTGGCAGATGCCATGGACCGGGCGATCGGCGGATACAGCAAGGGGATGCGCCAGCGGGTCAAGCTCGCTCAGGCTCTGGCTTATGAGCCAAAAGTAGTGCTGCTCGACGAGCCACTGACGGGTCTCGATCCGGTTGCCCGCCGTGACATCGTCGAGTTGATCCGGAGCCTTGGCGAGCGTGGCAAGGCGATTCTCATCAGCAGCCATGTGCTGCATGAACTTCAGGATGTCGCGGAGCAGTTCCTCTTGGTGCACCAAGGGCGATTGCTGGCCGAAGGTGGCCTCGACGAACTCCGCGAGCAGATAGAGGACCGCCCGCGACAGATTGCGTTACGCAGCCGTCAGCCGCGTGATGTCGCAGCGCGTCTGTGTGCGATGCCCGAGATCATCGGTGTTCGTCTCACCGACGATGGTATTCAGGTCGAGACCAAGGGCGGTAGCGATCTGTTCGGTCGTCTGACCCGTATCGGTGCGGAGGCAGCAGGCTTGATCGAGGAGATCCATCCCGTGGATGACAATCTGGAAGCTGTGTTCGAGTATCTGACCTCTTGATCGTGTGATACATGATGTGGTTCCGTGATAGTTTGGAGGTTGCTCGACAGTCGCTGATGCTGCAACTGTCCCGTCGCATGATCTTGCTCGGGGTCATCGGTGTGACGGTTTTCGGCGTTTTGATCGGGTTGATGTCATGGCGCGCAGCGCCGGGGGTCGCCGGCGATGATTTCCTGGGCAGCATGATTTACTTCCTGCTCTTCCAGTTCGTGCTCCCGTTGGTAGCCGTTTACATGGGAGTGAGTGCGGTGAATGCCGATATCGAAGATGGGACGTTCACCTACTTGTTCGTGCGACCCGTGCGTCGCACCAGCTTACTTTTCGGCAAATGGCTTTCCGCAGCTTTGCTCGGCTGGTTGTGGGCGACCCTGGTCATCGCAGTGATTTGGCTGGCGGTTGCGGGGCCGTCCCGGCCCTGGTACGAGGGCCGTTCGCCGTCCCCCGGAGTGGCGATCGCCTTCATCGGTGCGGCAGCCCTGGCCACCCCTGCTTATGCAGCGGTGGGGGCCTTCTTCGGGGCTTTCTTCCGGCGGCCTTTGGTGTTCACGATGCTGTTTGTGGTCGGGTGGGAGGTCATCATTTCGAATACGCCGCCGCAGGCTTGGGTGCGAGGTGCGACGGTTGCCGATCCGGTGCGGCGCTGGCTGATGGAGAATTTGCCGCAGGCAGGGGAACTTCGTGAGGCCCTCGGGTGGAGCTCTCTCGATTTCCTGGATGATCCGGCAAAGCTTGGCGACCCCATCTGGTCAGTTGTCAGGTTCACGCTGATCCTTTTGTGCCTCGCGGTTTGGGTATATACCCGCCGAGAGTACGATTCGCGTCCGAGGGATTGACTCATGACCTTGGCCCCACGCCACCCACTACTGCCCATCCTGTGTCCGCTCCCTCGGCCGGATTTCAGCAGCCTTGATCCGAGGTGGCCAGCAAGCCCGGCGCCCAAGGCGATTGGTGATCGATGATGCTCGGTGGCAGTGAGGGCCATGTAGGAAACCTCCTCGGCCAGATCGCCTGGTTCAACAAGCTTCGTCTCGTCGCCGTCATCGGCATGATGACGGTGACAATCCTGGCGAATCAACTCGGTGTGATAGATGGGATAGGGTGGCTGTGCTTGCTGGCCGGAATTGCTCTGGCTGTGGACATCATCTACTTCGTGAGATTTCCGAAGGTGATGGATCTCCCCGAGTTTCGCGTGCGCCACCATGTCCAGTTACAGATCGCCATCGATTTGCTGATCTTGACCGGTGTGCTTCATCTGAGTGGCGGAGTCACGAATCCTTTCGTTTTGTTCTACGTGTTTCATGCCTGCATCGCAGCTCTCCTGCTTTCTGTGGGCGCGGCGTTTGTCGTCTCGGGCGTGTCACTCGTGGCGGTGGGGTTGCTCTCGTTCCTTGAGATGTACGATGTTTTGCCACACCACCCCATCAACTTGGGGTGGGTGAGTCTGGAACGGATGGGGCCGTTCGATCTCCTGGTGTGGCTCGCGGTGTTCGGCGCCACGCTCGTCTTCACCGCATACCTGGTCGCGAGTGTTGCGTCGAAGTTGGTGCGACGAGAAGACGAGGTCATGTTCTTGGGCCGGAAGCTTGCTCACAGCGAGAAGATGGTGTCGGTGGGGACGCTCGCGGCGGGAGTTTCGCACGAGATCAACAATCCTGTAGGGGTGATCCAGAACAAGGCTCGGATCTTGCGATACCGGATCAACGACGGCGAATCTCCAGAGAAGTTGCTCGGCGAACTCGATGTGATCGAAAAGCACACAGGGAGGATTCGATCGATCACCGAGGGATTGTTGACCTTCTCGCGTGAGACCCCGTTCGAATTGAAAGAGATCGACCTCAATACCCTCGTGACCGAGGGGGCAGACCTGGTGGAGGTGCCCTATCAGAATGGCGATATCCGACTCGAACTCGACCTGGATGAATCGATTCCACCAATCCATGGTTCATCCAACCATCTCTTGCAGGTGTTGGTGAACATCATGCTCAATGCTCGAGATGCGTCGGAGCGTGGTGGGCTTGTCCGGGTCCAGACGGCGCGTTCCGGTGGTGAGGTGCTGACCACCGTCATCGACAGGGGGTCAGGTATTGACTCCGATGATCTCCCGAAGATCTTCGATCCGTTTTTCACGACGAAGGAAGTCGATCGTGGAACAGGTTTGGGTTTGGCCATCAGTCATGGGATCGTCGAGCGACATGGAGGGCGTATCGATGTGGCGAGTCGCTCGGGCGAAGGTTCGTCCTTTTCCATGATCTTGCCGGTGAGCCGATCCGGAAGCCGTCGGAGATTCGAACTTTGACTCTCTTGTGTCGGGGCTGATCCAACCCCGCAATAACTTGTGTCTCACGTCAAAACATGCTTGAACTGTGCAGTGTGATCGATACCCTCTCCACTCATCAGGCGGTTGCACCTTGGGAGGGATGCAACTGCTAGGCAGGCCCAGGCGTCGGCAACTTGGGTCGGCTGGAGGCTCTCAGGTGCCGTGAGCGAAAGAAGCGAATCCCCAGGCTTCTTGAGTAAAGTCAGTTCCTCAATCCACGGCTGAGATGAGTTTCCCAGCGCCGCCGGGGCTAGAACCCTCGGCGGCGCTTTTTTTTGCGGTGCAGGGGTGCAGCGGAGCAGAAGGGTAGCCCATCTCGGTCGCCCGCTGGAGGCCATGAGAGCTTGCCGGAGCCCTGTTGAGGCTTCTCCGGCTAGAGTTTGACGTCCACGACCTGATCGACGGTGAAGTCGAAGCTGATCTCTTG
This sequence comes from uncultured candidatus Brocadiaceae bacterium, assembly GCA_964542765.1. Taxonomy (GTDB): domain Bacteria; phylum Planctomycetota; class UBA1135; order UBA1135; family UBA2386; genus CAZIVO01. The sequence continues at coordinate 326 of CAZIVO010000045.1, read as the reverse complement.
CTGGACGTTGATGAGCCTGCCGGTGCCCTTGAACTCGTTAAAGATGATGGCACCCGAGACGGACTGGCCGTTTTCGAGCCGAAGCTCGACCCAGTCGGCTTGACGGGCGTTCATTAAAAGGTCGTACACGCACTCCCTCGTTGGCTTGAGGGTCCTCCGTTCACCCATTGTGCGGTTCCTCTCTCCTGATTTTCTGACGAACTGGTTCTGACCGATGTGCCCCGGGCTCGCGCCAGAACGATGACTCAATCAATATTCTGGACCACGACTCGAAGCGTGCAGGATCTTGCCACAGGTTGGCCGTTTCGACAACCCGGGTCTTGGAT
>CAZIVO010000044.1:23716-26162 GCA_964542765.1 uncultured candidatus Brocadiaceae bacterium | reverse complement strand
AATGTTGCGGCGGCCGTTTCGGTGTTTGCATTATCCGGTTGGCTGGGAGCTCAGGGAGGAGCTTGTCCGGACCTCGTCACCGAAAAGATCGCGCCGGTGGTGCAGGCCACTCAACCTCAGCCCTGCGGGGCCCGGATCGATGGCGCGTTTCATGGGATCCGTGTCCAGTCTGCGTGGAATGAGTGTCCTTTGCTGGTGGTCATCACCCCGGGTCACGATGCATCTGTCCACAAGCGGGGAGCGAAGACCTACACGGTCCCGGTCCAGACGCTCGAGATTCGCCTTCTCGTCTTCAAGTGCGTTGAGCGTTGGCTTTTCGGCGTGATCCCGATCGCCATGAGTACGGAGTGCGAACTCCAGGGCGACAAGAATGCGGGCGCCGTGACTCATTACGCGCAGCGCGGTTGTGCTGTGAGAGCGTCTGGATTGACCCCCCGCTGAGCCTGATTCCAGGAGAAGTATGCGAGTTCTACTGACCATGATCGGGTGTGTGTTGCTTGTGGCCGTATGGGCGATGAAGGGATGTGAAACTGTCGATACGGCGGTTCCGGTGCTCGTGGGTTCTGCATCGGAACATCCGGAGTCGGGAGGGCAGGAACAACCATCGAGGATGGGGATGATCCCTTCACCGTTGGATCTACCCATGCGCCGCATGTTCGACTCGTCGTTGCAGGAACAGGGTCCGGAACCCTGCCGAACTTTTGACTCTCTGATCCAGGCGATGATCACGCTCGGAGTGCGGATGCGACGAGCGGTCGAGCAGGGGCAGGCCGGGGTGGCCATGGCCTTGAACCCCCGGGCACAGGATCTGCTGCTCGAGATGGATCGTTGTGTGCCCAACCCGGAAGAGAGGTCACTGTTCTGGCTGACAGGACTCGCTCCTGCGAGTCCGGAACCCGAAGCCGGAATCCGGCGGTCCCTCTGTTTGCATTTCATTGCAGCAGGATTGGACCGGCGCTGGAGACACCGCGAACAGGATGGCCAGTCGTTCGAGCATCTTGTTTCGAGTGTGCTCGGTTGCGTGACCCAAGATGAGGAGTTGGCGCAAGATTTGGGGATGGGCCTGCTCGCCGGCGCGCCTTTTCTGGGAGCCGCCCACGAGGCTCAGGTTCTTGACATCGCTACCCTGTCTGCCGAGCGCCCTTTTCTCGTTCCGGTGGCTGCGGCCCTGCTGTTGACCTTGTGGGAGAATCTCGAGGAAGCGGGGGTCCGCAGTTCAGGGGAGGTGGCATCCTTGGCACTGTTGCTGATGGAGGGGACCAATCCGGGCTGCAGACTGGCCGCGCTCGAGTTTCTTCTCCTGGGGGGTGAAGGTCGCTTCACGGAGTTGGCCGTCCGCGAGATCATCGACCGTGGTGACGAGGAAGAGGCATGCTGGCTTGCGTCCTCAGCTGCGCACAAGATGGAACCTCGGCAAGCCGTCGAGTTGCTCGAGAGCTTGGCCGCCGTTGCTGGCCGGGGGCTGACAGCGGCCTTCCTTGTTCTCGCTGATCGCGCTCCTCAGATTCTGGTTGCGGCCTATGATCGCCATTTGGCCGGTGACTCTTCGCCTTCTCTACGCGCTGCCCTCGTTACCGGTGTTGGATTTCGAGGCCAAGCGCGCGGCATCGATCTGGCACGACTTGCTTTTGGTCAAGACCCTGATCCAGGGGTTCGATCACGGGCGATGTTCGTTCTGACCGCGTGTGCCGGAACATCGCTTGGTGAGGAGGTTCTGATGTCGGCTCTCGACGATCCTGTTATGGGTCATGATGCCTCGCACCTCGGACAGATTGCCCTCGCACTTGAGAATCTCGAAGACACCGCAAAGTCGGACGCGATCGATAGGGTGGCGCGACAGATTCTCAAGCGTGAAGAACTTCTTGCGGGCGATCGTGAGCGACTCGTGCAGTGGCTTGCACGTGTGATGCCTGGGCACTGGACAGGACGCAGGCGAGAGTGAAGACCTTGTCGGCCTGGTCTACTTCTTCTTCTCGGTGTGGACCGTGTGGCGCCGCAAGCGCGGGCAATACTTCTTCAAGGATAGCTTCGGAGTGCCAGACTTCTTGCGGATCGTGTAGTTGCGCTCGCCGGATTCCTCACAAACGAGGTGCACGATCTCTCTCTTCTTCTTTGGCTTGGCCATGGTCAGACTCCGTGGTCGGGCGGGGAACTCTAGGGCAGGTGCCCCGGTGGTCAAGGTGCGAGTTCCGAGAAACCCGCTGGGCCTTGGAAGAGAGCGCGAGATCTTGCATCGGCCCTTCACCGGCGGCGGTGGAGGGGCTTCGAAGTAGAGGGCGTCGGACGTCGGGTGAACCGTCAGTAATAGCCATGATTACGGGGGTTAGCAGCCGACAGGGGTTTTCCACAACTGGAAAAGGCCTGAGGAAAAGGTCGCGAGATGCCGCTGCCAGGGGCGCGTCCCGGCCCTACCAGGGGTGTTGATAGAATGTGGGAAAGCTTCTCC
>CAZIVO010000044.1:0-23616 GCA_964542765.1 uncultured candidatus Brocadiaceae bacterium | reverse complement strand
TGGGGGCGAGCTCGGTGACGGTCATGTTGCGGTACTGGATGGTCATCTTGCGACCGCCGTGCAGCTGGATACCCAGTGGTCCTTCTTCGATGGCACTCGCAGAGGTGTAGTTCATGACCTCTGCCCCGTTGAGCCAGGTGGTGTAGGTCTTGCCCACGGCGCGGATGCGCAAGGCGTTCCAGTCGTCCAGTTTCAGCAGTTGCTCGACTCCCTTGGCCTCGATGGGATAACCCTTGCCGGGGATGTAAGGGGACGCCGTCATGTCGCGCTTGAGGCTGCCGGAGATCCCGATCTGGATCTGATCGCGGTTGTTGCGCATGAAGATCCCGGAATCGACGGTGCCCTTGCCGAACTTGAACTCCAACCGGCAGACAAAGTCCCGGTAGCGTTTGATGGTGCTCAAGTTTTCACCCTTGCGCTTGGGGTTGTTGGTCACGGTCAGGATTCCATCCTTGGCGATCCAGCACTCCGGATATTTGGGAACACTCCAGCCGGTCAGATCCTGGCCGTTGAAGATCGGCGTCTCCGTATGGGCTGACTGCTGCACGGAGTCGCAGCCCGCCGAGGCCAGGACCAAGAAGGGGATGGTCAGTCGTATCGCGGTCATGATTTCCATGGTGTATCAGTCCGGCGCAATTGCCAACCAGCGGCCTCGTCACCTGGATGAAACAACGAGTCGATGTGCGCGCGGTGTTCGAGGGAACCAGGAATGAGGCAGGGGTGCTGGGCCGTCATTGCAGACGTGCTCGAGCGGAACCGGGTGGGCGGGTGGCGATGAAGCTCCATCCGATGTGACCCCCCGCTACCAGATCCGAGGTCACCAGGTCAACTCGTTGGTCGCGTACACCGGGCCCTCTTGACAGGTTCTCGAGTAGGGCCAGCCGCCGAACCGCTCACCTTGCACCTCTACGGAGCAACCATTGCAGACGCCGTAGCCGCAGGCCATGTAGGTTTCGAGACTCACGAAGCATCGCATCTGGTGAGTGTTGGCACATCGGGCGACAGCCTCCATCATGGGGTCAGGCCCGCAGCAGAAGATGGTGGCGTCGGTAGCGACCGCGCCCTCACCGATCTGTTGTTCCAAGAGTTCGGTGACCCGCCCTTCGAGCCCATGGCTACCGTCTTCGGTCGCTGTCGATACCCGGGCGAGACCATCAAAATCCTCGGCGCCAGCAAGCGCTGCGGCATCGCGGCCGCCGAAGAGTAATTGCATGGGTGGCTGCCCTGCTTCGTGGAGTTTCCTTGCCAACAACAAAAAAGGCGCGAGACCGACGCCGCCAGCGATACAGACGGGTTCGGTGACGTCTTCGGGAAAGGGCTTGCCGAGAGGGCCGGTCAAGGAGAGAAGATCGCCTGGCCGGAGTTCGCGGAGGGCTTGGGTACACGGTCCGATGGCCTTGCCGAGCAAGCTACCTACCGCGCCACCGTCCCGCCGGTCGTACAAAGAAAACGGTCGTGGCAGCAGGCCCGGCCAGCCGTCCATGGATTGCACCATGTAGAACTGGCCTGACAGGGTGGGGGGGATCGGACCTGCCATGTCGATGACAAAGCCATCGCCGGTGAGCTGGCGAACTCTTTCGACCTCATGCTGGTGCGTTTGCATCGTGCGCGATGAGAATAGCCGATGACACCGCGTTGATCTCTGTCGCATTGTTCCGATACTGCGCATCAGCATGCCTTCCCTCATCACCTGGATCGTGGTGCCCCTGCTCGGGGGCGCCATCGGCTACCTGACGAACCGCCTTGCCGTGAAGATGCTCTTCCGGCCGATTCGCCCCATGAATTTCCTCGGCCTGCGTATTCAGGGGCTGCTTGGGCGTCGCCAGCAGGCCCTCGCGGAGAGCATCGGCCGGGTTGTGGGCGATCATCTGGTGGAGCACCAAGACATCGTCAAGAGTCTCGGCAAGGTTGATTTAGAAGGGTTGCTGTCCTCGGCCATCGCCAGCTCACTGCGCCCCAAGATCGAGGAATGGCGCAGTTTTCCCCTGGTCGGCGGGCTCTTGACGGACGAGCGGGTGGAATCGATTCGCGATGCGATGGTCGCGGGCGTGCTCAGGCATGAAGCCGAGATTTTTGAGGCTCTGGAATCAGCGATCGAGTCAGGCCTCGATATCCGCGAGATGGTCACCGAGAAGGTCCGGGCCTTCCCTGTCGAAAAGCTCGAACCGCTGGTGCTGGAGGTGGCGTCGCGCGAGCTCCGCATGATCGAGTGGCTCGGGGGCTTGCTTGGCATGATCATTGGAATAGGCCAGGTTCTCTTGATCTGGGCTCTGGCGTGAGTTACGCGGATCTGTTCCCGGACTAGATCGGGGGCAGGTTTGGGTTGATCGTCCGGATGCATGCCAGCAGGTCTTTGCTCGCGTGGCATTCCTGGTCATGATGCTTCCTGCACGGAGAGACGTTGCCCACGGCGTTCTCGGTCTTTTGGCTTTCCTCGCCCCATGATGAGACAACTCCTGATCCTTTTCTGGCTGGTTTCGCTGCTGCCGGCACAGCTCCAAAACTTTGCCAACCAGAAGTTCGAAGGCCTCCTCCCCTTCCGTAAGCCGACCCGTGAGTTGGAGGTGCCTGCCGACTTTTATCACGATCTGCAGATCATGAAGCGCTATGCCGATGCCGGGAAATTCCCGGTTAGCTATGACGCTGAAGGCCGTGAGGTTTGCGACCACCCGGAATGGCTCAAGGCCCGAGACCGTGTCCGCGGTCATGACCCGAACATGGGCGGTGTCCTTGGCGTCATCTTGCGCGACAGCGGCAACCCTTCGGATCGTGGCGTCGCGGCCTTCGGCGGCTTCTACCTCGAAAAGATTGAGCATACGGTCCATCTGATGGCGTTTTTTCCTGGCGAACCGGACCGTCAAATTCGTGAGGCCTCCTACGCTCGCGCAATCGAGTTCTTGAAGGTTCACCTGCCCAAGAATCGCGAAGAGAAGGGTTCTGAAAAGCCATCCGATCAGAAGGTTTTCCCGGCCTACATGCTCAACACGTGGGGCTTCATTGGCTTACTCGCCCTCGATAGCGAGAGCGACCAGGCACAGGGCTTGTGGTTTCTGCGCAATGTGATGGAGATTCGTCCCGACACGGCCCGCGGCATCGTGGAAGACGCTCGGACCCACATTCCCCGCTTGCTGGCATCTGGCAAGGACATCGTCCGGAAGGAGGCGATGGCCTTCGTCAAGGCGGCCGATCACAAGCGCCGTGGGGTGCCGCCAGCAGATGCCGGTCCGGAGGCCGTGACGGTCTGGTTCCAAAAGGTCGTGGACGATCTTCTCCCGCCGATCCGGCGGATCTCACAAGGCTTGATCGATCTCTATCCCAGCGACCAGTTGAAGGAGATTGTCGAGGCCGGTCAGAGCGCTTTGAAACGAAAGGCCATCGGCGCTCCATCGAGCGGCAAACTGCGGGCAGGCCTCTTCTATCGCGGGTTTCGGTTGGCCCGTTTGCCATCGCCGCTCGATCAACTGGGCTTGCCGATCGATGCGGTCATCACCCAGATCAACGGCTATCCGGTGGCAACGGGCAAGGATGTGCTGAATACGATCCAGGAGCAGTTGAAGGCCAAAAAGAAGAGTTTCGTGGTCGAGTTCGTACAGGCGCGCAAGGCCCGTGCACTGGAATACCGGTTGCGCTGACGATGATGCCGACCATCGCCGCTGACGGCGGAGGGGCACATCAACCTCGATCACTACCATGACCGAGCAGAAGGCCAGGACGGGTGCCCCGGCCTTCTTCGCATCGCCATGGCGATGTCCGAATTGGGATTACAGGAAGGTGAACTGCGTCACCAGACCGGCGCCCCTGGAGATGCCTGTGCCGGCGGGTACGCTCACCACTCCCTTGGCCCAGATGCGGCAGATCGCCGGCGGTTCTGGTGGCAGTGGGGCGATCGCGTGTCGGACGCCATTGGAGATGGTGGCGGGGGAGGGCTTGCCATTGGGGTCGAGCGAGACGGCCTGGCTGTAAGTGGGCGCTAACTTGTCCATGCCCGTCACCCACGGGAAGTAGATGTTGCCGGTACTCCAAAAACCATCCGACGCCCGTGATTTGCCGCCTTGGGCCGAAGGAATACTGATGGAAGCATCGGTATAGAGTTTCATCGCCGGTGTGGCGTTGCACAGGGGCAGTGGCAAGTTAGGGTTCTTGAAGCCGATCATGACCACCGAGGGTTGACCCTTGGCGGAGCGGAAGCAAGAACCGTAGTAGCGGACCCGTTTGGCGCCTGCGTTTTCGGAGAAGAAGCGCCCGAGATAGCTCATCGAACTGGTCTGGTCCGATGCCGTGCATCCGACGCCCAACTTTGAGTTCGGGCCAGCGATCCCTCGGCCAGCTGCTGCGAAATCGGCGTTGTAAGGAGTGGTGCTGCCGATCTTGCTGATCACGGTTTCCCAGCCCAGAGGGTGCTTGCCGGTATAGGGGAAGGGTTTGTTGAAGGGGATGGTGAAGGTGAAGGCGGCGGGCGCCGTTGGTGGCACCTTGGTCCAGTCGGGCAACTTGATGGCCTTCTTCGTGAAGACGAGGAGGCCCTTGGTGACCCAGTTGTTTGCGAAGTTCTTCTTGGATTTCGTGATCGGATTCACGGCATCGCCCATGCGGATGAGGATCGTGCTGGTCCGCGCGATGCAAGAAGAGGTGTTCCTACCGTCACGGCGAAAGGAGATGGCCTTGATGGCGCCGGCCTTGCCCTTGAGATCGCCGTGGATCTGCATGTAGCGGAACGTGTCCATGCCCCAGGGGAAGGTATTGCTACCGCTGCCTTCAACAGTGGCGTTTGCGGCGGGGGAGACGACGAGTTTCTGTGAGGTGACAGGCAGGGCCAGTGCCAGGACTGCACCCGTGATGATGACCGTTCGCATGGGAATCTCCTGATGGAAATGGGATTGCTGCCGGGAGCGATGGCAGGGGAGCCGTTCTCCCCGGGTGAAAATGTGCATCGTGTACCATATACCGCAAGCAAGGAAACCGGCACCCCCCACGGGACAGGCTGCTTGTCACGAAAGACGCCATACTCCCATGGCACAGGCTCGTCACCCCTTGCTCGGCGAGGCTCATGTTGAGCGACAGTGTCGTGGCCCAGACCGGGTGTCTTGCCCCCCAACTCCTCGGCCTCTGGAAGAACCAAGAGCGATGCAGAACGACTTCCGGCAAGGTTTTTGGGGTAGGGGAGCTTCAATTCGTCCGGCTATCCCTGTCCTATCTCAGCCCTGATGACCGACCTCACTCTACACCTCGAGAACAAGCTGCGAGAAGCGTTGGGCGAGCTCCCCGATGACGTTGCCCGCGCCCTCGTGCTCCAACCCCCCAGGGATCGATCCCATGGCGATACCGCCTTGGCGTGTTTTCCTCTGGCCAAGCATCGAGGTGCGCCACCGCCGCAGGTGGCGACCGAGCTCGCTGCTGCCATCGAGGCGGACGAGCAGATAGAGAGTGCCACGGCCGTCGGCCCCTTCGTGAATTTCCGTTTCCAGCGCGCCGCACTCGCCCGCAGCATGGTCGAGGGCGTTCACGCGGGCCGGGCTCCCTTCGGTCCTTCCGAGCCGACCGGCGAGATCATCGTCATCGATTTCAGTTCGCCGAATATCGCCAAGCCCTTCCACATGGGCCACCTGCGCTCCACGGTCATCGGCGCCGCGCTCGGACGTATTCACAAGCACCTTGGGCATGGGGTGCACGGCATCAACCACCTCGGTGATTGGGGTGCGCAGTTCGGCAAGATGATCACGGCTTTCGAACGATGGGGATCGGAAGAAGAGTTGTCCCGCGATCCGATGGAGCACATGTTCGAGCTCTACGTTCGCTACAACGAGGAGGCCAAGGGCGATCCGCTGCTAGACCAGAAGAGCGCCGAACATTTTCGCAACCTCGAGTCGGGGGAGGATAACGACGAACGGCGGATGTGGCAGCATCTGCGCGAGGAGTCTCTGAAGGCGTTCGCGGGTCCATATGGTCGCTTGCGTGTCGAGTTTGATCATGTGACGGGGGAGAGCTTCTACGAGGACAAGATGGAGTCCGCGATCGAACGCGTCGCGCAGGCAGGCGTACTATCCTTGTCAGAGGGTGCCGAGATTGTCGATCTCTCGAGCGAGAAGATGCCGCCCTGCATCCTGCGCAAGAGCGATGGCACCACCATCTATGCGACTCGTGATCTGGCGGCGATCTTCTACCGTCTGGAGGAATTCAAGTTCGACCGGGCCATCTACGTGGTCGGCGCCGAGCAGAAGTTGCACTTCAATCAGTTGCGATCCGTGCTGGAGCGGATGGGCCTGGGGGATATTTCCGAACGCGTCGAGCACGTCAGTTTCGGGCTGATCCTGGCGCGAGATCCGCAGACGGATAAGTGGGGCAAGTTTGCGACTCGCGGTGGCAATGCCGTGTTCCTCGACGAGGTTCTCGATGAGGCCGTGGCGAAGGTTCGCAGCATCATCGAGAAGAAGAACCCTGACCTGGAGGATGCGGACGAGGTCGCCGAACAGGTTGGAGTGTCGGCCATCATCTTCAATGACCTCAAGAACGCGCGCACCAAGGACGTCAAGTTCGACTGGGATGCGATGCTCAATTTTGAGGGTGAGACGGGGCCATACGTGCAATATGCCGTGGCGCGCCTATCGAGCATTCTGCGCAAGGCGGGTGATGACGGCCGGGATCTTGCGGCCGTCGATTGGGATTTGCTCAAGGACGCCGATCAGGTTTTGCTCTCGATGCTCGAGTTCGGACCCGCTGTGCAGCGGGCCGCCGACCAGAACGAGCCCAGCGTGATCACCAATCTCATGATCGATCTGGCAGGCCGCATCCACAGTTACCTGAAAGACCACCATGTCCTGCGCGCTTCTGCGCCCGTCAAGAAGGCGCGATTGGCGCTCGTGGCGGCCTCGCGCGAACTCCTCAAAACCGGTCTGGGATTGATCGGAGTGTCGGCTCCCGACAGGATGTAGGAAACACTCTTCCCCCCTGGATACTCGACCCATGAACCTTTCCGACTACTTGCGCGATGTTCCTGACTTCCCCAAGCCGGGCATCATCTTCAAGGACATCACCCCTCTGCTGGCGGACCCGAAGGCGTTTCAGGAGTGCGTGGATCAGCTGCAGGCCATGGACTGGGGGGCTCCGATCGACCGGATTGCCGGAATCGAGTCGCGCGGATTCCTCTTCGGCGTCCCCTTGGCTCAGGCGCTCGGGATAGGATTCACCCCGATCCGCAAGCCGGGAAAACTTCCCTGGCGCACGCAGAAGGTCGAATACGAACTCGAATACGGGACCGATGCGGTCGAGATCCATGAAGATGGGGTGGGGCCCGGCCAGCGCGTCCTGGTGGTGGATGATCTCCTTGCCACCGGCGGCACCATGGCGGCTTCTTGCGAACTCGTGGAGGCGGTAGGAGGCGTGGTGGCCGGTTGCGCCGTGGTCGTGGAACTCGGCTTCCTGAGTGGCCGAGACAGGCTTGCCCCCCATACCGTGGGCTCTTTGGTCACGGTTTGAGCGTTCTCCGGAGTCGGCTCAGACCGCGACTTTAGAGAAAAGATGATTTCCGCTGAAAACTTCGCCGGGTCAGGACGATAGTCCTTTTGCTGGCCGACAAAGCCAGCATCGCTCTTTTGCTTACTGTCGTTTCTCCGACAAAGGCAAACCTACCGAAAGGTGGGGACGCAAAGCCACGGGCCTTCGGCGGCAATTCCGCCATGGCAGCCGGTTTCCGAATTGAAGCGAGGGTGGGACATGGTCCCCCCCGAGTTGAGCCATTGAGAAGGCTAGGAACAGGCGCCGCAGAGGTCGAACAGGTGATGCGCCGGGCTTTTGCCCCTTCCTTAGTTTTCTCCAGACACAAAAAATATGGCTCGTTCCTCAACAGTGACGTCCCCGCGCAGCAAGCGCGGCATCTCGACCTCTTCACGCTCGACCAAGAGTGTGCCGCTACCGGCCAAGAAGGCGCCGGCCAAGAAGGCACCGGCCAAGGTTGCGAACCCTGCGAAGAGAGCTCCCTCAAGTCGCAGGAACAGGGAGCAGGATGAGCAGCTCCAGAAGGTCTGGGTCACCTACAAGAGGACCAAGGACCCCAACCTTCGCAACCTTCTGGTCGAAAAGCATATGCCCTTGGTGAAGATGATCGCCGAGCGCGTTTTGCAAACCTTGCCCAGGTCGATCGAGCTGGACGATCTGATTTCGGCTGGCACCTTCGGCCTTCTGGATGCCATCGGGGGCTTTGACCTGAAGCGCGGCATCAAGTTCAAGACCTACTGCACCACTCGTATCCGTGGATCGATCCTCGACGAACTTCGTTCCCAGGATTGGGTTCCGCGGCTCGTGCGTCTCAAGGCGCATCGCCTGACCAAGGCTGTGCACAAGCTCGAGGGCGAGCTTGGTAGGACTCCCACCGGTTGGGAGCTTGCTCAGACGATGGGTTTGACCACAGAAGAATTGCTGGAGACCGAGAACGAGGCCAGCGCCAGGGGGATCTTCTCTCTGTCGGAGAAGTGGGACGACGGTGATGATGACAACGACATGGAGAAGGTCGACATCCTTGCCGACAAGAGGTCTGCGGATCCTCTTCAGTCCATCGATCAAAAGGATGTCCTCGACACGATCACTCGCAACCTCACGAAGAAAGAGAGGCTGATCGTGATCATGTATTACTACGAGGGTCTGACGATGCGCGAGATCGGCGAGATCATGCAGCTGACCGAATCCCGGGTCTGCCAGATCCACAGCAACGTCATGGGTCGGCTGAAGAACCAGCTCGACCAGGCAGAGTTGCGGATTGGCTGAGTCGTGAGATGCCCGGGAAAGGTGGGGCCGGTTACGGAATTTTCGGCCGGCCTGTCCCCTGGGGGGGTCCAGGGGGCAAGAGTTCTTGATGAGGATTCTCGCCGCCTTTCTCGCTTGCTCGGCCCTGGTGCCGATGGCCCCGGGCCAAGGGTTCAGTCTCGATCGAAATCTTGCCTATGTCGATCGACAGGGCCAGCGCCAGACCATGGACCTCTACAGGCCCAAGGCAAAAGCCGACAAGCCCTACCCAGTAGCCCTGCTGATCCATGGCGGTGGCTGGAACAAGGGGTCCAAGCTTTATCCGGATGTCATGATCTTTGTGCGGATGATGCTCGAACTCGACATCGCTTGCGCGGCCATCTCCTATCGCCTCGCTCCCCGGAGTGTGTATCCAGCTCAGATCCAGGATTGCCAGCGAGCGATCCAGTACTTGCGGCACAATGCTTCGAAGTTCGGTATCGATCCGCATCGCATCGCAGCAGTGGGTGCGAGCGCGGGGGGCCATCTGGCGGCGTTGATGGGTACGCAACCCGATCAGGCTGATGCGACCGCGGAAGATCTGATTGCTCGTCAGAGCACCAAGCCAACCTGTGTTATCGACTACTTCGGACCCATGATCTTGGAGCCTGATTCCGAGGTCGGCAAGAAGGGGGAGGCTCTGGTCAGGCGGTTCCTCGGCTGCGCCGGAGAACCAACGCCAAGAGACATCATGCGTGCGCGCGATGCCTCACCTCTCCTTCATCTCACTCGTGACGATCCGCCCATCTTGCTCGTTCATGGCGATAGCGATCCCCTGGTCCCCCTGGAGCAGTCGCAGCGGATGGCCCGAGCTTGTGCCGCCCTGGGGATCTGTCATGAGATGGTTGTCGTCGCCAATGGCTCACATGGAGATTTCATGGCCGTGGGTCTGGCCCTCAGCGTTCTCCGACCGCCCACGTTTTGGGGCCGGACGCAGGCGTTCCTGAAGAATTATCTGATCCGTGTGCCTGGTGATTGTCCGGCCAAGTCCGAGGCTCCCGCGCTCGACAAAGGCGCTGCGACAAAGCCATCGCGAAAAAATCGGGACTGACGCCATTCATCGAGGGGCCTTCGCGCCTGATATCTGAAGGGGAGCGTCACGCGGGTCGCGACGGCGGGCTGGCCTTGCGGCGTAGCCGTCAGGAAACCCTTGGGAATAGATCGTTGGCGTCAATGTAGGCCATTGGCAGGGGACCTACTCACGGTCGAGGGGCTTATCGTCTAGGATGAAAGACCCTGCAAGATGCCGCGATCTCGCGATCCGTGGCCCAGCCGAGCCTTTGAGTATTGTTCGAATGATGATGAAACATTTTGTCACGACGACCGCCCTCTGCTTCTTCGGTGCCGCTTCGATGTCGGCGCAGGCGCCTCAACTGCGCGTGGAGGGAGGGTCCTTTCCTGGCACCCTGCAGGCCGCGATGACCGGCGCTCCCGGCAAGATCGCGGCGATCTTGCTCGACACGACCCCGGGACCGACGCCGCTGGCCCTGATCGATCGGAAAGATCCGCGCAACCTTTCGGTTGGCCTGAACCTTTTGCAGGTCGGACTCGCCTTTTCCGGCCCATGCTTGCCGCCAAACTGGAAATATCAAACCTCCGCGATGTCGGTGCCGAACAATCCATCGTTCAAGGGGGCAACCCTGTACTGGCAGGGCTTCACGCTTCCGGGAACCCAGTATTTCGTTGGCCCACTCAGCAATCCGACGGCAACCCGTTTCTATCCGAAGTCGAACTTCGTTGATCGCGGCGTCAAGCTCAGGGTCGCGGTTTCCTTCCCGCAGGTGCTGGAGATTCCGGGCAACAAATACATGGTGATCGGTGGTGGACAGGGCGGATTGCTGGCTCAGATCGCCACCAAGAATTGTGAAATCTACGACGTGATGACTGACCGTTTCGTGCCCGGCCCCTTGATGGTGACCGAGCATTCGGTTCATACGGCCACCAAACTTTTGGACGGTCGCATCCTGGTAGCCGGTGGCGTGGACATTCAGAACAATCCTCAATCAGCCGCAGAAATTTGGGATCCGAAGACCAACGCCTGGACGAAGTTGCCGTCGATGAGCAGCAAGCGGGCAGGGCACGATGCGGCCCTTCTGGCAGATGGCCGCGTTTGGGTCAGCGGTGGGTATGCACAGAATGTGACCGGTGGAAACCTCCTCTCGCCGATCACGTCAGCGGTGGATACGACCGAGATCTATGACCCGAAGACCAACAAGTGGGTGGCTGGACCCGTGATGATCGTGCCGAGGGTCGGGCACCGGGTCATCTTGCTGTCCAACGGCAAGTACATGATCGTCGGTGGCCTCGGGTGGTACCGGGTCCTGGTCAAGCTTCCAACCGTCTGGACGAACTGCGACTTTTTTGATCCGAAGACGAACAAGATCACGGCCGGGCCTGCGATGGCTGGAGCCCGGGGAATTGCTCCGATCGTCGATCTCGGCGGCGGCAAGATCCTGGTCTCGGGCGGCGTTGCCACGATTTCGCTAACCAGTCCCGGCAAGGTGACCAATACGGCTGAGATCTACGATGTTGCCACGAACAAGTGGACCACGGTGGGCAGCATGAAGCAGGCCCGCGGCATGCACTTCGGTTTTGCCCTGGGTAATGGCAAATACATTCATATCGGCGGCGGCAACGGCACGGTGCTCAAGCCCTTGGCCATTGCCACCACCGAAGTGTTTGATGCCAAGACGAGAACCTGGTCCTCGGGACCCTCGCTGGGTACGAGTAGGGCGGCGTACGGCTATATCCGCACGCCGGAGGGGCAGATCCACATCATCGGTGGTGGCACCGGACCCAGCGCGATCAATGTGAATACCTCGGAGTGGTTGTACTGAGGCGGCTACCTGCGTAGTTCGATCTTTTCGACCGCCGCCCGACGGATCCTCGTCATGTCCATGTCCATGGAGACGCCGTCTCCATTCATGTAGAGAGACAGAAGATCGTCGTAGTGCTCGGAGCGAGGGTGTCCCGATTGACCGCCCGGCAACACCATCTTGGATCCCGGCAGGTCTGCCAGGTCGATGTTCACGCGCAGGACAGGGCCGTAAAGGATCGGGAAGCTCGTGAGTTTTTCGCGGCCGAACTGATGTTTCCAGACCGTGTTGCTCGACCCGCGCGCGACAAAGGGTCCGCGGTTGACCCGCAGCGATAGCAGGGGGTTTGATCCGAAGGGGTGCTGGATGTGGAAGGGGGCTGCGCGTTTCCAGGCCCAGCGTGACATCTTCTTGCCATAGCGTGCCGCGAGTGCATCGACGGCTTCGCGGAAGACCGAAGCGATCACCTCCACCGGGGTCTCAAGGACCTCCGTGCGCCGATCATCCCAGGCCGGGTTGTCGGCGTTCCTGAGAAGGTCGTAGATGAAGGGTTCGATGTTGAAATGACTCAGGATGAATTGCTGTGTGCCGGGCGACATCTCGTCTTCGAGCATGCGTTTGACGAGCATTGCGTTGAGGGCGTTGAACAGGGTCGGCGCCGGTGAGTCGGGGAGACTATCGCCATTCCAGGAGAGGAGTTCTCTGGCGGCGGCGGCGACGGCCAGCTCACTCTTGCTCGCTTCGAGCGGCCTGATGGCCTCGCCGTAGAGCCCTTTCAACTGATTCCAGCCGTGATCGACACCGTCGATCTGCAGCTGGCTGATCGCCTCTGTGACGCTGCGATCACCTCGGCCAGAAGCCAGGAATTCGCGAATCCGGTACCAGCGATGGTTGACGTCACCTTCGAAGTTGATCGGGTAGCCGGTGGACTCGGGTTGCACGACCTGATTGTTGGCGCTGCCGACGAAGCCGCTCTTCGGATTATCGATCCAGGGCAAGCTCTGGGCAGGGATCAGACCGTTCCATTCGTAGGCACCGGTCCAGCCCGGGACAGGCAAGGTTCCGAGGTGTCGTTTCCGGCTTGGCAAGGAGAAGGGTCCGGTGTAACCGCAGTTGCCCTTGGCATCGGCCAGGACCCAGTGACCGACCATCGCCGTGAATTCGAGCATCGCCCGCCTTGCCTCGGCCACATCTGTTGCATCATAAAGTTTGAGAACAGCGGCGACTGGCATTCCATTGCCGCGGCTGTAGCGCAATGCGACCGGTGGAAAGTCATCGGGGAGTCGATCGACGAAGTCGTTCAGCAGCGGCCCGTGGCGAGAACTGCGGAACTGGCGGATCTCTTCTCGTACCGACCCATCTCGGTTGCGGATCTTGAAGATCTCTTCCCGCACGGCGAAGGCTTCGGCCTTGCCCTCAAACAGATAGGCATCAGGATTTCCCGGAACTGGTTTCTCGACATAGAGGTCCGTGACATCGCCCCAGTTTGCGGTGGCGCCCCAAGCGACCTCACCGTTTGTGCCAAAAGCAATGGTTGGCAGGCCGACCAGGCACCCTCCGATCACGCTCGGTCCATTGGTGCGGTGGATATGCGCCAAATAACCGAGCGATGGCATGGCGTGAGGCATGTGCGGGTCCGAGGACAGGGCGCCTTTGCCGGTGCCGGTCCAGGAACCGCTCATCGCCCAATTGTTGCTGCGGCCACCTCCGCGTCCATGGGCGGAGAAGGCGCTGCTGCCTTCGCGGAGTTCTCTGGCATCCCTTGGAGGGGCGGAGTGAACGACCCAACCTTCGAGGAATTTGATGAGTTCGGGAGCGATTACCGGAATGTTTGCGAAGGGATCCGTTTCTGGTTTCTCGCCGATCAGATGAGGGGGAAGGCGGTAGCGAGGCTTCCAGATTGCCAGCGCGCGCTCGATGGAGCCGCCGGTGCGGAGCTGGTGGAGAATGAGTTCGAGGCGTCCCAGCTCGAGTTGCCAGTTCTTGCATAGACCGAAAGAGACCATCGCCATGATGGCTGCGGTGTCCCGAGCACTCCAGGGTTCGGGTCGGTATTTCATCAACCCGAATTCCATTGCTCTTGGCTCCGCTCGCGTCGCGGAATTTATTCCATCGGCATAGGCTTCGAGGGTGGCGCGCGAAGCAGCGGACCCGGCCTCGAGCATCGCCGACCCATGGCCGGGGAAGTCGAGAACGCGACTGTAGATGTCGAGCGATGCGAGGACCTTCTGGTCGCCCTGATCCCCGACCAACTCCCGCAATCTTCCGGCGGCCGCGAACTTGAGTAGTTCGAGTTGGAAGCGTCGGTCCCGTCCATGCATGTAGCCGATGCCGTAGGTCAGGGAGTCGTTGTCGGCTGCTTCTATATGCGGCACGCCATGCGAATCGAGCCAGATGGTGACTTCGCTCTGAGCCTGGCAGGTGGCGGCGACGAAAAAAATCGCAAGAGGTCTCGGCCAATGGAAACGGGAAAAAGGCATCAGCATCTACTTTGCTCCTCGGGATGTGTTGGGGACGCTGGAATTCCATGCGGAGCATTATTTGCGGTGACGCGATGTGATCAGCGGGGGGGGTGTCTGGGCAGTCTCTCCGGGGTTTCAGCGCTCAGACCCTTCAGCACCCCCCCCAAGGCGGTGTTCGGGGTATGATTTGGAGAGTTCGGAGGCCCTGATGATCATCTTTCGCATTGCGCTGCTCACGATCTGTATCCAGGGAGCGATTGTCGCTCAGTCTCTGGCTTTGGAAGCCGAAGGCGGCGGCCTCCCCGGCTCGCTGGAGCTGGCGGTGGGGCCGGGAAAACTCGGCGCATCCACCGCCATCTTGATGAGCGTGTCCGCTGGCCCGACCCCTCTGCGCCTGATCGACCAATCCGATCCCAGGGTGCTCCAGGTGGGCGCGGAGTCGCTCGGATTGAGCATCATGGGGTACTTCCTGCCGCCGACGCTTTTGTTCAAAGCACCGAGCATCAAGCTGCCCGACAGGGTTCGCTGGCATGACGCTGCCGTTTACTTCCAGGCTATTACCTTGAACTGGCAGGGCCAGAAGCACCTGATAGGACCCATCTCGAATCCTGTGGCCGTACGGTTCGGTCCTGGCCGGAGGTTCCGGGATCGAAAGAAGCCACTGGCGCAGGCACGAGTATTTCATCAGGTCTCCAAGCTTCCAGATGGGAAATTCATCGTGACCGGCGGAGGTACCGGGACGCTGGTCAACTGTCCCAGTTTGACCTCGACCGAGATCTACGACCCGATATCCGATTCCTGGTCAGCAGGACCGTCGATGTTGAAGGAACACGGAATCCACCAGACCGTGCGGCTGAAGGATGGCCGCCTCTTGGTCATTGCCGGGGTGAACAAGAATGCTTACGAAAGCGATGTCTGCGAGATCTACGATCCGAAGACGAACAAGTTCACCCTTGCTCCCCCCTTGATCGCGAAGCGTTTCGCGCATCATGCGATTCTTCTCGATGATGGCCGCGTGATGGTGACGGGTGGCATTTCACAACTCGTGACATCCAACCCATTGGCGACGCTCAACACGGCTGAGAAGCTCACGGAGTTCTATGACCCGAAGACAAACAAGTGGACCCGCGGTCCCAACATGAACGATCCGCGCGCGGCACATAGCACGATCAAGTTGCCCGATGGGCGGATCATGGCGATTGGTGGTTTGGGATGGACGCAGTTCATCATCAAGATCCCGACGGTCTTTGCGACGACCGAGATCTATGATCCGAAGACTAATAAGTGGACGCGTGGACCTTCGATGGCGGTTCCTCGAGCAGCGACTTACCCGGTAAAGATGTCGGGGGATCGCTGGCTGTTGGCCGGCGGCGTCAATCAAGTCACGATAGCCAACCCCGGGACTCCGACCGCGGCTGTTGAGATATTCGACCTCAAGAAGATGTCCTGGAAACAGGCGGGGCGGCTCAGCTTCGCGCGCGCCCTCAGCTACACGATCGAGATAGGCAAGGGCAGATTCATGGCTATCGGCGGCGCTCTCGGTAGCGTGACTGCTCCGACAGCCATGGCCACGACCGAGGTCTATGACGAGGCCAGTGACAAGTGGACCCCTGGGCCGCGAATGACCACTTCGCGGGCGACGCATGTTCCCATGGTGGTGAATGGCCAGATCTGTCTGATTGCGGGCGGCAGCGGGACAGGCTCGGTGGCGGTCGCATCGACGGAATGGTATTTCAAGTGAGTTGACGACGTGGCGCGGTAGTTCGTTCGAGATATTCCACGTCAAGGTAGAGTTGGCGTCCACTTGAAGATCCTTCACTTCACTCATGGCTTCTTTCCGGAGACATCCGGGGGGACAGAGTCTTATCTCCGGGATATAGCCCCGCGGCAACAGGCTCAAGGGCACGAGGTCGTGCTGGTCTCCGGTAGCTGGACGGTATGGGAAGAGGTCGGGACCGAGGAGATCGAGGTCGAAGGGCTACGGTTGCTTCGGCTTCATCGTGATGACGACTTCAACGACCTGCATGCGAAGGCTTATCACCCCGGGGTCGATCGCGTTCTGCGAGAGACTCTCGCGTCCGAGCAGCCCGACATCGTCCACTTGCATCACTGGTTGCGGCTGACCTCGAATATCGTCGAGATTTGCGATGACATGAACATTCCGGTCATCGTGACAATCCACGATCTTTACGTGTCTTGCCCACGCTGCTTTCGTGTTCGACGGGATGGAGAGAACTGCTCCCGCCACCTGTCGGTGGAATCCTGCGTCGATTGTGTGCCTCGCTACGGACATGAGTCACAGATAGAGATCGAGGAGGGTATTCGACTACACCGTGAGAACTATTTGAATGAACTCGGTCTCGCCCGGGGTGTTTTCTTCTCGACGGCGGCGACGCGAGACGCGGTTTGCGAGTGGACCGGATTTCCCGAGGACCGAACTCGCATTCTTTCGATGGGCTACCAGCGGCGATTTGCGGAGTCTGCACCTCCTCTCTCGCCCGGCGAGGGCGAGCCTTTTCGCTTCGCATACTGGGGAGTGGTGACGCAACGCAAGGGGGTTCAGGGGGCGTTGCGAGCTCTGCGGCAAGCCGCCGCGAAGGAGCCGTCGCAGAAGGTCGAACTGCACGTTTTCGGATGGATCGATACCGAAGATCTTGACCGGGAACTTCGTGACCTTGCGAGCGGCATGTCGGTCACCTTCCATGGCAAGTATGACTACGAACAACTCCGGGGAGCAGGGATTCACATGGGGGTTTTCCCGATGTTGTGTTTTGAAACCTTCGGCTTCGTTCTCGATGAGTGTTTCGAACTGGGCCTGCCTTGCTTGATCACTAATATTGGCGCGATGCCCGCCCGCGCGGGGGAGGCGGCGATAGCCGTGCCCCCAGGAGATGTGGAAGCTCTGGCAGAGGCGATGGCCAGAATTCTTGCGCGACCGGAAATTTGCGAGGAACTTGCAAGGAAGATCCCTGCTCTGCCGCCCCTCCCCGACGAGCATTGTGCGAGCTTGCTCGAGATCTACGATCAGGCCATTGCCAGCTCTCGCCCCGATCCCCTCCATCCCTCGATCGATCCACAGCGCCGCACCGACTTCTTGCTGCTTCAGCGCGAGTCCGCTCAGCAGACTTTGAATCCGGGCAAGGGTCCTTCGTAGGAGCGAGAAGACAAGGAGTCCGGCGACGACGGGTTTTCCGAGCGCATGCGCTGCCAGCAGTTGCCCTGGACAACGACGAAGTTCGGGTATCCTCGACGGCAGACGCGATACCACGGAGTGACCATGACCGAACCCGATATGGTCTCCTTGAGAGACCAACACATCCCCGACCTATCCCCGGAACAGGAGGCTCGACGGTGTTACGAGATCTTGAGCCGTCGCCGAAGTGTTCGGAAGTTCAGCAACCGGCCGGTGTCGCTCGAGACGATCGAGTGGCTCATCCGCTGTGCAACAACTTCGCCGAGTGGTTCGAACAAGCAGCCATGGCGTTTCGTGTGCATTCGGACTCCAGAGCTAAAGCGTGAGCTTCGCGTTGCAGCGGAGGGGGTAGAGGGCGAGTTCTATGGCGGGCGGGCTAATGCCGAATGGCTGGCCGACCTGGAGAAGTTCGGGACGGATGCGCGCAAGGAGTTCCTCGAAGAGGCTCCATGGTTGATCGTCGTGTTCAAGCAGATTCGAGATGAGGACGAAGGGCAGGTTTACTACGTCAACGAGTCGGTGGGGATCGCCGTTGGGTTGTTGCTGGCGGCGGCTCAGTATGCTGGACTCGCTACATTGACACACACGCCCAGCCCCATGTCCTTCCTCGGCGGGCTCCTCGAAAGATCCGAAAACGAGAGGCCTTTCCTGCTGATTCCGATTGGCTACCCTGCAGATGATTGTCTTGTTCCAGCTTGCGCCTCCTTGCGAAAGCCCTTGGACGAGGTGATGCTCGTCTTGTGAGGGCGGCGCTGCCGGTGCTGACCGCCATGATCGGAACCATCAACATGAGCAATCCCCGCAGAGAGTGCTATTTGGCAAGCCCCAACCTTCTCACTCGAAGGAGGTGGGGAATTGCCATCGCCATCCTCTCTGCCTTGCTCGTGAACTGCACGGGAGAGGGCGGGGGAGCTCAAAAGAAAGAGTCCGAGCATGAGATCGCGATGAGAGAGAACGTCCAAGCACTCACCGAGATCAACAATGCTTTCGCGGCCATTACGGCCCCGGAACATGCCGAGTCGGTGGCTGAAGTTGTTGGCGAACTTGCGACGAAGCTGATTGCTATCAAGCGCCGTGCGGTGACGCTCGAAGATCCTTCGGAAGAGGTTAGCCGGAGGATCGAGGCGCGCTGGGGGGTCGAACTCGCTGAGCGCATGGAGACCTTCGATTGGCATGTGAAGCGATTCGCTCGTGATGCGAAGATGGGCCTTGCGTTAGGAGGAGCCTGGCATCGCGTCATGGAAACTCATGCTTTTCTGACCGGTAAGTGAGAGATTTCCCGCGGCATGGGAGGTTTCTCTCTGCGAGGTGCCGGGTCCCCTTCTGATTGGCGAGCCACTGTGCTAGACTCCTCGCCCTTTTTCTCCGACAGGCGCCAAGTCAGGCAGCGTAAGGAAGATAGATGCCAGCCAAGATCACGATGACAGCGGACGGGCTGTCTGTTCCCGACGAACCGGTTATTCCCTTCATCGACGGTGATGGCACGGGTCCGGACATATGGCGGGCTTCAGCGATGGTGTTCGATGCTGCGGTAGAAAAGGCATACACGGGTGCGCGGAGGATCGAATGGAAACCGGTATTGGCCGGACAATCGGCATACGACGCCACCGGCAACTGGCTTCCGGGTGAGACCGTAGAGGCCTTTCGCGACTATCTGGTTGGCATCAAGGGCCCGCTGACAACACCGGTTGGCGGTGGGATTCGGAGCTTGAACGTGGCCCTTCGCCAGCAACTCGATCTTTACGTGTGCCTGCGGCCGGTTCGGTATTTCGACGGGGTGCCGAGTCCGGTCAAGCATCCTGAACAGACCAACATGGTGATCTTCAGGGAGAATACCGAGGACATCTATGCCGGCATCGAGTTCGAAGCTGGCACCGAGGAGGTGGGCAAGTTCAAGGAGGCCTTCCAGGGGGGCTTCCCTGAGATGTTCGATAAGGTGAGATTTCCTGAAACCACGGGTTTCGGCATCAAGCCCGTGTCCGAGCAGGGGACTGAACGATTGGTTCGCGCGGCGATCAATTATGCGATTCAGAACGGATCCGAAAGCGTCACTCTCGTGCACAAGGGGAACATCATGAAGTTCACCGAGGGGGCCTTCCGCGACTGGGGGTATGAAGTTGCTCGCAAGGAGTTCGGTGCGCGTGACCTGGACGGCGGCCCCTGGCAGACGCTCACGGCCGATGGACGCGAAATAGTCATCAAGGATGTCATCGCCGATGCGTTTCTTCAGCAAATTCTCACGCGGCCGGGAGAATACAGCGTCATCGCCACGATGAATCTCAATGGCGACTATATCTCGGATGCTCTGGCAGCCTGCGTTGGTGGCATCGGCATCGCGCCGGGTGGCAATATCAACTACGACACCGGTCACGCCATTTTCGAGGCTACGCATGGCACGGCGCCGAAGTATGCCGGCCAGGACAAGGTGAATCCCGGGTCCGTGATCTTGTCCGGAGAGATGATGTTCCGCTACATGGGCTGGACCGAGGCGGCCGACCTGATCATCAAGGGGGTAAAGGGCGCGATTGACGCTGATCAGGTCACTTACGACTTCGCCCGTCTCATGGATGGGGTTTCCCCGATCAAGTGCTCCGAGTTCGGCTCTGCCGTGGTCGAGCATATGGACTGAGAAGGGGGGGCGCGGATCGCGTGGTCGCCGTCAGCATGTCCAGTTCTGCACGGCTTCCCTGGCCGTGGTGCGGCGCCTTCTCGGTCGCGCTTTGAAGGAGAGTGTTCCGGAGAAACTCGCCCTTATCCGGTGCCGGACCCTGACATCACCGAGGCAACGGCCACGACATTTTCGATATCGCTGACGCCACAACCCCGTGACAGGTCGAGGCAAGGTTTTGCCAACCCCTGGACAATCGGTCCGAAAGCCAGGAACCCACCGAGGCGTTCAGAAATCTTGTAGGCGATGTTGCCTGCTCCGAGGTCCGGAAAGATGAAGACGTTTGCCATGCCCGCGATAGGGCTTTCGGGGGCCTTCTGCGCGGCAATCCCAGGTACGTAGGCAGAGTCAAACTGGAGCTCTCCATCGGCGATGGTGCCCGGGCATTGCTTGCGAAACTGATTGGCTGCCTGCCTCACCGTTTCGGCGCGAGGGTGGCTGGCGCTACCCCGTGTCGAGAAGGACAGGAATGCGACACGGGGACGCTGGCCGGAAAGCAAAGCGTGGTTTTGAGCGGTGGATTTTGCGATTTCTACGAGTTGCTCGGTGTCCGGTTGAGGAACCACTCCGCAGTCGGCGTAAGAAAAGACCTCCTCGCCGCGTACCATCAAGAAAGTGGAGGAGACGGTCGAGATCTCTGGCGCTGTTCCGACACAATGAATGCCGGCGCGAATGACCTCGGCTGTCGGGTGAGCAGCGCCGGCGACACTGGCATCGGCATGACCGAGGTGAACCAGTGATGCGCCGAAATAGAGGGGGTCACGGGACAGTCGCACGGCATCTTCGCTGGTGCCTCCCCGGTGCTTGCGTTGCTGGTAGATGTGTTCGGCGACCTCGGTGACCCAAGGGCTCATCGCGGGATCTTCGACCCAGACAATATCGGCTATTCCGGATTCTTCGATCGATCGTCGAGCCTCCACCATCCTTGGATCATCGACTTCCGGTAGAACGATGCGTCGGCGGAGGTTTTGGGCACGTGTGCGGAGGTCTTCGATCACCGCGGGGAGTGTCATCTTTCCAGTTCCATCTCGAGAATGCCGATGCCGTGAGTTTTTCCCTGCGCATCGGTCTTCAAGCTTTCACTACCCCCTCCGCCCAGGCTGTCTTCAAGAATGAAATTCAGGGCGAGCAAGTTGGGCGCGACGTATCGAGTGACATTGCCCTTGCAGATGTTCCGGAAGTGTTCTTTGACCCTTTCCTCTGTGAGGTTCTGCTCGAGGAAGGCAAAGTCCTCTTGCGATTGCGCAAAGATCCCCACGTTGCTGCCGTCTCCCTTGTCTCCGGATCGTGCATAGGCGATGTCACGCAGCTTGATCTTGGCCATCAGACCTTCTCCACGCGAACTGTTGGGGCGAGCTTGTCTTTGCTTATCAGTGCCGGCCAGAAACTGATCACCTCTGTAGCCTTGGGGCGGCCACCAGCGAAACCGGTGACCCCTGGGGGGCCGCTGGTGACAAGAGGTACGATCTCCATGCCGAACCGATTGACCTTGCCTTTATCAGGGTGGCGGACCCCGATTCGAAGCACCACCTCCGGAGGATCGCTCAAGGGAACGATGCCCTCATGGCAGACACCGCTGCCGATGAGCTCCACGGTCTTTTCGCTGTCTTCGAATTCGACGCCGTCCAGCGCAAGTCGATCGAAAACAATCTCCGCACAGAGTTGAGCCTTGGCGACAGCTTCGGGTCCAGCGACCGTCAGTTGGCCGACCGCCTTGTAGCCGTTGAAGTAGCTGATGGAGACCTTGTAAGTGTCTGTTGGAGCGTGGCCCCGTACGCCTGAGATGCGGACGCGGTTTGTCGCTTCTTCTTCCATCTGAATCGTTGCGAAGTCGGCGATGCAATCAGGGCCGAGGTAGCGTGAGGGGTCGCCCATCTCGTAGAGGAGCTGGGAGGTCACGGTCCGTCGGTCCACAAGTCCGCCGGTGTTTGCATGCTTGGTCACGCAGAAGCTCCCGTCCGGCTTGGCATCGATGATTGGATAGCCAATGCGCGCCATTTCAGGGATCTCTCGCCATGCCGTGAAGTTCCCGCCCGTGCATTGCGCGCCGCATTCCGAAATATGCCCCGCCACGGTGGCTGCTGCGAGCTTGTCGTAATCCTGATCGCTCCACCCGAACTCGTGGACCAGAGGTCCGGTGACGAGGGCGGGATCGGTGATGCGTCCGCCGATCACGATATCCGCGCCAGCAGCCAAACAGTCTGCCACCGGGCGTGATCCTATATAGACATTAGCGCTGGTGATGCGATCTACGATGGCGTCGAGCGGCTCGCCCGTATCCATGTTCTCGAAGGGCTCTCCCTGCTCGACCAATTGTGGCAATTGCTCCAGGATGTCGTCGCCCTCGATAATTCCGACCCCGAGTCCGGTCACGCTCTTTTGCCTGGCGAGATCGAGGACCGCTTCCATGCAGCCTTGTGGATTCACGCCGCCGGCATTCGCGATCACCCGGGTCCCTTTTTCTCTGAGTTCGGGCAGGATTCGGTCGAGCATGCGCAGAAAGTCCGTCGCGTAGCCGGCAGACGGGTCCCTGCTCTTCAACTTTTGCATGATGCTCATCGTGACCTCGGCCAGGTAGTCGAGGGCTAGATAGTCGAGCGGGCCTTCACGGACGAGGCGGACAGGACCCAGAATCGAGTCCCCCCAGAAGCCTTGCCCATTTGCAACACAGACGTGATCGCGCATCTGCTCCTTGTTATGTGGGGTTTATCCCCGGAAAGGGAAAGAATGCGCAGCATAGCGCGGTAAGCCGATCGAAAAACCCCAAGCCCCACTCCGAAGCTCGACCGAGGCTTGTGGGACCGCGCCCCAGGTTGCACACTCTGTTCCAATATGAAGGCAATTGTCTGTAGCCCCCGCGGATTTTGTGCCGGCGTCGAGCGTGCGATCGAGGTGGTCGAGCGGGCGCTGGCCAAGTTTGGCGCTCCGGTCTACGTGCGTCATGAGATCGTGCATAACCGGGTGGTGGTCGAGGATCTGGTCGAGCGAGGAGCTGTTTTTGTCGAGGAACTGAGCCAGGTTCCGACTGGTGCGCCGGTGGTTTTCTCCGCTCATGGAGTGGAGCCCAAGGTTTATGAAGAAGCAAGCACTCTGGCCCTGCCCCAGATCGATGCGACCTGCCCCTTGGTGACAAAGGTTCATGTCGAGGCCAGGAGCTTTGCCAAGCGGGGGTTCACGATTCTCTTGATCGGGCACCGAGAACATGTCGAAGTTGTTGGTGTTGTGGGCGAAGCGCCCGACCAGACCCTCGTCATAGCTGATGCCGAGGAGGCTGAGAAGGTCGAGGTGGAGGACCCGGAGAAGGTGGCCGTTCTGACGCAGACGACACTGAGCCTCGATGAGGCTCAGGCGGTCATGGCGGTCTTGTTGCGACGCTTCCCGAAGCTGGAAGCCCCGCGGAGTAGCGATATATGCTACGCCACGACGAACAGGCAGTCTGCGGTGAAGGAGCGCCTGGGAGATGTCGACCTTTGGCTCGTTCTGGGTGACCCGACGAGTTCAAACAGCAATCGTCTGGCGGAGATAGGAGCCTCGAGAGGAGCCCCTTCTTACTTGATTCTTGGCTCGGAGGAGATCGATCCAGCATGGCTGGAAAACGTCGAGACCATCGGAATTACCTCCGGTGCCTCAACTCCGGAAATCAGCGTGCAATCCGTCCTCGATCATCTCCGCGCCCTGGGAGCTGAGGTCGAGGAACTCGGT
>CAZIVO010000043.1:17124-26272 GCA_964542765.1 uncultured candidatus Brocadiaceae bacterium | reverse complement strand
GAACTGAATGGTGATGTTTTTCATGGCTAGCCTCCGTGAGTCTTCGGTCTCGGCGCTCTGTAGGCACACACCTTCCCCTGCGCCGCGAGGAGATGCGGTTTTTTGACAGGCCTGCTGCGATTGAGCAGAACCTTTCAGTTCATTGAGGGCGGGTTGTTAGGGCTCGCCCTCAGTCCATTCGCGAAGATGTCTTGCCATCTTCGCGAGTTGCGCCACCTGGTCAGGGTCGTCGCCTCGCATACGCAGCGAGACGTTCTTGGTGACCTCGATGGTGGTCCAGTGTTCGTCACCCTGATCCCTTCGAGTTTTTTTGGGAACCGGTGACGGAGGTTCCTCTGCGCTCATCATTGGCGCGATTGCCTCCGCGCTACGATGAGCATGAAGAGTGTGAGTTGCGATGGCACTTTGCAGTTCCGCGTGGGGCACATCGCCCCTGGCCACCCTCCTGATCGTGCCTTCGTCTATATTGGGTAGGTAGGTGGCGATGAGCCTGAGGGGAAGCCTGCTGTTTTCGCCAAGAGCCTTTTGGATTCTCTGCAAAAACAGAAGTCTGATTCGATGTCTTTCACCATAGTGCCGTCCTTGCCCCCTTCCTTTTCCATCGGGCCCGGGCAGAACCCCGGCCTTTATCCAGCTACGAATGGTTCGCGTCTCGAGGCGCTTCCCACCCTCCAAGACCGCCGCCTCAGCGAGGTCGTCGAGGTTGAACCGCGGTCCCTGCGACTCTTCGTTCATCATGCCAAGACAATAACATCTTAGATGCCTATTTAATCTTAAAAAGACATCTTATATGACATATTCATTAAAAATGGGTTTTAGGACCGATATTGAGGGTTTCACCTGTGTTTTATTCGGCTTTCAGATGTCTATTCATCGGTTCGCAAGGTGATAGGGAACGAAGCCGGGTTATCGTGCGCGGCATGAGGCCCCGCCGATTGTTTGCTCAATGCATTGCCACGATCCTGATCTGCCTGGGTACCGCTTCGGTGCCGGGGCAGAGTCCGCTGCGCCTGTCGGGAAACTATGCTTTCGGGGTCACCGGCGGTCGCCCCAAAGGCAATTGCAAGGCGCAGAACGGGTCCGAGATCATGGCCAACAATGGCCGTTTCATCTTCAAGGTGGACGGCACCGTGTCCTGGACAGGGATTGAGTACGGAGTTTGCACCGGGGGTGCGATCAACTCGGCTCCGAATCAGGGCAACGGCACCTACAAGCTCTCGACAGAGGGTCTCACGACCCTCGATTTCGATCCGACCAATCCGGGAACCCGGGTCATCCATGTTCACATGCGGGCTGATCGGCAGGTGGCCATAGGCGCCGGCCATCGTTCGACGGGCGATCCATGGGTCGCCATCTTGATCAAGACATCCTCCGGGCAATCGAACCAGACCATGGTCGGGGATCACCATCTGGTTCGTAGCGTGCAGATCAACGACAGCCAGGGCCTGGCGACGTACACCAATCTTGGTGTTGCCAGCTTTGTCGGCGGTGGCACGTATACGGAAAAGGGGCAAGCACATGGAGTGTCGCCGACTGGCAAGACGGTCGACTCGATCTACTCTTCGAAGGGAACGTTCCGCGTGTCCGCCGATGGCAGCCTGACGGCGGGCTCGGCATCGCGGCCGGGTGCCGTGGCCAGCGATGGCAGCGCTTTTTTCTGGGTCGGCCGGACGGGTCCTCGAGTGGAGTTGACCATCGGCCTCCGCCGTGCGAAGAAGACGAGGTATCTGAGCAGGGATTGGCGGGTGGCCGGGTTTGGACTCGACCTTGGCTCGGCAGCGACGCGCCCATCCTTCTCGTCTCGCTTTCTGTCAGCATCCTTTTTGCCTGTGACCGGAACCTTCAGCATGCTCGGTTCGGGTCTGACCCAGGATCAGGCGGGCAAGCGGTCCGGCAAGGTGTCGATCAGGGGCAGATACACCATGCTGGCTGATGGCAGCGTGAAACTCGACCGAGGCTCCGCCCTGCCGGGTATCCCGGGAGCTGTCGGTGCGGAGGGGATCTATGCGATCCTGTGCGATCCCGACACCGGAAAGGCGGGCATCGATGTGCTCGTGCGGCAGTGTGCCTGGCCGGAAGTCTATGGCACGTCAACGGCAGGGACCGGTGGTTTCCGGCCCGTGCTCGAATCGTCAGGGAGCGCTCCTTACGTTGGCAATGCGAAGTTTGGCGTGACCGTTCGGAATGCGGTCGGTGGTTCCGTTGCAGGCCTGGGAGTCGCGGTTCGCCGGAGTCAGGGCACGCCGCTACTCGGTGGCCTGTTATGGATCGATCCGGCGGCCACCCTTCTCATGCTGAGTTCCTCGCTTTCGGGGTCGAAGGGGCAGGGCGGCAAGGGTTCGGCGAACTTTTCCATCCCGGTCCCCAACAACCCCTGGCTGGATGGGGCGATGATTTACTTGCAGGCCTTCGTCCTCGATACCGGTGCGGTGCGTGGCCTCGCGATGAGCAGCGGCCTGAGTTTCGCGGTTGGCCTGTGAGACTGTTGTTCGCTCACCAGCGGCCTTGATTGGCTTGTGATGGTTCGGGGTGCCGGCGTCCGGCCACCGGGCCGTGATCGCTACATCCGTGTGACGATCGGCGTGGGGTGAGCGGCTGAAGAAGCTGTCATCTTTCGCTTATCATCCCCATCACATCATGAATCAACTTTTCACCACTTTGGTCTTTTCTGTCCTGCTCGCTTCGGTTCCCCGGACTCAGGATCCTCCTGTCCGCGCACTCTTCGTCACCGGTGGTTGTTGTCACGACTACGACGCGCAAAAGCAGATCCTGACCAAGGGGATCTCGGCGCGAACGAAGCTGAAGATCGACTGGACGATCGTGCATCAGGGTGGCAGGACGACCAACACCAAGATTCCTCTCTACGAGAAGAAGGACTGGGCGAAGGGCTATGACGTGGTCGTTCACGATGAGTGTTTCGCCAAGGTGGTCGACCCGAAGTGGACCGAGAGAATCCTCAAGCCTCACCGCGAAGGTGTTCCGGCGGTGGTGCTTCACTGCGCGGCACACTGTTATCGCGACAAGACCGACGAATGGTTCAAGTTCATCGGTGTGACCTCGCACAGGCATGGCAGCAAGTATTCCTTCGATGCTGTCAACTTGCAGCCTGCTCACCCGGTCATGAAGGGGCTGGGGCCGAAGTGGCGCACACCCAACGGCGAGCTCTACCTGATCAGCAAGGTCTGGCCGGATACCACTCCGCTCATGCACGCCATGAGCAAGAACACCAAGCGAAACGAGGTGTGTGTATGGACCAGTCGCTACGGCAAGGGCCCGGTGTTCGGCACCACGATCGGCCATCACAACGAGACCGTGAAGAGTTCGGAATATCTCAACATGGTCACCCGAGGCATGCTTTGGGTGGCGGGCCGACTCGACGAGAAGATCATCAAGGCAACGCCGCCACAGGAGCCGACTGAAAAGGTCGAGGCACCGCCCGCGAAGAAGAAGAAGGCTGGCCGGGTGAAGAAGAAGGGCAAGACCCCTCCTGCGGAGAAGGGCTCCGGCGGCAAGGAGATCAAGAAGACGGAACCCGTATCTCCAGTGAAGAGCGAGGCCGCTGCCTTGGTTGGAGCCAGGGCTCCGCCCGAGTTCAAACTAGAAGTGTTTGCCTCCCCTCCCGACATCAGCTACCCGGTGTCCCTGTGCGCAACGCCCGAGGGGATTGTCTTTGTTGCTGTCGATGGGAACTCTTCGCTGGACCGTGCAGCAGACCGTGGCCGCATCATTCGGTGCGTCGATCATGATGACGATGGTCGCGCCGATCAGTTCACCACCTTTGCCAAGGTCGATAGTCCGCGCGGGTTGTCTTGGGACGGCGAAGCTCTGTATGTCGTGCATCCTCCGGACCTGAGCCTGTTTCGAGACCGTGATGGAGATGGCACTGCTGAGGAGCACAGAGTGCTGGTCCGTGGCATTGGCCGGGATCTGAAGTTTCGCGGTGCCGATCACACTACCAACGGTCTGCGCATGGGCATCGATGGCTGGCTCTACATTGCGGTGGGCGATTACGGTTTTCTCGATGCTCGCGGAACCGATGGCAAGAGCCTTCGCATGCGTGGAGGTGGCATCGTCAGGGTCAGGCCGGATGGCAGCGGCCTCGAGGTCTTTGTCTGTGGTCTTCGCAATATCTGCGATGTTGCTCTCGACTCTTCGCTCAATGCTTTTACCAGAGACAACACCAATGACGGCGGCGGCTGGAACGTTCGTCTCCACCATGTCTTTGCGACCGCGCACTGTGGCTACCCATCACTGTACAAGCATTTTTCGGATGAGATCGTTGCTCCACTTGCGGACTATGGCGGTGGTTCAGGGACCGGTGCCTTGTGGCTGGATGAACCGAGTTTGCCTCGGCCCCACGGCTCTGCTCTCTACACCTGCGATTGGGTTAGAAACAAGATCTACCGTCACCCCCTCCAGCCCAAGGGAGCCAGTTTCGCTGCGAAGCAGGAGACCTTCCTCGATCTGCCGCGCCCGACAGATATCGATGTGGATGGCCGCGGTCGGCTCTACGTGAGCAGCTGGAAGGGTGGCAAATACCACAACATCGGCCCGAACGTCGGCCAGATCTTGCGCTTGAGAGCGAATCAGGGGTCCGCGGCTTTCCCGGTGTTACGAGATGCGAGCACTTCCGCGTTGGTGGAGTTCATCGGCGGTCGTGGGCAGACCTTGCGCTTGCATGCTCAGAGCGAGTTGCTGCGTCGAACGGAGACGGTCGGAGCCGTCGACCTTCTGGAAAACATGGTCGAGGGTGATGGCCCTCTGGCGGGCCGCGTCGCCGCTCTCTTCACTCTCAAGCAGTTGCGAGGTGCGGCGTCACGCGATGCTTTGATAGGCTGGATCGCGCGGAACGAGCTGCGTGAGTTCGCCCTGCGCGCCCTTGCTGATGACGGCGACGAATGGGCGGCGGTTCCGGCCGCCCCGTTTTTGGCTGCGCTCACCGACGAGAATCCGCGGGTTCGTTTGCAAGCGGTCATTGGCCTGGGGCGACTCGATCGAGTCGGGGTTGCAGACTCGATCCTGCCCTTGACGGCCGATGCCGACCCGGCGATTGCGCATGCTGCCGTCAAGGCCTTGGTCAGCCTGCTGGCGAGTGAGTCATGTCTGTCTGCCCTGGGTGGCGAGTTCCAGGGGGGTGCTCTGCGTGCGCTCAAGTCGATGCACGAACCCGCTGTTGTCTCCAGCCTGATCGATCATCTTGATTCCAGCAGAGATCCCGATCAGGGCACGCTTTTGCTCGGCGCGCTCATCCGTCTTTATCATCGCGAGGGCGAGTGGACGGGTCGTTGGTGGGGGACTCGCCCCGACACCAGTGGACCGTATTACAAGCGGAGCACCTGGGCTTCGAGCATGTCAATCGAGAGAGCGATTGAGCGCGAACTCGAGTATGCGAGTGATGCGCAGGCGCTGTCCATCTTCGAGGAGTTGCGGCGACACCGGGTGTCATTGCCGATTGCGATGGAGAGGCTGCTCTTCCTGGCCGGCGACAAGAAAGCATTCCGCGAACTGGCCGTCGAGGCTCTGCTTGCTCAGGAAAAACTGGAAGAGGATGCGGTCGTCTTTCTGGGGCTCGTCGCAGCTTCGCATGACAGTGAGTCTGCATTGCGTGCGAAGGCCGCCGGGGCTTTGCTCAGGGCCGCGCACAACAGCAAGCAGCCGGTGCAGACCAAGCGTGCGGCCGAGCGCGCGGTGGCGTCGGCGTGGGGCCAGCCGGCAGTGGCCGCAGTGCTCTTGCAGGCGATCGGCCGCGGAGGTCTCAAGTCCTGGGCGGATGAGGTGAAGAGTCGCTTGGCCGACTCCGACGTAGAGGTGAAGGAGGCGGCGAACTTCGCCGCTACAAAGCTGAAGCTTGATGAATCTTCGAAGGCGCCGCCGGTTGGCAAGGAGGGTCAGGTGATCGGCAGCCTTCCACGCGAGCGTGTGGTCAAGCGCCTGAAGACGGCCAAGGGCGAGGTGAAGCTCGGCCGCGAGCTGTTTGCTGCGAAGACCTGCTCGGCCTGTCATACGACATCCTCCGAGGAGGAGCCGAAAGGGCCTTTTCTCGGTGATATAGCCAGGCGCTATGGTCGTGACGAGCTGGTCGAGTCGATCCTCGAGCCCGGCGCTCAGGTGGCGCAGGGTTTCGCGACCCAGCTTTTCACCCTCGAGAATGGTTCGGCCCACATGGGCTTTGTCACGAAAGAGGCTGCCGACGAGATCGAATTGCGAAATGCAACCGGCGCGGTTGTCGTGCTCGACAGGAGCAAGGTCAAAAATCGCCAGCAGCTCGAGAACTCGCTGATGCCCGAAGGTCTGGTGAAGGACCTCACCGTGAAGGAGTTTGCTTCGCTACTGGCCTACCTTGAGTCGCTTGGTGGCTGATGGCGTTGCTTTACCAGTCGTCGGTGCGGAAGGGCGATGCCGGAAGACCGGCACCGTTTTCGAGGTTGCATTGCGGGTTGTCGCCGAAGGCGTAACGCACCGCGACCGGTGATTTTACCTGCGGGTGCCAGACGACGATGGCTCTGCCTTCGATCTTCGATTGCGCCCAGTGCCACTGGCGGTCCTGACCGGCGATGGCGAAGCCCTTCGGTGGCTGTCCGCCGCTGGTGCGCAGGCCGTGGGCGCGCTCGAAGGTCACGGTGACGCGACCGTCCTGGGCCCGGTGGGAAATATAGAGTGGTCCCGACGCCGGAATATTTTGACCGTAGGTTTCGGCCAGCGCCCACTGGGCCAGCCGCTGCCCGACGGCTTGCTTGTTCTTGGGGTGGATGTTCTTGGCATCGCCGACGTCGATGGCCACGGCCATCCCGGTGTTGGGCGTCTTCAGCGAGAGCAGCATGCTTTCGCGCATGAGCGCCCAACTGCTGGCGGTGCCGGGGTCTTCACTGACGGCCTTGAAGTTGGGGAGTTGCACCCACAGGAAGGGGAAGTCGCCTTGTCCCCAGCGTTCACGCCAGTCCGCGACCAGCATCGGCAACTGATATCGGTAGAGCTTGGCGAACTCATCATTCTTGGAGTTGCGCTCGCCCTGATACCAGATGGTGCCACGGATGCCGTAACCGACCACCGGCGAGATCATGCCATTGAAGAGGTTGGCTGGACGGTTGGTCGACAGCGCTGGATCGGTCTGCTTGCGGGGTTTCCGCGGGACCTTCGTGCCGGCCTCGCGCGCCTTCTTTGCTTGTGCTTCCCATCTGACCAGTCGCTTGGCGTGGTTCTTCTCGGCGGCAGCAGGATCCCATGAGCCCTTGGCCTGTGTCCAGGGGGCGAAGACCGGCGCCAGCTTGGCCACGCCCTTTTGCTTGCCCATGCTGGTCCAGGCTTCGATTGCTGTTCCGCCAACCGAAGAGTTGATCAGGCCGACAGGCACGTCGAGCACCTCGTGTAACTTGCGCCCGAAGAAATAGGCGGTCGCCGAGAAGCGGCCGATGGTGTCGGGCGAACAGACTTGCCAGTCTCCGCCGCACCGATCTTGAGGTGTCGTTTGTGGCTTGCGCGGCACGCTGAACATGCGGATCTGCGGCAGGTCGGCGGCGGCCTTTTCCTGATCGAAATTGATGCAGCCTTGCACGTTCATGGCCATGTTCGATTGGCCCGAAGCAAGCCAGACCTCGCCGATCAGAACGTCCTCGATCACGATCTTCTCTTCGCCGCGGACGATGAGCTTGTGCGGTCCACCTGCAGCCATCGGCTGCAACGTCAGCTTCCATCGGCCATCTGTATCGATGGTGGTGGCGACGGCCTTCTGCTTGCCCAGGCGGACGCGGATCTCTTTGCCGGCGGGACCCCAGCCCCAGATCGGAATCGGTTTGTCGCGTTGCAAGACCATGTGATCGGAAAACAGCGAGGGCAACTCGAGTGTTTCGGGCGCTTGCAGGGCGGCAACGGACGGCAGGGCGGCGAAAACGATGGCGAGGAGGGAGGTGCGCATGCGCGGCATCATAGCCATCTCGGTTCCCCTTGTGTGGCGATCGATGATTTGATCAGAACACGTGGGGGATCTGGATCACGCAGAAATAGCCGAAGACGACAAAGGCGATGGCCAGAACAGCTCCGAAGATCCAGTGTGGGCGCAGAAGCTCGCGAGCCTCGTCACTCAGCAGTCTGGGAAGGATATAGAACAGTCCGATTCCGACCCACAGCGCTTGTAGGGGCGTCAGCAACAGTCCGTCGAAAAGAGCTGATATCTGCACCAGAAGGACTGGTTTCTCGTTCAGAGCGAAGACGATCACGGCGTTGGTCATCACGAAGAACAGGAGGAAGAATCGGTATCTCTTCTTCCAGGACAGGTTGCGGCCGAGGGACGGCAGGCAGATCCTGAAGGCATCGGTGAGCAGTCGCGGCCAGCCGGCGAGCTGGCCGATCTGTGTCGAGATCAGTGCTGCGGTACCTCCGAGCAGGAACAGGAAACCGCCGAGCTCTCCCCATGTCTCGGAGAAGAGGGTCGAAAGGGTGAGGGCTACCTCGGGCCCTTCGGGGGCGACTTGTCGGGGACCGAGAACGCCGGCGCCGGCGATCAAGAAGCATGCGGTCACGAGAATTCCGATCAGCATTGCCAGGCTCGCATCGGTCTGCACGACGCGACACCAGCGCCGCAAGCGCATGCCGTCTTCGCGTGTCAGTCGTTTCAGCCGTTCGGTGTCGGCGGGTTCGCCTTGCCGGGCACCGGCGGCGGCTCCGTAGCCGGCACCCAGCACCCAGTAGGTGTACCAGACCTGACTCGCGAAGCCGCCAGCAGCCCAGCCCAGCAGCGGTAGGATTTCGCGCCAGGGGTTGGCGTCGACACCTGCTCGCGTGGCCCAGTCAGGGACGGTCGGGACATGCAGAGCGAGCCCTTCGAAGAGGGCGGAAGCTTCGGGGAGGACCGTGATCGCGACCCATAGCACACCGATGACCGTCACGAAGACCAGCGCGCTCATCACGACCTTGAGGATCTCGAAAGTACCTGACCATGCGACAGCCACGGCGAACAGGGTGACCGCAAGGCCGCCGACACCGGCGGAAACAGGCAGCAGGCTGCTCACGAAAACACCGGCAGCCGTTGCCAGAGAGCCGATCGAAATGGCGCCGGCAGCCACCTGCGCGACCAGCACGATCCAGACACCCCAGTGTGCCGGGCCGGGCACGCGGGCGATCATATCGATCATGCCCTCACCGGTGCAGACCG
>CAZIVO010000043.1:3590-17024 GCA_964542765.1 uncultured candidatus Brocadiaceae bacterium | reverse complement strand
GCCGGGCCGGGCACGCGGGCGATCATATCGATCATGCCCTCACCGGTGCAGACCGTGTAACGCGCACCGGCCATGCCGATCCAGAACTTCAAGAAGATCCCGGAGATGATGACCCACAGGATGCCGGTGCCGAGGATCGCGCCCGAGCGGGTCGCCAGGATGACCTCGCCGGAGCCGATGTACTCCGCGCACCAGATCAGTGAGGGTCCGAGCAGCAACAGCGCGGCGAGACCGACCGGAGGTCGCGCGATCGATGCCTGGTCGGCAGGGTCGGACTGGGTCATGGGCGTATCGGGTGCCATGGGGCGTCGGCAGCTTAATCCTCTGCCACGGAGATGTAGAGTCGTTCGAGGCGAAACATCCGTCTCGGTCGCCGCCACGTGACGCCGAAGGCCTTCTGCGGATAGGATGCGCGGCCTTCCCCCTAAGGAGTGACGCTGTGAAAGCCGTATCGATCGCCCTCTCGATGTTCGCCGCCCTCGCCGCACCCGTTCTATCTCAGGCCAAGCCCGGTAGTGCGAAGAAGCTCAATGTCCTCTTCATCGTCTCCGACGATCTGAACAATGACCTCGGCTGCTACGGCCATCCACAGGTCCGCTCACCGAACATCGATCGGCTGGCGGCTCGCGGCCTGCGTTTCGACCGGGCTTATTGCCAGTTTCCCCTGTGCAACCCGAGCCGCGCTTCCTTTCTGACCGGCAAAAGACCGGATGCCACCGGTGTCTTGAGCAATCAGACACACTTCCGCAAGAAGACCCCCGACGCGGTCACCCTGTCGCAGTTGTTCCGCAACAACGGTTACTTCGCTGCCCGTGTCGGCAAGCTCTATCATTACGGTGTTCCCAAGGAGATCGGCACCAGCGGTGTGATGGACGACGCTCCGTCCTGGGAGCAGGTGGTCAATCCGCGCGGTCGCGACAAGGACGAGGAAAACAAGATCTTCAGCCTGATCCCCGGCCGTTTCGGCGCGACCTTGAGCTGGCTCGCCGCCGAGGGCACCGACGAGGAGCAGACCGACGGGATCGGTGCTGATGCGGCGGTGAAGCTGCTCGAGCAGCACGCCGACGAGCCCTTCTTCCTGGCGGTCGGTTTTTACCGACCGCACACGCCCTTCGTGGCACCGAAGAAATACTTCGACCTCTATCCGCCCGCTTCGATCCAGCTGGCAGACGACGCGAAAGAGGATCGCTCGGCCATTCCGGCGGCGGCCCTGATGAGCCACAAGAAAGACCATGAGACGCTCGACGATCGTTTGAGTCGGGAGGCGACCCAGGCCTACCACGCCTCGACGAGTTTCATGGATGCGCAGGTCGGCAAGTTGCTCGATGCTGTCGATCGTCTCGGGCTGGCCGACAGTACGGTGATCGTCTTCATCAGCGATCATGGCTATCACCTCGGCGAGCATGGGCTCTGGCAGAAGCAGAGCCTCTTCGAGCAGTCGGCGCGCGTGCCTTTGGTCATCGCCGCGCCCGGTGCGAAGGCCAAGGGCAAGGTTTCGCGGGAGATCGTCGAGCTGATCGATCTCTATCCGACGCTAGCCGAGTTGTGCGGCCTGTCCACGCCTGGCGATTGCGATGGCGAGAGCCTTGCCAAGCTCCTCGATGATCCCAAGGCACGCTCCAAGGGCGCTGCCATCACCCAGGTATTCCGGCGCGACAGGAAGAAGTCCGGCAGCAAGGAGAGGCCGACCTTCCCGGGCTACTCGATCCGCACCGGGCGCTGGCGCTACACCGAGTGGGACGGCGGCAAGCGTGGCGCACAACTCTTCGATCACAGGGAGGACGCAAAAGAGTACAAGAACCTCGCCGACGATCCGAAGCATGCTTCGACGCGCAAGAGGTTGAAGCGACGGTTGGAGTCGATGATCGGCGAGACTGCGGCTCGCTCGGCATCAGCACCGAAGCCTGCCAAGAAGGAGCAACCCGCGGCGAAAGCCAGCAAACCGTCAGCCACCCGATCGGATCGTCCGAACATCCTGTTTCTCTTCGCCGACGATCAGCGGCCGGATTCGGTGGGCGCTTTTGGCAATCCCCATATCCGCACTCCGAACATCGACAGTCTGGTTTCACGAGGCTTCCGCTTCGCTCAGAACTACTGCTTTGGCTCGATCCATGGAGCTGTCTGTCAGCCCAGTCGGGCCATGCTGATGAGCGGCCGCACGCTCTGGCGGGTGCCGATGGATCTTGCCGGTGTCGAGACCCTGCCCGAGGTCCTGGGAAAGAATGGTTATGCGACCTTCGGTACCGGCAAGTGGCATAACCGTGAAGAGGCCTTCCTGCGCAGTTTCCAGGAGGGCGAGGCCGCGATGATGGGAGGCATGTCGGACCACACCAAGGTGCCCGTGCAGGATATCGGCCCCGATGGCACCTTCATCAACAAGCGTCTGGGCGCGAAGTTCTCGAGCGAACTGTTCGCCGATGCGGCGATCAAGTTCCTGAACAGTCAGGACAAGGATGAGCCCTTCTTCGCCTATGTGGCCTTCACCTCGCCTCATGATCCGCGGCAGCCGCCGGAGCCTTATCTCCAGGAATACTACGATCGGCGTCCGCCCTTGCCGGTGAACTTCAAGCCGCAACACCCCTTCCACAATGGCTGGATGACCGGACGCGACGAGTCGCTGGCTCCCTGGCCGCGGCCGCGGGAGATGATCAGCGATCAGCTGGCCGAGTACTACGGGATGATCACCCACATGGATGCGCAGATTGGTCGCATTCTTCAGGCGCTGAACAAGGCCGGTCACGGTGAGAACACGATCGTGGTCTACAGCGCGGACCATGGTCTGGCGGTGGGCAGCCACGGTTTGCTCGGCAAGCAGAACCTCTACGAACACTCGATGGGGTGCCCGCTGGTCTTCGCCGGACCCGGGGTTCCCGAGGGCTCGACGCAAGCCTTGACCTATCTGTTCGATATCTATCCGACGATCTGTGAGATGACCGGGATGCCCGTCAACGAGACGGTCGAGGGTTACAGTCTGGCGCCGATCTGGCGGGGCGAGCAGGCTCGGGTGCGCGACACCTTGTTCACCGCTTACGAGAACAAGATGCGCGCGGTTCGCGATGAGCGCTGGAAGCTGATTCGCTATCCGCTGATCGATCACTACCAGCTATTCGATCTCGCCGAGGACCCCAACGAACTCCATAATCTGGCGGGGGTTCCCGCGCAGGCTCAGCGCATTGGCAGGATGATGGAGTTGATGCGCCAGTGGCAGGTGGGCACCGACGACAAGACGCCGCTGACCGTCGATAATCCCAAGGACAAGGAAATCGATCTGACCGGCCGCAAGCGCAAGCCCGATCGCCACCAACCGGCCTGGATCATCGAAAAATATTTCAAGGGTCAGTAGGCCTGCTGTTTGGCGAGGTGCTTCTTGAAAAAAGTATCGAGGTGTTCGAGTGTTGGCTCGATCCAGGGATTCCGTTGCCAGAAGGGATGTGGTCCATCTTTGATGATGACGAACTGGTTCTCGATGCCGAGTGCGTCCATCTGCTTGCGCATTTCCACGTAGCGCTCGCCCGGCCGGTCCTTCTCT
This sequence comes from uncultured candidatus Brocadiaceae bacterium, assembly GCA_964542765.1. Lineage (GTDB taxonomy): Bacteria > Planctomycetota > UBA1135 > UBA1135 > UBA2386 > CAZIVO01. Next base: position 13,495 of record CAZIVO010000043.1, on the reverse strand, counting down.
CCATCCATGAACAGGCATGGGGGAGTGGCGGCATCGAGGTGGAAGATCGGCGATGCGGCGGCATAGGTTGCAGGGGCCTTCTCGTAGGTGCCGCCGAGGAAGTTGATGACGCGGCGACGGGGATCTGCCATCGCCTTGCTCACGAAGCTCTCGCTGGCCAGGTCCATCGGGCCGGCCATGATGACGGCAGCTTGCACCGCGCTCGAATGCCCGCGGTTCCCCGGCCCTTCCAGCGAGGAAGCGCGCCCGCTGGTCGCGACCAGACCGGCCAGATGGCCACCCGCAGATCCGCCGACGATACCGATGCGTGTGGTGTCCACCCGTAGCTCTTTTGCATGGGCGCGCAACCAGCGCAGGCTGGACTTGCAGTCATGAATGGCAGCCGGAAAGGAAGCCTCGCCGGCGAGGCGGTACTCGATACAGGCGCTGACGTAGCCGCGTGCTGCGAGTCGTTGCGCCATCGGCCGGTACTTGGACTTGTCGCCCTTGAACCAGCCGCCGCCGTGGACGAAGACCAGTGCGGGGAAGGGTCCGTCGCCGGTCTTTGGTGCGAAGAGATCGAGCTTCATTTCGCGTGTGCCGCGGCGTGCATAGACGAGGTCGAGTTGCTGGCTGACGCCGGCGGGTAGCACTGCCTTGACCGGGCTGCTCTTGGGTGAAGCTGTCTTTTTCGGTGGCTGAGGTTTGGCGGCCACTTCGGGCTTGACCGGGTTCTTCTTTGTCTGGCCCTTCGCACCCTTCTTCTTGTTGGCCTTCTTGCTCTTCTGCGAATTCTTCCACCAGTCGGGGCCCTCTGCCTTCACGGCAGCATCGTGGGCAATGAGGCGGCGCTTGAGTTCGGCGAACCTTTCGGGGTGTTCTGCCGAGATATCCGTCGTCTCCTTCCAGTCCTTGCTCAGGTCGTAGAGCTCGAATTTCGTCAGGTCCTCATTTGCGACGATCTTCCAGTCATTGATCCGCATCGCCACGCGGCACTGCGGGGGCGCGATGTGCGTGCGCCAGTACAGTGGCTGACTTCGCTGCACCGGATCGCCGCGCAGGGCCGGCAGCATGTCAGCACCATCGATGGTGCGATCGTCCGGCAGGGGGATACCGGTGATCGAACAGATCGTCGTGAAGATATCGCTGCCGATGACGGGGATGTCGCTGGTGGTTCCCGACCGGATGCCGTTGGCGCGAAAGTAAGCGGGCCATCGCACCATGCCGGGCACGCGGATGCCTCCTTCATAGTCGGCACGCTTGCGTCCGCGCAGGCCGCCGGTGGAACCGCGGGTGCGATTCTTCATCGAGTCCGGTTGCTTGGGATTGCCCAGTCCAGTGCCTTCGGGCCCATTGTCAGAGGTGTAGAAGAGGCAGGTGTTGTCGGCCAGTCCGAGTTCGTCGAGTGCCTTGCTGAGCTTGCCGAAAGCGGCGTCGAGTTGGGTGATATTGCCGTGATGTTGGCGGATACCCGGATCCTCGATGTCGGCGTAAGGAGCCATGTATTCGGGCGCGCTCTCGATCGGCAGGTGTGGCTCGTGAGTCCAGACGGTGAGAAAGAAGGGCTCGTCGCGGTGTTCTTTCAGCCAGGCGATGGCCTCCTCGACGATCAGGACCGATGAAAAGCCCTTCAGGGGCCCGACCTTCTCGCCGTTGCGGACGAAGTTGGTCGGGTTCTCATGGCTTGGTGAAGCGTTGTTCTGGGTAGCGAACCACCACTGATAGCCGTGATCATCGGGTTGGGGTTGCTGGTCCGAGTTGAACTTGCCGTTGAGGTGCCACTTGCCGACGTGGCAGGTCGAGTAGCCGCGCGCACCGAGAAGTTCGGGAAGGGTGATCTCGCTTTCGCGTAGATGCACCTCGTGGTTCGATGGGATCCAGCGCCAGACGCCGTTGCGATAGGGGGTGCGGCCGGTCAGGATTGCCGAGCGCGATGGCGAGCAGACTCCGCAGGCCGAGTAGCACTGGGTGAAGCGAACGCTCTGGGTCGCGAGCCGGTCGAGGTTGGGCGACTGGATACGTGGGTGGTCGTAGCAGCCCAGGTCGCCCCAGCCCTGATCGTCGGTGAGGAAGACGATGAAGTTCGGGCGTTGCGGGGAAGAGTCCTGTGCGGCTACGGCGCAGGAGAGAATGGCGGCGAGGGAGGTGGTGAGGAATCGCATGGTCCGTGCATCCTAGTCGATGGCTTCGGCAATGTTGCTCGGACGATCGTGCTCCGAGCGCGGGATCTGTAACAGGCCTGCAACAGTCTGCGGGTGGAGTTCCACCTTCATCCACCGATGGCGTACATGTGGCCGGCGGTTCGCAGGTAGATCTTGTTTTCGGCAATGGCCGGAGTTGCGAGGATCTTCTCGCCGAACTCGTTCCTGGCCAGGACTTCGAGCTTGTCTCCTATTTGAATGACTGCCACGGTGCCGCGTTCCGAGGCCGTGATGAGCTTGTCGCCGGCCACGATCGGCGAGGCGATGTACTGCCCCCTTACCCCGATCAATCCACGGAAGAGCTCCTTGCCGTCCGATGCCCTGATGCAGGCTAGACGGCCACCCTTTCGCAGGAGATAGATTCTTCCCTGGTGATAAAGCGGTGACGGCACTTCGGGGATTCCGCTGTGGATTTCCCAGGCGACGCTAAATGGTCGAGCATTCCCATGGGCGCCGGGATGGATCGCCATGAGTGTTGGCTGACTCTCCATCGAAAAACCGGCCATGAATTCCAGCCAGTCTTTCTTGCTGATGCCATCCCCGTCCTTGTCCAGTTGCCGAAGCCAGCCATCGACCTTTCGGCGACTGACAGGATAGGCAGATCCCGGCTCATGCTTGGCCAGGTCGGATCGCAGGGGGATCCTGAAACCATTGGCCATCTCTTTGCGCTGTATCTTGCTGTCTTTGTTCTTGTCGAAATCCTCGAGCGTGACCTTCCAGCTTGCTTCTGCATCCCATTTGATTTCGCCGCGACCACCGGCGGCTGCATCGCTCGCAAAGAGAAGATCTTCGCCGGTTATGGGCACGCCGATCGGCTCCTTGGAGAAGCCGCCGGCCCACCAGAGTTCCTTGCCGTTGCTGGGATCGTACGATGTCAGCCTCCGAGATCCCAAGACGACGAGTTCATCGCCGCCGGAATTGCGCCAGATCATGGGCGTTGCCCAGCCCGCTTGATAGAAGTGCCTGGGCTGTTCCCAGACCGTGGCGCCTGTATCCCGATGCATCGCCAGAATCCGGGAGTCCCGGCCGTTGTCGTCCAGAACCAGGATGACCTTGTCCTCGTACAGGATCGGTGAGACCGATACCCCGTACTGATTTTCCGGATGATCGATCTTGCGTTCCCAGACCTTGGTTCCGTTGTGGTCGTAGCAAAGCAGGCCATAGGTTCCGAAGTAGACGTAAACGTGTTGCTCATCGGTGGCCGGGGTTGGTGATGCGGGGCCATTCGACGGGTAGTACCGCCTCTTCGTTCGGGCGTGGACCGATGTTTGCCACAGGACCTTTCCTTGCTCGCGATCCAGACAGACCGTCGTGAGTTCGCCCTGGTTTTCCGATGAGCCGGTCGTGAAGAAAATGCGGTTGCCCCAGATCACAGGAGACGATTGCCCTTCACCGACGGCGGTCTTCCACAAGATGTTCGAGTCAGGGCCAAAATGAATGGGGACTTGAGGCGCGTCCATCACGCCTTGCCCGTTGGGGCCGCGAAATTGGTTCCAGTACACGCGCGTTCCCTCGGTCTTGGTCAATGTGTCGAGGGGTTTGGCGTATAGCTTCGACAGCCACCGAGGCAGGTCCTTGCCTTTGAAATGAGCCTGAGCTTCGGCGAGGGTGACCTTGCCGTCGCCGTCCTTGTCGATTTTGTCGTGCAGAACCGGTCGTCCGAGTTCCTTTGCCGACAGAAATTTGTCGTGGTTCGTGTCGAGTTGCGAGAACAGGTCGGCGGCAAAGCCGCGCCGGTTCTGGGCCGTGGTCGGGCTCGATGTGCAGACGATGAGAAGGCCGATGAGGAGCGCGCGGTGGTTCGGTGAACGCGAAGACATGGAGGTGTGTCCTGGGCGAGCGGCGAGGGCCCGGCGTTGTTGCCTGGGCCGAGTTCAGCAAAGACAGAGGTTGATCATAGCTTTGGCCGACGTTCCAGGAGAGGCGAAGATCACCGGGCTTGTAATTCTCACGTCTCGCCGGTGGGCTAAATGCGCTATACGAGCAGCATGACGAGTCACGACACTGCGCCGAAAGATTTCTTCTTGGTCACCGATACGATCAGCGTCGATACGCGGGGCGAAGGTCATATCATTGATTTGACCGGTGACCTGCAGTCCTCCCTCGAGCATCACGAGCTTCTCGAGGGTCACATTCTTCTGTTCGTACCTGGCTCGACCGGCGGGCTCACGACCGTCGAATACGAACCTGGTTTGCTGCGCGATCTGCCGGAGTTTTTCGAGCGGATCGCGCCTCGCGATGCGCATTACCATCACGAAGACACCTGGCACGACGGCAACGGTCATTCGCATGTGCGCGCCAGCTTGATCGGCCCTTCGCTCATGGTGCCGGTGAAGGATGGCCGACCGACGCTCGGCACCTGGCAGCAGGTGATTCTGATCGACTTCGACAACAAACCACGCCAACGAAGCCTGATCATCCAGCTTTGGGGGCGGAGGTGAGTCACCGTGGCGGTTGATCGGTCGATTTCGGGTGCCAGGGGTCGATGGGCAAGGAATTATCGACCTGTTGAGGGTCCTGTGAGTGGCGCGGTATCGGCTTGCACGGTGCAATGGCTTCTCCCATGAAGATTCAGCCAGCTCCCATTGCTTGTCTTGCCTTGTCGGCCCTGGCCGCCTGGTGTCCGGCCCAGGGCGATCGATCTCGCCATCCGAACGTCATCATCGTCATGACCGACGACCAGGGCTACGGCGATTTGCATTGCCATGGCAACGAGATCATCGATACGCCGAACCTCGATCGCCTTCGGGAGCAGAGCGCACGGTTCACGAATTTTCATGTCGATCCGACCTGTTCGGAGACGCGTGCGGCGCTGATGACAGGGCGCTATTCCAGTCGCACCGGTGTCTGGCATACGATCATGGGGCGGAGCTTGCTCCGGCGGCAGGAGCAGACGATGGGCGATGTCTTCGCGGCCAATGGCTACCGCACCGGCGTTTTCGGGAAGTGGCACCTTGGCGACAACTTTCCTTACCGTCCGCAGGACCGCGGCTTTCAGGAGGTGTTGATACACGGTGGTGGCGGTGTTGGGCAGACCCCGGATTGGTGGGGCAACGACTACTTCGATGACACCTACTGGCACAACGGCAAGCCCGAACCGCAGAGCGGCTATTGCACGGACGTGTTCTTCGAGGCTGCGACGAAGTTCATCACAGATCATCGCGAGCAGCCTTTCTTCGTCTACCTCCCGACCAATGCTGCGCACGGTCCCTACAACGTCGCGGACAGTTACCGAGATCATTATCTGAAGAAGGGTGTCGCCGGTCGCACCGCAAGCTTCTACGGAATGATCACCAACATCGATGAAAACGTTGGCCGTCTCTCTGCGAAACTCGAGGAGTTGGATCTTGCGCGCGACACGATCTTGATCTTCATGACCGACAATGGATCTGCTGCCGGAGCCTTCAATGCAGGCATGCGCGGCAAGAAAGGATCCCATTACGACGGTGGCCATCGTGTGCCCTTCTTCATCCGGTGGCCGGGACGGCTTGCCCCGGATCGGGATATCCAGAATCTGGCCGCGCACATCGACGTCTTGCCGACACTGGTCGAACTCTGTGAGCTGGAAAAGCCGGCTGGCCTACCGGTGGATGGCAGTAGCTTGGCGCCTCTGTTGGAAGGGAGGGCTGATTGGGCCGATCGCGTTCTTCTGCTGCACTCCCAGCGGATCGGACAGCCTCAGAAATGGCGGAAGTCATCGGTCATGACCGATCGCTGGCGGTTCATCGATGGCAAGGAACTCTTCGATATGTATTCCGATCCGGGTCAGGTCGAGAATGTCGTTGCCGCTCATCCCGAAGTCGCCGCGAATTTGACGGCGGCCTATGATCGGTGGTGGGACAGTTTGACGCCGCGTTTCACAGAGGTTTGCCGGATCGATCTGTGCCCGGAAGAGGCGCCGGTCACGCGTCTGACCTGTCACGATTGGCATACGAACGAGGTGCCCTTGGCCGGGCGCAACGCGAATCAGGTTCCGTGGAATCAGCGCCACATCATCAAGGCACCGGCCTGGAATGGTTACTGGACCGTCGATGTTCTTGCCGCGGGGACTTACGAGTTCACGCTCTGCCAGCAGCCTCGCGAGGTTGGTTTTCCGATTGCGGGCGAGCGCGCGCGGATCCGGATCGGCGATGTCGATGAGTCCATGGAGATATCGCAGGGTGCTTCTGCCGTGACCTTTCGCCTTGCTCTCGTCGAGGGCGCCGCCAGATTACGGACCTGGTTTACCGGCAAGGACTCGCGCGGAGCCTTCTTTGTCTACGTGCAGCGTGTTGATTGATGGAGAGGCCCGCACGCATTCTTCCTGGGTTCCTGATCGCCTTGTTGGTGTTCGGTCTGGCGATCGCTCTGTTCTTGTGGCGTTGTTTGTCGGAAGGGGTCACTCCTTCGATCCCTCTTGATGATGGCTGGATCCATCTCAGTTTTGCGCAGAATCTGGCTGCAGGAGAAGGTTTTCGTTTCGGCGCCAACCCGGAAAGTGTGGGTGGTTCCACCGCGCCCCTGTGGACCATGTTGCTATCCGTGCCCATGGCGCTGGGCCTCGACGGGGTCACGTCCAGCATTTTCCTTGGCCTTCTGTTCGGGGTGCTGTCCTTGCTCACGACGGCGATGCTCGGCGCGAAACTCTCGGGCAATACTCTGGGTGGCGTGATTGCTGCTGTCGGCTTGGCCCTTGCGCCGCGTTACATCTGGGGAGCCTTGTCGGGGATGGAAGTCCCCTTGTTCACCTTTCTGGTCACCTTGGGGGTATGGCTGCATCTTCGTCGTCGGCCGGCGGGCTTGGGCGCCTTCGTATGTACCCTGGCGGGCTGGGCTCGCCCGGAGTGTTTCGCCATCGGAGCGCTGCTCGCTGCTCATGATGCGTGGCGATGGCGCAAGGAAACCAAGCAACCCTTGATCCGGTGGGTCTCGACAGGGTCGTTGGCATTTCTGGGATGTCTTGGCGCGTGGATTGCTTTGCACTACGCGTTGCATGGCAAACCCTTGCCGACGACCTTTTACGTCAAGGCGGCTTCGGGGACTCCGATTCAGGTGTTCGAGCGTGATGGCTTGTCAGGCCTCATCGATGCGCTCATCTGGAATCCGGCGGCGATGATGATCGCCTTGCTGGGTTACATTCCGCTGTGGAATCCCTTCTTGTGTGCCGGCGTTTTGTTCGCGTTTCTCCGGCAGCAAACGCGTCGACCGGCAATGCTGGTGATGGGGATCTTCGTCTTCTTCGGCGTGGTCCGTGGCCTGGTCGGCTTCGGTGTGCCGTGGGTCCAGCATGGGCGTTACTATGCGTTTCTCTATCCTCTGGTCCTTGCCATCTCCGCTGCGGGGTTGGCCACGCCATCTGAGCGCAAGGGATCTTCCTGGCCGGGGATCCTCGTGCACTCGTGCATCTTCGTGGTGTGTGTGGCGGTGTTGTATCCCGGCTTTGGAATAGCCTTGGGTTTGCCAGAGAGTCTGCGGGGTCTCGCCGGATATTTTCTGTTCGATGATATTGATCCAGTCGCTGCGAGTTCGGTCATGGGGCGTGCGGCGGAATTATTGCCCTGGCTGATCTACCTCCCTGCTGGGTTGTGGTGCATGTACATGGGCTTGGCTGTTGCCCTTGGTCGAGGTCGGTCAACGCAAGGAGTTCTTTTGACGCTAGGTGTTGTATGGGCTGGCTTTGCGATGGCGCCGATGGCGAAGAGCTATGCCTTCAATGTGAAGGAAACCACTCAAGCTCATGTTGGCATGGGGCGTTGGATCGCTGAAAACACCGCCGAAGATGCGATCATCGCTTGCCATGACATTGGCGCGATCGGCTACTGGGGCGATCGGCGAGTTCTCGATCTTGCGGGAATCGTCACGACCGAGATTCTGGATTGGCCAAAACGTCGTGCGACCATTCACAGTGGCGGATTGCATGGCGATGTGCCGGATCGTCACGATTACATCCTTCAGCGGCGTCCCGATTACCTCTGTCTGCTCGAGGGTTGGTATTCCGAAGACGTGAAGCTTCTTGCCGAGGACTGGCAGAAAGGTCGGCTGAGGGTCGAAGTCGCACACACGATCGACATGGCCGAAAATGTGACCTTGGGTGGCAAGGTCTACCAACTTTTTCGGTTGCGGTGGGACTGATAGCGACCGCGCAAGGCTTCTCAGCGCTCAGGTAGGGGCTTCTTGTCTTGCTGAAGCATTTGTTTGTGTGGCTTCGCCCGGCCGCCTTCTCGTCCCTTTACTCCGGCGGAGCAGTCTCTATCATCCGCACGGGTGAAGGTAGCACACCGCAAACTCCTCATGGCTGGCCTCATTTCGGCCTTCGTGACGCAGACTTTTCTGTGCTACACCGATGACACGGCATCGAAGATGCCGAAGCTTGGTGCGCTCGCGCTGGAGGGCCGAGGGATCTGGCATTCGTACAACTGCAACGTCTGTCATCAAATGTACGGCTTCGGCGGCTTTTTGGGTCCTGATCTGACCAATGCCCACTCTCGCTTGACCCGCCAGCGGATGGAGGATGTTCTGACCGATGGCTCTCAGCAGATGCCGGCGTTCGAAATGACCTCCGGGCAGATCGATGCCCTGTCTGCCTTTCTGGAGGCTATCGATCGTTCCGGAGTGGGGCAGGCACGACGGCGTATTCCACCGGATGCTGCCCGAATTGCTGCCGTGATCGATGAGCATTCGAAAGAGAATCCTTTCGCGGAAACTGCTGCTGACGGGCATCGGTTGTTCCAATCTCGCTGCGTGTCTTGCCACACGTTGTTTCGAAATACACCTTTGGGTCCCTATCTCGCGCCGGATCTCAGCGATGTTATGGAGCGATTGGCACTGGCCGAGATCGACAAGGTCCTGGCCGAGGGGCGACCCGAGAAGGGTATGCCGGCGCAGGCTCTGAGCGAGCCTGATAGGCATGCGTTGGCGGCTTACATCACGTGGGTGAACGAGCACCGTGATGCGCTGCGGTCGACAGTTGATGTTGACAGAGGTTCGGACTCTCTGCCTTGGTGGGAGTTCCGGTGACCATGGATACATCGCGAGACAATGGCCTTGTGGTCATCCAGTTGCGTATGGCCTTGGCCTGCATTCTTCTGGCTGTCCTCGGCGGCCTTGTCGCGGTCTTGCATTACATCCCCTCGGTATCAGAGTTTCTGACCAGTGTCGGGTTGCCGCTGGCGAAGTTGCGTCCGCTGCACACCAGTTTTGCCAGTCTCTGGATCTTCGGCGGCGCCATCGCCGTCATCTATCACTGGTTGTCCGGTAAGGGATTGAGTCGTGCTGATACCTTGCGCTTCCGGTTCCATACAGCACTGTGGATCCTGGCCGGCCTGGGCATTTTCATCACCCTGTCCTTGGGAGTCTTCTCCGGGCGTGAGTACCTTGGATTCCACCCGGTCTTCTCGGCAGCCCTCCTCCTGGGTTGGCTGGCATTTGCGTTCAACTTCCTGCGGCGTGCATTGCCGGGGTTCTGGCGGGCGCCGGTGTACATCTGGTTCTGGACAGCGGGTGTTTTGTATTTCATCTACACCTTTGTCGAGGGCCATGCCTACCTGCTGCCGTGGGTGGAGGAGAGCCCGATCCGCGACCTCCAGTTGCAGTGGAAGTCCTGTGGCACTCTGGTGGGCTCGTTCAACTTTCTCGTCTATGGCTCGCTGATCTATGTTGCCGAGAAGTTGTCGGGAGATCGCGGCTACGGGCAGTCTCGGATTGCCTTCTTGTTGTTTGGCGTGGGCGCTCTGAATTCCTTCACGA
>CAZIVO010000043.1:0-3580 GCA_964542765.1 uncultured candidatus Brocadiaceae bacterium | reverse complement strand
CCACACTTACCACTTGCCACAGAGCCACACAGTCAAGTGGATAGCCTTCATTGTCAGCATGGTCGAGATCCTGATTCTGCTCAGGATTCTGTGGGATATCAGCCGCGCCGTCAGAGCTCGAGTGTCGGGAGTTCCCTTTGTTGCGGCAACGGCTTTTCTGGGCGCGGCAAAGTGGTGGACGGCGGCCATGCTGATCGTGTCGATTGCCATCTCGGTGCCGAGCCTCAATAGCTTGATCCATGGCACGCACATGGTGACTGGTCATGCCATGGGGACGGAGATAGGCATCGACACGATGATCTTGTTTGGGGCGCTTTCCTTCTTGCTGGCCGAAATCCGAGGCTCGTCAGAGACTGTTACGGTGGAACTCAATAGCGACCGCAAGCGTCGGATGTTCGTGTTGCTCAATCTTTCGACGGCGGTCTTGGTCGCGTGGCTCTCCGTCTCGGGCGTGGTTCATGGAGTGTGTCGCTACATGGGGGAAGCCAGCCCGGGTTGGGTTTCATGGGGCAAGATCATCTTCCCTCTGGCGGGAGCAGGAGTGGCGATGGCATTGACCAGCCTCGCCCGTGGTTGGTGGCAGATGCTCGCGTCACCGGCAGTGCCGGGTTCCGACGCCGAGCCCTCGAGCGCCGGATAGCGAGTTGCCTATAGCTGGTTCCGGATCCTCTGGTCGAGCGCCGATTGATCGGCCGTGAAGCTTGCCAGGCCAGCCTTGGTCAAAAGCGAGTCCCAGGCGAGCTCGCCGGATTCGACTCGTGCAGCCCAGCGTTCGAACAGGGGGATCTTGCCATCAGTTGCCAGATGGTCTTGATCGTCTTGTGAGAGTTCGGGGAAAATGTCGGCACAGCCTTGATCTTGCAGATGTGAGCATAATTCGGGTCCGCTCATCGAGTCGAGCACGCCTTGGCCGAGTGAGTCGACGGCCGCGCGGAACTCGTCATCGACGCGCCAGAAGACATCTACACGCTTTCCTTCGAGATCCTCGGCGCGTGTGAGAGAGACTTCGGGGTCGTCGCTGGTGCGGTCCCTCATCTCTTCTCCCGCGGGGTCGATCTCCAGGTATTGCTCGGCGACGGCGGTGGGGATGGTGTATGTGTCCAGTCCCATCAAGTCGACGGCTTGTTGCCCGTTGCGCATCGATGCGCCGATCTGTCGGACATTGGTTCCCGAGTTGGCATTGGCTTCGCGAACGGCTCGCTGGCTTGCGAGGGTGGCTTTTTCGCCGATGTTCGCTCCATCGCCCAGACCGCTGTTGCTCACGAAGGCGTTGCACCTTCCCATGAAGACATTCACCCAGCTTGGGCGTGCGACCTTGGCAGTCAGGTAGTTCTGACGCGCGGAAAAACCGAGGGTGAAGTTCACGCGTATGCCATCCTGGCCGAGACGGCGGGCGGCGATCAATCCTTGTGGGGTGAGAGGCACCTTGACGATGAAGCGGTCGGGGCAGATATCCCAGAACCGCTTGCCGTACTCGTAACTCGCCTCGGTGTCATAGGCGAGATTGGTGTGTAATTCGACGCTCACGTCCGCATCGAAGGTCCTCACCAAGGTCAGGCCATGCACGGCGTTCAGGGCGAATGCGATTTCCTGGATGAGAAGTTCCTCGCTGAGATCCGGCTCGACATCTCGCAGCAGGTCGGCCACGCGCGGCATCAGATCGTCGTAGATGCCTTTCTGGATCTCTTTGTTCAGGAGCGTGTTATTTGTTGTCAGCGCATCGAATTCCTGCGTCCAGAGTGCGGAGATCGCATCCACATCACCGGTGTCGAGCCAAAGGGTTGTCCCTGTCGATGCGAGTTTCTGCCACGTCTCGTTCGTGGGGAATCCTTGGCGAGTGGTTGCACTCGGCGGTTCATGTCCTTGACGACAAAAATCACGGAGCTTGGTTGCGAGTGACGAACCTTGTGCGGAGATGTCTCTGATGGAATCGATCATGCTGCTGCCTCTCCTTTGATCTTACACCGTGCTCTCTGAGGATACGGCCGAGGCCGGGTAGTAGTCTTGCAAGGGTGTTGCCATCAGCGGTCTTTGATGGATCCACTCAATCGCTTGGATCGTGGCCGATGCTGCTGCCAGCGTTGTGATGCAGGGCACCTTGAAGGATACGGCTGTCGATCGAATCAGCGCTCCGTCAGAGCGTTCGATCTTGCCTGATGGTGTATTGATGATCAGCTGAACTTCTCGGTTCTTGATCATGTCGACGACATGTGGCCGTCCTTCATGCAGCTTGAAGACTCGCTCGACGGGAATGCCGTTGTTGGCGATGGCTCGCGCTGTTCCGCTGGTTGCAACCAAGGCGAGGCCGAGGTGGTGGAGTCGGCTGGCCAGGGAGAGCATGATTCGCTTGTCTTCGTCTCGCACCGAGAGGAAGACCTTGCCTTTGACAGGGAGATCATTACCTGCTCCCAGTTGGGATTTTGCAAAGGCTGCTCCGAAGTTGGAGTCGAGTCCCATCACTTCGCCTGTCGACTTCATTTCTGGTCCCAGAAGGGTGTCGACCCCCAGGAACTTGTTGAATGGGAATACGGGACCCTTCACGGCGAAGTGCTTTGGCACGATGGCTTCCAAGAAATCCAGTTCGGGAAGGGTCGTGCCAAGCATGAGTTTTGCAGCAATCTTGGCGAGGGGCTTGCCGATAGATTTGGAGACGAAAGGCACGGTCCGGGAGGCCCGGGGATTGGCCTCGATCACGAAGAGGCGGTTGCCCTGGACGGCATATTGCACATTCATGAGGCCGATCACACGGAGTTCCAGAGCCATCTTGTGTGTGGCTTCGGTGATCAGCGCAATCATCCCATCGCTGAGGCTGTAGGGCGGCAGGGAGCAGCTCGAATCACCGGAATGGATCCCGGCTTCTTCGATGTGTTCCATGATCCCGCCGATGACGACGTTCTCGCCATCGCAGATGGCATCGACGTCGACCTCGATCGCCCCTTCGACAAACTTGTCCACCAGGATGGGTCGTGTGGCTGATTTAGGCACGTTTTCAGCCATGTAACGGCGCAGGCTGCTTTCACCGTAAACGACCTCCATTGCCCGACCGCCGAGGACAAAGCTCGGCCGGACCACGACCGGATAGCCCAGGCGTTCGGCTATTTCCACCGCCTGGTCGGAGTTCCTGGCCATGCCGTTGGGAGGTTGGCGCAGATCGAGTTTTTCGATGAGCTTTGTGAAGAGATCGCGATCTTCAGCGGCTTCGATCGAGTCGACGCTGGTTCCGACCAGCGGCGCCCCCGCATCTGCCAGGCTTCGAGCCAGATTCAGGGGGGTTTGTCCGCCGAACTGAACGATCACTCCGTGCGGAGAGATCCTCTCGATGATGTTGAGGACGTCTTCGTGTGTCAGTGGCTCGAAGAAAAGCATGTCCGAGGTGTCGAAGTCGGTCGACACGGTCTCGGGGTTGCTGTTGACCATCACGGTTTCGTAGCCCATTTCGGTCAGGGCCATGGCGGCATGGACACAGCAGCCAATTACGCCAGTTCTTCAATTGCATGGTGCAAGAATAATGTTATGTTCCCAGCATTCGCATCGTGCTCATTCCCAGAGTTTCAGTATGTCAATACAGTAATTCGCGGGC
>CAZIVO010000042.1:5149-26357 GCA_964542765.1 uncultured candidatus Brocadiaceae bacterium | reverse complement strand
GATCTCGATGCCGACATCGGCGAGACCACCGACATCGCCGCTGCACATCCCGAAGTCGTCGCCCGCCTGCTCGAACTCGCACAGACCGCACGAAACAGCATCGGCGACCACGACCGCATCGGCGCACAGGCGCGCTTCTTCGATGAGGACCCGCGGCGGCCGGACATCGGCAAGTAGAAGCTCTCCTTCGAACCGACGCGACGACGAAGTCCCCCGACCGCTAACGGTCCTTGCCGACAGCCTTCTTCACGCTCCCGAGCAACTCGTGGCGATGATCAAGAATCCATCCGGCCTCGATCGGCGTGTCCGCCGGCAAGATCGCCCGCAGGCGGCTGCGCGCATGCGGCACCAGACGAGAATCGCCGGTCTGCAAGATCCCCGCCAGCAAGGCCAGGTTGTCCTGCGGCGCGCGATGGCCGCAGAGCCATTCCCGGATGCGATCTCGCACCTTGCGCAGGCGCAGCGGCGCATCTTCAGCAGCCAATGCGACATCGATCGCCGGCAAGGCGGACAGACCCAGATCCACCAGTTCCTGCGCTGCCTCGATCTGCCCTGGCCCATCGATCGCCGCCAGCTGCTCGCGCACCTCGGATGCCTGCCGCTCACCCAGTTCGGGAGTCCAGTGCAACATGCGCGCCAGCCAGGCCAAACGCTCGTCGTCCGCCCGGAGGCCACCGGTCGGCGTCAGGTGCAAGGCCAAGGGCAGGAAGAAACGGCCCTCCTGCACGACCTTCCGAGGCTTCTGTGAGTCGTCCCACGTGATCAACTCGACGATGCCGTCACCGAGTGCTGGTAGCCCCTTGTCCACCTGAACTTGATTGGTGCCCTTGGCTTCCTGCTTGCCAGCACGTCTGGTGACGTACGCCCTCTGATCCTCGGCACCGATCCGGGCCAGCTGCCTGCCCTGCAGATCGAACAAACGAAAGCTATCCTCGCCCGGACCCTTCAAGAAGACGCCGTTGCCCGTCGCCGAAGGCAGCACATCCATGTTGAAGTGTGCCTTGGTGGCGAACTTCTTCTCGAAGCTGCCACGGGAAACCCAGTCCCCCCGGGAGTCGCGCTCGAGGAGCTCGAAACGGAAGTGGTAGGGCCCGTGAACGGCGTGGCCAACACCATCCAGGGAGCGGGCCTCGGCACGGAAGTGGCCGCGCGCGGTGGCGGCGTCGATGTGATAAGCACCGATGCAACACTGGGCAGGAGCCGCAGCAGTGCTCATCAAGGCGACCAGACATGTGCTGAAAAGACGCATGGGAACGGAAACGAAAATACTACTGCAAGACTCCCGCCGATCGGCCGCAGACCTCACCGGCGAGGTGCTTGCCAACCCTCCCGGCGAGCGAGGGAGATCCCTGTGCCACGGCAAGTGCCTCGCGGATAGGGTAAGGGTCGCATCTTCCAGGGAAATCATCGCATGACCGATCTTCGCACACTCCTGTTCCCCTTGCTCTTGGCGACCACGCTCGCCGCGCAGCCCAACCCCTTCCGCTGGTATCGGGCACCGCTGGAGGGCAAGCAGTACCTCGAATACCGCCTCGAAGTGCCCAGCGGCGCCTCCCCGACGAAACCCACTCCCTTCCTCATCCTGCTGGTCGGCGGAAAACAGGATCGAGCCGCCGTCTATGACGAAATGGCGGGCAACTGGTGGCAACCTGCGCTCAGCCGGGGATGGATCCTGCTCGCGCCAGTCGCACCGGCAAGCAGGCGGTTCGACGCGACCAACGTATCCACTCTCACCCGAGTGCTCTCGTCGCTCCGCGCGCGCTCGGCGATCCAGGGCAACAAGATCCATCTGGCGAGCGTCGGCGACGGATTCGAGAGTGCTGTCGAGGTCATGGCCCGGTTCGGATTCGAGTTCGCCTCGCTGACGGTGGTCAATCCCACCGAGGCGCCTGAGAAGGTTCTGAGCAAGTTGCCTCGGATGACCTCCACTTCGGTTTCGATCCTGAGCGAGGGCGAGGGTGACGCCCCGACCGGCTTCAGCAAGCAACTGCTCACCCGGCTCGAGTCCGCCGGCGTACAGGCGAAGTGGTTGCAGATGCCGTCGTTCGATACAGACATCATCTGGAAGAACATCGGCGAAGAAGCCAAGAAGCTCATCCACCCCAAGACACCGGAAGGAGATGCCCACGGCCTTCTCGATCGATGGCACACCGCCGCCGCCAAGGCCGACGAAGACGGCTACTTCGGAGCCTTCACCGAAGACGCCGTCTTCATGGGGACCGACGCGACCGAACGCTGGGATCTGACCAGCTTCCGCACCTGGGCGGCACCCTACTTCAAGCGGGAGTCCGCCTGGATCCTGGTGCCCACACAGCGCCACCTCGCCTTCTCCCGGAGCGGCGATCTGGCCTGGTTCGACGAGGTGGTGTGGAGTGCCAGCTACGGCCAGTGCCGCGGTTCAGGCGTCCTGGAAAAGATCGACGGCAACTGGAAGATCGCCCACTACAACCTCGCCCTGCCCGTCCCCAACGACCTCATGAACGGCATCGTTCACGGGATCCGCAGCTGGCAGGAAGTGCTCGAAGGCGGCCGCCCCGCCAAGGCCGCCTTCCTGCCCCGCACCATCTACATCGTCCGCCACGCCGAGAAGATCATCGGCGACAGTGATCCGGAGCTGACACCTGCCGGGCTACAACGGGCCAAGGCCCTGGCCAAACTCCTGCCGAGCCGGGAACTGGACCTCATCCTCGCCACCGAGTTCAAGCGGACCCGCGCCACCGTCGCGCCCGCCGCCGAGATCTCCGGAAAAAACATCGAGATCGTTCCTGCCGGCGACACGGCGGCCCTCGTCGACAGGGTCACCCGGCTCGATCCCGGCCAAACGGCCCTGGTCGCCGGCCACTCGAACACGATTGGCCAGATCCTCACCGCCCTGGGCCTGGAAGAAAAAGTGACCATCACCGAACAGCAACATGACGATCTCTTTGTGGTGACCCTGAACCACGCCGGCACGGCCTCCCTGCAACGCCTGCAACATCGACCTTCGACGCAGCGAGCCGCTGAATCGGCCGGCAAGAAATGACGTCGGAGGATCGGCAGCGCTATCATCCCGCCATGCCGTCACAAACCATCACCGTCGCCTCCTACCTCAAGGCCCTCCCTGACGGCCGCCGTGCCGCCATGACCAAGCTGCGCAAGGTCATCAAGGCCAACCTTCCCAAGGGTTTCAAGGAAGTCATCAACTACGGCATGCCCGGCTATGTCGTGCCGCACTCGCTCTACCCACAGGGCTATCACTGTGATGCCGCCCAGCCCCTGCCCTTCGCCGCCATCGCCTCGACAAAGGGTCACATCGGCGTGTACCACATGGGCATGTACGCCGATCCCAAGCTCACCGCCTGGTTCCAGAAGGAATACGCCAAGCTCGGCATCGGTAAGCTCGACATGGGCAAGAGTTGCCTGCGCTTCAAGAAGATCGAAACCATCCCGTACGACCTGATCGGCGAACTGTGCCAGAAGATGACGGTCGAGGACTGGATCACGCTCTACGAGAAGGCGGTCCGCAGCTAGCCGACCGCGCCTGTCAACGGCCCCGGAGAGCAAGAAGGGTCAGCAGCGATCGATCCACGATGGCGGGCCGCTGCAACACCGAGAACATGCAACCGGCGCGGCCCTGTCTGCGACAAGGACGCGCCGGCACACCGCGAAATTCGAGCACGAAGCTCAGTTGACCAGCAAGGTCAGTGCGAGCTCGTGCGGCGGCGTCACGATGTAATGAGCGCCCTTTTGGATGCGCGACACCAGAACCCGGACCTCGCGGCCAGGATTCGAGCCGAGATCGAGCGCGATGCTCTTCTTCTCGGTGGCCGGCAGCACCATCTCATTATCCGCAGGCGCGATCAGGGTCAGCAGGACCTCGGTCACCGGCGGCGCCGTCTCGAGGCGGCGAATGGTGTCATACCGCAGGCCGTAGCCCGTGGTCGGCACCGTGAAGCCCAATTGAGCCTTGTAGCCACCGCTTTGAGACTTGACCAGATGACCGGTGACGGCGCTGCTGGTGCTGACGCTCCGGACGGTCAGCTTGCTGGCCAGCCTGTGCGGGGGCTCAACCGGGTAATGGACGTTCCGCTTGGTCAGCGAGACCAGGACATGAACCTCGTCACCGGGGTTGGCTCCGAGCTCGACCGCTATGCTCTTGGTCTCCGCCATTGCCAGCACAGTCTCCTTGTCCGACGGGGCGGACAGGGTGATCAGGACCTCGGTGATCTGCCGGTCTCCGTCGACGATGCGGATAGCATCCTGGCGCACGCTATAGCCCGAAGTCGGCACCTTGAAGCTGGTGTGCACCGAATACTGCGGCGGCACGCTGTCGGTCGAGACCAGCTGGGAGCCGCACTGCGGACCCACGTAGAGGCCTTCGGTCGGGTAGATCATGAAGCCCCGAGACAGGCGCAGATCGAAGGGACGACCTGTTTCCCAGGCGACCAGCTGAACGAAGATCGGCGAGCTGACAGGAGCGCCGAGTTCGAAAGCGGCGCCAAATCTGCCGTACTCGTCGGCACGGGCCAATTGCACCTGGGCATCATTGCCGACCAGCAGAGTCCGACCGCCCCACAGACTCATGCTGGCAGACTGGCTGCTCGCGAGGATCGCGATGTTCCCACCCGGGAAACTGTTGCGGACCATGAGCTTGGCCGGGCCATCGACGAGAAGATCGGCCTCGATCCTGATCTGTGAGGCTATCAGTTCCTCACCAAAGCTCTTAACCGTCCAGCGAGAAGAAGAATCCTGTGCGCAAACCGACGAAACCAAAGTGAGCGCAACCAGGCACGACAAGGAATCAAAGCAACGCATGACAATCAGCCTTCGTAAATCAAAGAGACATTCGGTAGCGGACGGCGGGCACGCGAAAACAGCGATACCCGTTGCGTCCAGGGGGTTCGGAAAACACGCCGAAAACCCCGTCAGAACACATGCAAAAAAGGTCCTCCGAAGGTCCTCCGATCGATTCTCCGGGCTTCGGGCCGGCCTTTCAGGCTGGCTTGTGAGCGAGTGAATCGCGAGGTGTCCTCGGGCCGAGCGAGATGCCCGTTCTGGACGAGCAGATCCGTCCAACAGAGATGCTGCGATCTTGTTTCACGCATCTCAAAAAATTTTTCGCGGCGGCAGT
This sequence comes from uncultured candidatus Brocadiaceae bacterium, assembly GCA_964542765.1. Taxonomy (GTDB): domain Bacteria; phylum Planctomycetota; class UBA1135; order UBA1135; family UBA2386; genus CAZIVO01. The sequence goes on along the minus strand of CAZIVO010000042.1, from coordinate 21,247 downwards.
TTGCACAGACGATGCCCGGACGGACGGGCAGCAGAACTCGGTGCCGGAGAGCCGAGCCGGGCCGGTCGAAAAGGCCCGAAGGATCTACCCGGAGAGAGCCTATCCGGCCGACCTATCGGCGATGGAACATCGCCTACGCCCGCCGTGACATGTGCTGGCCGGTCATCTCGGCAACGTTGTAGCAGTAGTCGCCGATCTTCTCGAAATTGATCATCATGTCGATGTAGACCAGACCCGGGCGAACATCGAGCTTGCCGGCCTGCATGAGCTTGGCGTGGCTCTTGCGAGCCTGGTCACGAGCAGTATTGATCTTGCTCTCGAGCACCTTGGCTTCTGCGATCATTGATGGAGAGCCCGGTTCAAGTCCCCTCGTAGCCAGGCCGATGAACTCGTCGACCGCGCCCATCATCACGGACAGCTCCTGCCGCGAACTATCCTCGTAGCGATACTTGTTGTCGTAGGCCCGCTGCGCCAAAAGGATGATGTTGAAGCAATGGTCGCCCATACGCTCGATATCGTTTGCCATGTCGAATCCTGCGGCAACCTCGCGGGCGACAGCGGAGGATGTGGCCTGCCGAGATAGCTGCGTGCAGAATTCGATGATCTCGGTTTCGAGATGATCGGTATGGTCCTCACCCCTCTTGATCTCATCAACAATATCGCCGAGCTTCGCTTCGGGATGTTCGATGACGTTCTCGATCTTGTGCAACATATCGTGCACGACCCCCAGCATCGCCTGCAGCGCACGGCGCACCGCAACGGCGGCGAGTTCGGGCGTCTGTTGCAAGCCGGCATCGAAGTAGCGAATCTGCGATACCTCCTTCTCCTCGTCGGTATACGGGACCCACCACTCGACCACGGCCTTGATCTGCGGAACGAACCAGACCAGCGCCCCGGTATTGATGATGTTAAATATCGTGTGGAAGGCTGCGAGTTGCACCGTCGGCCCCCCTGCCGGGATCAAGCCCTCGACCACCCATACGAGGAAGTAGATCGTCGGCAAGGCCCAGAGGACGCCGATCATATTGAACAGGAAGTGGCTTCTGGCGACTCGCTTCGCCGTCCGGTTGGCACCGAGCGACGCCAGATAGGCGGTGATCGTCGTGCCAATATTCTCGCCGAGCACCATCGCCGCCGCGACCTCGAGATCGATCCAGCCCTGGAACACCAGCGTGAGGGTGATGGCCATCGTCGCCGACGACGACTGGATGATGATGGTCAAGATCGTGCCGACGGCAACGAAAAGGAGCACCGATGCATAGCCATGCAGCGCCCACTCCTGCAGGAACTCCAGCCCGGACGTACTGCCTGGTTCGATGGCCGGAACGGCCTTCTTCAAGAAGTCCAAGCCGAGAAACAACAGCCCGAATCCGATCGCTGTCTCGCCCCAGTTCTTCATCCGCGAGTTCTTGGTCATGGTCAAGGGAAAGCCAATGCCGATGATTGGAAGGGCGAAGGCAGAGATCTTGATCTTGAACCCCAGGATCGACACCAGCCATCCGGTGACCGTGGTGCCAATATTGGCACCCATGACCGGTCCGATCGATTGCGTGAGCGTCAGTAGCCCGGCATTCGCGAACGAGATGATCATCACCGTCGTCGCACTGGACGACTGCACGCTGCAGGTCATCAGGAACCCGGAGACGATGCCCGTGAATCGGTTCTTGGTGAAGAGCGCCAGCAATCCACGGAGCTTGTTGCCCGCGACCTTCTGCAGGCCGGTGCTCATGATCCGCATCCCGAAAAGGAACACGCCAAGGCCGCCGAGAAGTTGAAGGACCATCATCATGCTATCGACCTACGCGCATGTCCTAATGGGGGTGGGTGCACTATCTTTGATGTCGGCACTTGGGGATTGCGCGCATAGTGCCCTCCGATCCCGCGAGATCCAGTCCAACTTCCACGATCACGATGATTTTCTACGCGCCCAAGGGGATCTCGCTGACCACCTAATTGCACCGGACTCGGCTACTCGTGCGAAAGGTGCCGGGGGGTGCGTGATCGTGCCGGGGAAACAACCGTCTCCCGGTGGATCATCTAGCCGGTAAGGAGCCCTTGTCGCGCGCTCTGAGCCACCTCGGCCCAAAGATCACGATGGCCGACGGGCAACTACGGACCGATCAGGCTCGCCTGAACTCCCCATCGTATGGGAAAAGATCACACCCATCGGCGCAGCCTCGCCCCCCCATTTCTGAGGATCGGGCACGGGGAAAAACCTGGGTAGCGAGCCGCCGGAAGGCGGCTCGCTACGGGCCGAAGTTCTCCTGACGAGCACACCCCGCTAATGCGGCATGAACTGGATACGAACCGCCGGCGTGGCCCGGGTCACACCTGCGGCGATTCCGATCCGGGCACTCGGCCCGGCGGAACCCTGACGGCTAGACTGTCACTTGCCAATCTGCCATTCGGCACCGTTGGACAGGCCGAGGCCATAGCCCTCGAGCACGGCCAACTGCATCGGAATCTTGGCACCGATGAACTGGTTGTTCTTGGGAATATTGATGGAAAGTGTCGTTCCCGTGGCCGGAATCACCGCGACCGGAACCGTGGCGACGATCGGCAAGACGTTGATGGTGCCCAACCCCGGGATCTTCTGAGCCGTACGCTTCAGACCGAAGACCCAGGCTCCGCCCTTGTTAGTGGCGGTGCCGGCCTTGGCCAAGAGGCCTGCCTTGAAGCCGATGCTCGGTGGGTTGGGATCAGAACGCGCCAAGCTGGGTGGCGTGCCGCCGGAGCCCGCACCGAAAGTCTCGGTCCCACCCTGGTGGGCGATCCAGCAGATGACACGCGAGATCGTGCCGGCGGTCACACTCGAGCACGCGACGTTGCCCTTGAATTGGCCGATGATCTGCTGGCTGATGAAACGCGAGAGGGTCACGGGAGTCCCGGCCAGACGGCTCGGATAGTCGGCGACACCATAGGAATTGGCCTGTACCGTGGACGCAGCGTTGACCGCGCAGGAGCCCAGAACGCCGAACCATTCGCCCTTCTTGTAGACGGCGGGCGGCATGACCGCGATCTTGGTGCCGGACTTGACGTCGCCCTTGTAGAAGATCGCCGTCTCCGGACGACTCGCAGTATAGACAGGCGGGATGGCCGTCATCTTGTAGAGGGCAACCGATTGCGTGCCCTAGGCACTCTCGTCAGGCACCTGCAGGTGCGTGACGACGAAGTCCGACGGGCACTGGAAGTAGTAACCACGGACGCGGTTAGCGGTGTAGGTCCGCGTAAAATCGCACATGGGGATCTGCGCAGCGAGATCGGCAGCGCCGATCGCGAGAATCAAGGTGGCAGGAAAAATCAAACGCACGGAATGCTCCTGGGGAAAAGAAACGAGATGGCACCTGCCCGAGACTCCCGGTCGGGAGCAATCAGGGCAGGAGGGGAGAAGGCTAAACGCCCGCGGGCATTACGCCTGAGGCTCAGTATATACCGGGCAACTTCCGGGCGCGTCACGGAACCGGGGCAACGCGCTCAACAGGACAAGAACGCCCTCACAAGGCTCACCTGAACTCCCCATCGCATAGGAAGATCACACCCATCGGCGCAACCTCGCCCCCCCCCCATTTCTGAGGATCGGGCACGGGGGAAAAACCTGGGTAGCGAGCCGCCGGAAGGCGGCTCGCTACGGGCCGAAGTTCTCCTGACGAGCACACCCCGCTAATGCGGCATGAACTGGATACGAACCGCCGGCGTGGCCCTCAACTTCGCGCACGGATCTTGCGGTCCGGAACCCGGCAGGGTGCTGACCCAGATCTGGGCCCGAACCGCCAGACCAACGAGGGCAGCATTCTCCGGGATGGCGAAGCCAAACTCGTTGCTCGGCCCAAGATTCCAGATCGGGATATGCCAGAAAGGCGCCACCAGAAGCCACCGATCTTCTTCGTGCCCCCGTACCGGGCTGTGGTAACAGACATTCGCCTCCACCTCGGTATCCGTGCCGATGACCAGCACCCTTACCCCCGTTTCGAAAGTGTCGAACCTCCAGGACAACTTCACGCTGTGCCCCAGTTCGGGCTTGCCCTCGGCAAGCATTTCGGCCGAAGGGTTCCGGTCCACCCCATATATCGAGGTCTGCCCGGTCAAACTCGCCGTCAGACCCACAAGAACACTGATCGCCAACCATCGCATCGCCGTGCCTCCTTCGAAAAGGAACGTCCACCTGGCAGGGTCGAAATGGGGCGGGTAAGGCAGGTTGTGAAGGGGGTATCTTCAGTCGGTGTTAGTTCGGGTAACCCTCTTGGTATCGGCAGAACGGGTACATTCCTTGACTCACGAGCCAGTTGCGGACCAGGGAATATATGCTGATCCGCTGCTTCTCCTTGCCCCACCGATGTTTGCGCACAGCGGCCATACAAAGAAAAGCCTGATCCGGGGCCGTTTCATCCCGCGAAATATCGAACCCGAGCATTCGGTCCCGCGAGGAGATCGCGGCAAATCTTCATCGGTGCTCGCAACGACATGCGCTGCGGTGGGCTTCAGCTCTTGGCGGCGATCGTCTTGCCCCGCGAACCAAGGTCCTCGAAAGCCTCCTGAAGACGGGACACCATCCCCTCCTCACCCTCGCGCAACCATTTGCGAGGATCGTAGAACTTCTTGTAGGGCGTGCCGTCCTCGGGATCGATCTGATGCTCGAAGGCCACCGGATGCTCGCTCACGAAGGCACCCACCGCCTGCGCAAAGGCGAACTGGGTGTCCGTATCGATGTTCATCTTGAACACCCCGTAACCGACCGCCTCGCGAATCTGCGCCTTGTCGGACCCCGAGCCTCCGTGGAAGACCAGATTGAGCGGGTTCTCTCCCGTGCCATGGCGCTCACTCACCAGCGCCTGCGAACTCTTCAGGATTTCGGGGCGCAACTGCACATTGCCAGGCTTGTACACCCCGTGCACATTGCCGAAGGATGCGGCCACCGAGAAATCCCCGATAGGGTTCAAGACCTCGTATGCGCGCAGCACATCGTCGGGCTGCGTATAAAGTTTGGCATTATCGACCTCGTCGAGATCACTGCCGACGCCATCCTCCTCGCCACCGGTCACCCCCAGTTCGATCTCGAGGCTCATGCCGATCTTGGCCATCCGCTCGAGCACACGCGCGGACTCGGCGATGTTGAAATCGATCTCCTCCGCGGACAGGTCGAGCATGTGAGAGGAGTAGAGGGGCTGCCCGGTCTTCTCGTGGTGCCGCTCACCATGATCGATCATCGCATCAACCCACGGAATGAGCTTCTTGTCAGCATGATCGGTATGCAAGACGACACAGACCCCGTAATGGCGAGCGAGCAGATGCACATGCTGGGCCGCCGATACCGCACCCAGAACCTTGGCCTCGAAACCGTCCGGGAAACCCTTGCCGGCAAAGAACTGTGCTCCGCCGTTGGACAGCTGGATGATCACATCCGACCCAGCGGCGGCCGCCGCCTCGAGCACGGCATTGACAGAGTTGGTGGAGACCACGTTGACTGCCGGAAAGGCATAGCCGCCGGACTTCGCCGCAGCGACCAACGTCCGGTAATCCTCGCCCGTCACAACGCCCGCTTGCAGTGTGTTCGACATGGCGAGAACTCTAGTCACTTTGGCCTTCGGCCGGAAGATAGTTCACGCCGCTCGCCGACACGCCTCGCTGCGCAGCGGCCCACCAGCGGTCAACGGCCGGTGAAGACCGGCAAGGCTGCCTTCTTGAGAAAAAGGATCGCGAAGCAGACGTCCGGGGCGGAGGAACTGAGAAAGGCTCCGTTTCCCCCCTGCTGCTCGATCAGCCAGGTGGCACCATCGAAATACCAGTCACACCCCTGGAGATGCGCAACCTGCGCGAGTTCGCAGGCACGCTCCAGGCCGTAGAGATAATAGTAGAGCCAGCTGGAGCCGGCGCCGGGGTTGCTCCGCACCTGGTAGTTCCGGGCCAGCCATGCGAAGCCGGCGCGCGTCGCCGCAAGCAGTCGAGCATGGGAGACCTCGGACGGGCGGCGCTTGCCCATCGCTGCATCACAGATCAGCAAGCTGGCGATCCCGGCGGTGGTCATGCTGCCGGTATTGTTACCGCGACCGGAATAAGCCCATCCCGCGGGCTGCACCGAAGATACGGTGCGGCGGCGAGCCGTCTTCTCGGTGAGCTGGTCGTGTTCGACCAGGTCGAGGCCGATCCGCTCACCGTCCTTGCGCTGCTGGTCAAGGAAGCTCCGCGCCGCCTTGGGCCAGATGGACGGGTCGATCTCGATACCGCAGAGTTGAGCGGCATAGAGGCCGAGCAGGGCATACTGCGACAGGGAATTGTCGAAGCGCCGACCGGGAACGTAATTCCAACGGGCCAAATGATCGCGGTTCCGCTGATCACGATTGTCGAGCAAGCGCGCGACCCAGCGCTTCATGCAGGCCTTGTCCTCGGGACTGGGAATGCGCTGTCGCGGTGCATCGATCAGCCCATTGAGCAGGTCGGTGCGCTCGTTGGGCGGCGTGTAACAGGCCTCCATCGCCATCAAGGCCACCCCGAGCGAATAGGTGTCACGGATTTCGCGGCGGCGAAGTTCGGCGAGCGCCTTGGCGATCGGCGGGTCCTGTGGCGAACCCCCGGCCTTGATCAAGGTCAGCAAGATCAAGGCGAGTTCACCGCTCTTGCGAGTCTGCCCGCCCTTGTCGGGAGCAGCAGGAAAGACCCGGTTCAGGTCAGCGTTGATCTTGCCCTCCAAGAAGACTGCGCCCTTACGGATCGCCTCGGCGACCTGCGCATTGAAGGCCGCGCCGCGGCCGGTGACCGCACGCAACTTCCATTCGTCCCGCAGCAGAAAGCTCGCTCGCTGCACCTGCGTGTCAGGACGGCCCGCGAAATACATCTCACCCGTGAACGAGCTCTCGAATCCAACGACCAGACCGCGTTCGGCATCGAACTGCCGGACAATCTCGAGCCGGCCAACCAGTGGACCTTGGGTGCTGCCACGACGACTGCTCGCCCCATCCTTGCTCACCGTCAAGGTGAGCAACTGCCAGCCATCGGTGCCGATAGCTCCGGCAGCGCCACGCACACGGAGCTTCCCGAAGGTCGGCATGGCCGGCAACAGGCGGTCGACCCTCTTCTTGTGGTGACCCAAGCTCCTCAGATCGAAGGCCAGGTGCGCGGCCATCTCGGTGAGGTCGGCGGGATCCGCAAGGACCCGCCCGACCCGGTGATCGAGATCCGAGTGGAGCAAGAGAGCAGGACCCAGACGCGTCGACAGCTCCCGGACACTGCGGTTGCGCAGGGTCTTCGAGACCGGTGCTGATTTCTCTATGGCCGCGCGCTGCTCGCGCAACTGCTCGATCTCCTTGGCCGCTGCGCGCCAGTCCGCGGAGTGCTCACGGCGGTAATACGCCATGACCATCCGCTCTTGCTCGCTGCTGCGCTGATCAGCGCCGCGCAAGAACAAGCGAGCGAACTCGCCGGAGAAACCGAGGAAAGACTCCTCGTCCTTGCGAAAGTAGAAGCCGGCGGCACCGCCGGTATTGGCGATCTTGATCAGGAGCTTGTTGACGCCCTTGTCCAGCGCCAGCTTCACCCGTTCCTGATCGGGCGCAACCCCGCGGGGAATGTCATGGCTCAGCAGTTCCTTACCGTTCAACCAGAGCTTGATGCCATCATCAGACCCCAGAGACACCCCCACCTCGCGAGCAGACGGCGATGACAATGTCCGGTAGAGATAAGTTGCCCCGACCTTCGCCGGCAGGGCATGGACCTTCCCATCGATGAAGCGGGGCTCGCTCCGCCATCCCAGCTTGCCGCCCTCGTACTTGCGCCCGAGATCGACGCCGCGCTCGGGTCCGAACTCGGTGGCAAAGACCTTGCCGGCATCGGCTGCCGACAACGTGCCGAGAACCTGCCAGCTCGTCATCGATACGGTAGCAAAGACCACCCCCGACTCATGCATCTCGAGCAGCTTGGCAGCCGTCTCCGCATACCACTCGGCCTGATCACGGTCGAGCTCCCGGTCAGGTTCGTACATCTCGCGCTCCGCGTGCGCTATCCGGCTGGCCAGACTCGCCAGCCTTCGCTTCTGCTCGGCTGTGTAGATCCTCGCTGCGGGCTCGATGACCGTCGCTGTGCGCTGACAGCTACGGTCGTAGATGGCAGCTCCCCTCTCGGGAATCTTCCACTCAAAGGTCTGCGCCCGCAAAAAGGGCGCAGTTCCGGCAAGAAGGATGGTGGTGAGGCGAAGCACGGGATCGTTTTACACGGTCAGCCAGCGAGGGTCGTGATCATACCCGCACGAGCGCCCCGATCTCCCCCAAGAGAACCTGTTCGAGGCATCCCGACCGATCCAGAAACCAGCTCGGGGGCGATACAGGCGGCAAGATAGAGCGAAGAGCAAGGAGCGAGGCTATCGTGGCCGCATGAAGACGAGCATCGCAAAGCCCCTCCTTACCGCCATTCTGATGGCCGTAGCACTCACCGCTTGTAAGGATAACTTCCGCGTCGGATTTGGTGGTGGCGACGACATCGAGGGCAGCGGCATCGAGGGTCACCGTCAACAGGACTTGCCGGCCTTCGAAGCCATCGAAGTCCGAGGGTCCGTCCAGCTGGACATCGCCACCGGCGCGGCCGGTCCCCTGGATCTGCAAACCGATGATAATCTCCTCGAAATCATCACCGCCGAGGTGGTGAATGGGGTGTTGATCATCGGAGCCAGCGAATCCTTCTCGACCTCTCTCGGTGTCAAGATCGCCGTGACCACGCCGCGCTTGACCCGGCTCGCCATCGCCGGATCCTGCTCGGTCACGGCTCAGGCTCTCGCCGGCGAACGCCTCGAGATCGCGGCCAGCGGCGCCGCCAAGATCACCCTGCAAGGCAGCGTCGATCACCTGGACATCCAAATTGCGGGCGCAGTGTCGGTCCAGGCCCAGGACCTGATCGCACGTGCGGCGAAGATCCAGGCTTCCGGAGCAGGAACACTCTCCGTTCACGCCCAGGAATCACTCGATATCAAGATGGCTGGAATCGGTACGGTGACCTACAAAGGAGATCCGAAGGTCACGCAAAAAATCAGCGGGCTGGCCACGGTAACGAAGCAGTAGCCACCCGCTTCGAAGTCTCGGAGCATCCATCCCCAAACCTGAATCTACCATGCACAAACTCATCCCGATCACACTGCTGCTGTCCATCTCATCGCTGCTCACAGCCCAGGAGGAGCAACGGAACCCGGCCGCCGGACACCCGAACATCCTGGTCTTCCTCATCGACGACATGGGAGTCATGGACACCTCGCTCCCCTTCCTCACCGATGCACAGGGCAAGCCCGAGCGACATCCTCTCAACGACCTCTTCCGCACCCCCAACATGGAGCGCTTGGCCGCTCATGGCATCCGCTTCGAGCAGTTCTACGCCAACAGCGTCTGTTCGCCGACGCGGGTCACCCTGATGACCGGCCAGACCTCGGCCAGGCACCGCACCACGCAATGGATCCTGTCGGAATCCAACAACGCCGGCAAATTCGGCCCCAAGGACTGGCAGTGGAAAGGAATCTCCCGCCAGCACGAGACCCTCCCGGCGATCCTTCGCGAGGCCGGCTATCGCACCATGCATGCCGGCAAGGCGCACTTCGGACCCAACGACAGCTTTGGCGAACTGCCGCAGAATTTCGGCTTCGACATCAATATCGCCGGCTGTTCCTGGGGCCAACCGGGCAGCTACTACGGCGCCGATCACTTCGGTCACGCCAATAAAAAACGGCAGAGGCGCGCCGTTCCCGGTCTGGAGAAGTACCACGGCCAAGAGATCTACCTGACCGAAGCTCTGACCCTGGAGATGAACGCTGCCATCGGACAGGCCGTGACCGACAACAAGCCCTTCTTCGCCTACATGTCGCACTACGCCGTGCACGGTCCGTTCGAAACGGACCCTCGTTTCGCGGCCCATTACGAGGGCAAGGACCTCAGCAAACGCGCCATCGCCTTCGCCACCATGATCGAGGGCATCGACAAGTCGCTCGGCGACATGCTCGATCATCTGGACAAGCTCGGGGTGGCCGAGAACACGCTGGTGTTCTTTCTCGGCGACAATGGCACCGATGCGCCGCTGGGCTCGACGCATGAAATCGCCTGTGCAGCACCGCTGCGCGGCAAGAAAGGCACCCATTACGAAGGCGGCCTGCGGGTGCCCTTCATCGCGGCCTGGGCAAAACCAAACAGCAAGGCGGCAGCTCAGAAGGCCTTGCCGATTCGTGGCGGAACCCTCTCCCGCAAGGTTGGCAGGATCTACGACCTGTTCCCGACGATCCTCGCGATCACCGGCCTCGAGCACGAAAGCAAGATCGATGGCATCGATCTGAGTCCCTTGCTGGCAGGCGCAAAGAGCCAGCACCTGGAAAGTTTCCTGATGCACTTCCCCCACAGCCATCGGAGCAGCTACTTCACGGCCTATCGCCAAGGAGACTGGAAGCTCATCCACCACTATCACGAGCCGAAAGGCTCGCGAGACGAACTCTTCAACCTGGCCAAGGACCGCAGCGAATCAAACAACCTCGCCGGGAGCGAACCCGAACAGCTACGCCGCATGACCAAGGCCATGGCGGCCGCGCTCGCCGATGCGAAGGCTCAGTACCCGACCGCAAAGGACGGCAAACCCCTCACGCCCTGGCAATGATGGTCTCGCGGCAGACGAGGCTCAGCGCCTCGCCTGCTCCTGATGTGATCAGCGGTAATACCACTCGGTGGTATTGAGGCAGGTCGCGGCGACTCCCGCGACACCGCCGAGTATGTGGATCTGTCCCGTCTTGTTCACGTAGCTGCTGAAGGCAGCGCGCGGCCCCGCGAGCTTGGGACCAGCCGACCATGTGTTGGTCTTGACGTTGTAGATCTCGGTCGTGGCCACGGCCACCGGATTGGTGAAGTTGCCGTCTGCACCACCGATGTGCAGGATGCGACCATTGCCAAGATTGTAAGCTTCGAACAGCATGCGCGGCGTCTTCATCTTGCCTGCCGACGACCATGTATTGGTCTTCGGATCGAAGAGTTCGGCAACATTGGTGATCACACCCAGGTTGTTGGGCAACTGGATCAAGCAGCCGCCACCAACGGCGAGAACCCGGCCGTCATCGAGCAGGGTAAGGCCCGGCAAGCAATGCGCCACGGCCAAGTTACCCACCAGCTTGAACTGGTTGGTCTTCGGATCGTAGACCTCCGCCGTGTCCCAGATGACCGGGACCGTCGCGCTCAGAATCTTCTTTCCACCCACGCCACCGACAACGAGAAGGCGCCCGTCTTTCAGCGCGACTACCTTGTGGCCCGAACGCGGGTTCTTCATGTGCGGTCCAGGACTCCACTTGCCCGTCTTCGGGTCGTAGAACTCCGTGTCCGTCCGGGCTGAAGTGATCATCTGCACGATGTTCTGCAGGCTGTTGATCGTGTTGCCGCCCATCACAAATACCCGGCCGTCGGGCATGGGCGTGGCGGTGTGGAACATCAGCGTCGCAGCCAGAGGTGCCGTCTTCACGAAAAGGTCCGTCTTGGCATTGTAGATCTCCGCGGTGGCCTGGGGATTGTTATTCCCATCGACACCACCCGTGAGCAGGTAGTCGCCATTGAGCAATCGGGTCGCGGTGTGAACCGACCGCTCGACCGTCATGTCCGGGCCCGCGCTGAAACTGTCCGTGACCTGATTGTAGATCTCGGTGGTCTTGCGAGCCACCTGCGCCCACAGAGCGCCGCTACCGCCGCCGGTCAGCATCACCCTCTGGTCGGCACGCTCGATCGGCATGGCCTGGCAACGCAGCAACGTGAACTGCTTGCGGCGGTCCCTGATCGTGCCCGTTGGCGCCATTCGGATCGGCTGCGGTTGGCTGATCGCGCCGATGATCGGATTGGTCGCGAGTGCGAGACCCTGCATGTAGATCGTCGCGTCCATGAAGGAAGGATTGTCGGGAACCTTGATGGGCGGGATCGTCAGCACACCAGGCGGCATGAAAACCCCCGGAAGGGCGAACAGGCCGGTGTAGCCGACATCGAACTTGCGCTTGTCGCCAGGATTGAAGAGGGACAGCGGGATCGGTCCGGGCGAGAGGCTCATCAGGACAGCACCGCCACGGCCTAGCGACGCCTTGGATACGGTGAGAGCAATCCTGCCCGGGTAGGAACCTCCCTCACCTTGAAGGGTGAGAGATGACTGGCCCACAAGACCACTGGCGAGGAGGCAGAGGCTGGACGCTAAAAGAAAACTACGGTGCATGGAGTTACCTCAGGGGGAGACCTTGGTGCTGGAGATCGAGTGAGGCCGCCCCATCTCGGGGAAACCTCCGGAAGAAGACTAATCTGTTTCTCGCCGGGCGGAAACACCACACCGGAAGCCGGACATCTTGCTTACGGCGGACCGAGATACCTCGGTTCGTCACATGAATCGTCACAACCCCGTGAGAAGCACGGCCGAAACGCGCGAAATGCCTCCTCTCGACATGCAACGCCGCACTCAAAACACCCCTGTTGTCGGCCCTGCATCGAAGCTGCCGACGATTTTTATCCAGGCCGAGATGTATGGTGACGCTCCTCGCGACGAGAATCCGCTCATGCTCCGAACGCTACCGATCACCTTCCTCGCCATCGCACTCGGACATGGGCCGATCACCGCCCAGTCAACGCCGAGACCCAACATCCTCCTGGCCATTTCCGACGACCAGTCCTACCCCCACGCTTCGGCTTACGGTGACCCGACCGTGAAGACCCCGGCGTTCGACCGGGTCGCAAAAGAAGGCGTTCTGTTCACCAACGCCTTTTGCGCCTCCCCCGGCTGCAGCCCCTCGCGGGCAGCGCTGCTCACCGGTCGCCACACCTGGCAACTCGAACATGCAGGGACGCACGCCAGCTCTTTCGATTCAAAGTTCGCCACCTTCCCCAACCTCCTCGAGAATTCCGGCTATTTCGTCGGCTATACCGGAAAAGGCTGGGGACCCGGCAACTTCAAGGACGGCGGGCACAAACGCAATCCGGCGGGCACTGCTTTTTCGGTGCGCGCGAAGGACAAGCCTCCCAGCGGAATCTCACGCACGGATTACGCAGCAGGGTTCGACGCATTCCTTGCCGAGCGACCGGATGGAAAGCCCTTCTGCTTCTGGTTCGGCGGTCACGAACCTCATCGCTCCTTCGCCAAGGGCGCGGGCGAAGCTGCCGGCAAGTCACTCGCCAGCGTGACGGTGCCGGCCTTCTTGCCCGACCGGCCACAGATCCGTTCCGACATCCTCGACTACTACATCGAGATCGAATGGTTCGACAGCCACCTGCAGGCAATCCTGCAAAGCCTCGAGCAAGCCGGTGAACTCGACAACACCCTGATCATCGTCACCTCGGACAATGGCATGGCCTTCCCGCGTGCCAAGGCAAACTGTTACGAGTCGGGCATCCATGTCCCCCTGGCCATCCGTTTCGGCCATGTCGCCAAGGCCGACCGTGTCCTCGAAGATCTTGTCGGCTTCGTCGATCTGACCGCGACCATCCTGGAAGCAGCCGGCGTCGATCACCCCGGAGCACCCTACCCTCCCTCGGGACGCAGCCTGATGGATCTGCTGCGCTCGAAGGATCAGGGCCTCGTCGACCCGACTCGCGACGCGGTCTTCTCCGCCCGCGAACGCCATTCCTCATCGCGCTGGAACAACCTCGCCTATCCGCAGCGCGCCATCCGGACCGCGCAGTTCCTCTACATTCGCAACTTCAAGCCCGAACGCTGGCCCGCTGGAACGCCACAAAAATTCGGGACGAGCAACTACTCCTCCGGCAAGGACGCCAAATCGCTCGGCCCCATGCACGGCGGCTACCACGATATCGATAGCTGCCCGTCCCTGACCTTCCTCAAAAACGGAATCGATGACCCGGAGATCGCCCGCTATCTCCACCTCGCGGTCGATCGCAGACCTGCCGAGGAGCTCTTCGATATCATCGAGGACCCGGGCTGCCTCGATAATCTCGCGGGCACCTCACGGTTCGCGAAGGCCCAGGCCGAACTCGCCAAGCGCCTCGATGACACGCTCCGAAAAACTCAAGACCCGAGAGTGGTCGATGATGATGGCGGCGAGATCTTCGAGACCTACCGCCGCTACAGCCGGATCCGCAAGTTCCCCAAACCTGACTGGGCCAAGCGCAGGCCCTGAAAGTTCGGCACGATGATGCTCGAAAGAAACCCGCGGCGCACCCCACCCACGAAGGTTCTGCCTTACCTCGCGCTCCTCATCGCCATGTCTTCTTGCAGCGTCACTCCAAAAGCGACCAGCTTGCCCGCAGCGGCGGCGGCCAGCACAAGGCCGGTAGCAGCCGGAGCACAAGACCCTGCTGCATCGCTCCCGGTACAGCCCCTCGACCTCGAGGATGTCAAGGGTGGCCGGATCGTCTACACCCTGCCATTACCTCCCGAGGAGGCGCTGGCCATGCTGCTCGACTTCGAACATGCCGCGGGCCACCGATCCTGGGCCACCACGTTCGATATCCTGTCCGTTGATGGTGACACCATGGTCGTGCGATGGCACTTCCGCGGACGCATGGGAGTCGCACCGTCACCGGAGATCACCTTTCGAACGATCCGCGAAGCCGATGGGCCGATCACCGTCAGATTCGAGCACACCAAAGCAGCCCTCGGAATCGCCGCCTTCTTCGGGGAACATCAGATCTGGGCAGCGAAGGACATGCCGGAAAGTTCTCTGATCGCCACGCGCACCTTCATCGACAGCGGTATCCCCTTCGTCAATGCGTCCAGAAAAGACATCGCCAGCGGGCTTCGCAAGGACGTGGAAATGATGCGTATCTGGGCACGGGAAAGGGCCCAGTAGCACCTTCGACCGGGGATACATCCAAAGGGCACTCGATGATCCCGGCTGCCCTCGAACTCACCCTTGCGGTGGGCAACGCCGGACGCTAGCTATGATCGCTCCTCCCCACCCCTTTCGAAGGACCCGTACCGATGAACGCCCCCATACCCGGCACCATGATCGCCGCCCTGCTCGCCTGCCTGCCCCTGATCGCCCAGGAGGCAGGGAAGGGCCAGCGCTCCCCTGCCGAAGTCAAACCGTCCCTGACAGATGAAGAACTCTCCATCGGCTGGCAACTCCTCTTCGACGGCGAGACCACCAAGGGCTGGCGCGGCTACCAGCGCAAGGATTTCCCCGACAAGGGCTGGGTGATCGAAGACGGCACCCTGCACCTGAGCAAGGGAGGAGGCGGCAATCTCATCACCACCCGCCGCTACGCCAACTTCGAGCTTCGTTTGAGCTGGAAGGTCGCCGCGCGTTCCAACAGCGGCATCCTCTACCGCGTCAGCGAGGACGAGAATAAACCCTACTGGACGGGTCCCGAATACCAGATCTTCGATGACAGCGGTCACAAGATGGCCGCCGAATCCAAGTCGTCCTCCGGCGCTCTCTACGCCCTTTACTCACCGCGTGGCAAGACCCTCAATCCTGTTGGCGAGTGGAACACGGCTCGCATCATCGTCGATGGGACCCGCATCGAACACTGGCTGAATGGCAAGCAGGTTGTCGCCGCAAACTTTGGCTCGGAAGACTGGCAGCAACGCATTGCCAAGAGCAAGTTCAACAAGTGGAAGCGCTTCGCCACCATCGGTCGCGGGCATATCTGCCTGCAGGACCACGGCAACAAGGTCTGGTATCGAGACATCATGATCCGTGAACTGCCACCGGCAAAGAAACGCATGGGAAAGACCGTCCCCCTCTTCGATGCAAAGAGCTTCGGCCGGAGCAAAGCGCAGTTCAAAACCGCCGGCCAGCTCGGCGATGCCTGGTCCTTGAACAAGGACGGGAATCTCATCTGCAAGGGCAACCCCCGCGGATACATCTACACTCCCGATAGCTACGAAAACTTCATCCTGGAACTCGACTGGCGCTTCGACCCCGAGAAGAAACCCGGCAACAGCGGCGTCCTCTTGCGAGTCAATGGCGAGCACAAGGTCTGGCCGCGCAGCATCGAGGCCCAGTTGTTCAGCGGTCGTGCCGGCGACATCTGGAACATCGGCAAGTTCGGGATGCAGGTCGCCACCGAGCGCACCAAGGGACGCCGCACCCTCGCCTCCCACTACAACGAGAAGCCGCTTGGTGGGTGGAACCGCTACAAGATCATCGTCGATGGCAGCTGGGTACAGCTG
>CAZIVO010000042.1:0-5139 GCA_964542765.1 uncultured candidatus Brocadiaceae bacterium | reverse complement strand
AGTCCTCAACGAAGCCTGGGACTGCGAGCAGATCTCGGGCCCGATCGGCCTGCAATCCGAAGGAGCCGAAATCCAGTTCCGCAATGTCCGGGTAACGCCCCTGCTGTAACGACCCGGTCTCTTCCGCCCCGGTGGCTATCGCCGCAACCGGGCCGAGGCTAAGCTGCCGGCATGAAGAGGATACCGAAACCATTCTTCGTCACCGGCATCGCCATGCTCGCGTCCGTGGCCAGCGCCCAGGAAAGCAGCTCCAAGAAGACCGAGCCCAAGAAGACGATTGCGGCCAAGGCGATAAGGCTGTTAGGAGCGCCGCGAGACATCACCCAGAGAGAACTCGGTGAGCGCCGTGATGCGATCCTCGCCGAGGACTGGCTCAAGGCCGCACCGTGGTTCACCAACTATGCGCAGGCCCGTGAGGCAGCCGCCCGCGACAGCCGCAGGATCCTCACCTACTTCTCGCGATCCTACTCACCTTGAAGCCCCTGCAAGGCACTGGAGAGCAGTTTGCTCTCCACCGAAGAATTTGCCGACTGGAGCAAGGGTTTGGTGCTCTTCTTGCACCTCACCACCCGGGTCAAGTCGGACCCGGACCAATCCCTGCTGCGAGACAAGGGCTTCTCGAGTTTCCCATCGCTGGCGATCCTCGATGCATCGGGGGAGTTACTGTCAAAACACCCGCTCGGCAAACGTGATCTCGGTTCCGTCGTGGCGATGGCGGAACAAGCCGAAGCCTTCGCCAAGCTTCGCGCCAAGGCCGAGGCCGGCGATACAAAGGCAAAGGCCAGGGTTCTGGTCAGCAAGCTGGGGATGAACCTGCTCACGCATGCCGATGGCTGTGCCCTGTTCGAAACTCTGTCCGCATCGATGACCGGCGAACAGCGAGAACAAGCGGAGCTGTTCCTCATCACTCGCGAATTCACCGAGGCGGAGCAGGCGCTCCGCGGCGATGGACCTGCTTCCAGCGATTACTTCGAGGCACGCAAGCAGTTGATCTTGCGCTTCTTCGCCGACGGCAAGATTCCCACCGGCATCAAGGCTCCGAGTTTCCTCTCCACGGTGATGCGACACGCTGAAACACAAGGTGATGTCAAGATGTACGAACGCGCCCTCGAAGCATTGATCGACCGTGTCGGCGATCGAGAAACCTACTACACTTCCATGATCAAGAGAGCGCGTGAACGACTGGAGAAGATGCGCTGATCTCCGACAGACCGCCGGTGAGCAATCCTGGCACGCCCCCTGAGCAACCCACCTCATGTCCGGTTCCAGATACCTTCGCTCGGCCCTGCTGCTGGCCGCGACCACGAGCCTCGGTGCACAGCAGCAAGAAGACGCCGGCCTTCTCTTGATCCACTCACCGATCGCGAAAGAAGTGGTCGCGAAGTACAACCTCGACCCCTTTTACGAAAAGTGCTGCTTCCTCGACGGCTTCCCCATCATCAGTTCGAAAGATGTGCCCGATCGAGCTCACCGGGAAGCCGCCTACCTGATCCGCCAGATGCTCGCCGGGCGACCGGAACTGCTCGCCGAACTCGTCAAGAGCAAGACCCGGCTGGTCATCATCGGCGTGCGAGAAAAAACCACCGAGATCCCCGAATACACGAGCATGCGCCCGAAGGGCTTCTGGAATGTCCGAGCACGAGGCTTCGGGCCATCGCGGCAACGCAACATCTGCAGCAATGGCGAAGAAGACCTCCTTGGTTATCCCGGGGCACCCTGCGGCACCGAGAGCATCCTGGTCCATGAGTTTGCCCACGCCATCCACGCCATGGCACTGGCAACCATGCACCCCGAATTCAACAAGTTGCTGCAAACCACCTACCGGCAGGCCATGTCCGAAGGACTCTGGAAGAGCAAGTATGCCGCCACCAATCCTGCCGAGTACTGGGCCGAGGGCGTGCAATCCTGGTTCGACACCAACCGCGCGCCCGACCACGACCACAACTGGGTCGACAAGCGCGACGAACTCGATCAATACGATCCACGGCTGGCCGCCTTGATCGGTCGATATCTCGGCGACAACGACTGGCGCTACCAGCCACCCCGCGAAAGGCTCGATCAGGCGCACCTGCGTGGGTTCGATCCGAAGAAAGCGCCGCGCTTCGCGCATGCTGCCGAAGACCGGCGCGCCTACCGCGAGCACCTCGCCGCCAAGAAGGGCAAGCAAAGACGTGACGGCGAAGACGAGGTCACCTGGCTCAAGCGCGTCGCCAAGGGCGGCGATCTCGAGGCCCAGATCCAGCTGGGATTCCGCTATCGCGATGGAGACGGCGTCGATCGCGATCATGCCGAGGCAGTCCGCTGGTATGCCATGGCAGCAGCACGAAACAATGCCAACGCCCAGGACTGCCTGGGCTGGATGCACAAGATGGGCTACGGCGTGCCAGCCGATGCAGCCGAAGCAAAGCGACTCTTTCGCCTGAGCGCGGAGCAGGGCTGGGCCCAGGGGCAGTACAATCTGGCCCTCATGCTACGCACAGGCGATGACCAGGCGCAGCGCGAAGCAACGTCATGGCTCCAGCGCGCCGCAAAACAAGGGCACCGCGCAGCCCGAAAGCTAACCCGATAGAGGCTCCACCATGCACCGACCACTCGCCTCCTCCTTGCTCCTCCTGATCACCGCCGGCGGCTGTGCGATTCCGACATCCTGGCAACCTGCCGAGTTCGATGCTTGCCTCGCCAGCGAACCCTTGCTCGGTAGTGATCCCGTGCACGACCATCGCATCCGGGCCTTCCTGGCATCAGGGCTCAAGAAGCTATCCGAAGATGAGGGAACCGTACCTTTCAGCGAACTGGAGAAGCAGCTGAAACGAAAGACCTGTCAACTGGATCTGGTCGCTCCAACCACCGATGAGATTTCACCTGCCGATCTCCATGATCGCGTCATCGACAGTATTGTGGTCGTTGCCAAGCGCTACAAATGCAGCAAGTGCCCACGCTGGCACAATCGTAGTGCGAGCGGTTTCGTCGTCACGGCGGGCGGGGTCATCGCGACGAACTACCACGTACTGAAAGGGGAAAAGGACACTGTCCTCGGGGTCATGACCCGCAACGGCAAGGTCCACGCCGTCCTCGAAGTGCTGGCGGCAGACAAGGAGAATGACTTCGCCCTCTTGCGCATGGCAGGAACCGATTACCAACCGCTGCCCTTGCGTGCCGAGGTCCGGACCGGCGAGCCGGTCACGGTCATCAGCCACCCCTCCTCGCATTATTACGTGCTCACCACCGGTGTGGTGTCCCGAGTCTCCGTCGTCGGCAGACGCGCACCCGAAATTTCGATCACCGCCGATTACGCCAAAGGCTCGAGCGGTGCTCCGGTCTTCGATGCTACCGGAGCCGTCATCGCGATGGGAAAGACAACACAGTCGGTCTACTACTCGGTCGAAAAGGGCGTGCAGAAGAATCTGCAGATGGTCTTCAAGAACTGTGTCGCCGCGAGTTCGATCCTCGGCGCCATCAAGTGACCGACCCGGAACAGACAAACACAAGGCGATCTCTGTGGGGTTGATGGAAACAGGCTTCGAGATGTCATGCCCGGAAAAGGTGCTTGCTGACCACCCCGGCAATCCCGGTATGCTGCGGCGAGTCCGATGAGCCACCGCATCCTTGTACTCGTCCCATCGGTCCTGCTGATCGCATCCTGCGCGACGAAACCACCGCAATTCGACTGGTTTCAAGAGGCTGAACAATTCCACGCGATCCCACCACCAACCGAGGTGAGCGCAAAAATCCTCTCCGGCTTCGATGCCCCATCGACCAGCTCTCCAGCGGTAGGCGACGAGATCCTCTTCGCTCTGAGCCTGGACTCCCCTGTCGGCGTGGAAAACTGGTACCTGCACATGACCATCGCCGAGATCTCGGAAGACCGGAAAAGAGTAGGCTTCGCCCTCACCGTCTTCGACGAAAACGGTGAGAGCTTGGGCACGTCGCAAGACAGGATCAAAGTCCATCACCTGACCACCGGAATCGCCGCCGCGGCCATCAAACCGAAGAACCCCGAGGTGGTGGCGAACGCGATCGGCTCCCTGCGAGCGGTGCTCACCATCCTCCAGCGAAATGACATACTGGCTCCTGTCCTGTGGAAGATCGTCAAGAAACCACCCATCGTCTCGATCCTGATGAACCTCGGGATCCGCGCAGAAATCGCGATCGGCGCATCGCAAGACTGGCAATCAAAGATCCCGGAGAGCGACTGGGAGATTCCCACGTGGCGGATTCCGATGGTGGCCACTCTCAATGACATCCAGGCCATCAACCTCAGTCTCGTCGTCATCGATCCGGCTTCACCCCTGAACCTCTCGGCCGGGATCACCTCGCTGGTTGCAGTCAGGCCTGACGGCAGTGGCACCCGTTTCCGGATGCATGCCATCGCCGCGCGACGGCATCGCGATTGACACGATCAGGAAACAGGACTCGGGCGCAAGATACGTCTCAATGCCTCGGTCAACTCCCGGGTCTCGGCAACTCCATCCTCGACATCCGTGCACGCCGCCGCGAGGCCTTCGTGCACGCCCAGACAGGAGAGATACGCCGGGGCATCGAGCCTCGGCCGGGCCTGCTGACCGCCGCCAAAATGCTCGTGGCAACTGTCACGCGAGGTCGATCGCCAGCCGCGACAAGCGACCGGGCGCGCATCATAAGTCAGGCAGGACCCATCGTCCGCGAGCAACACGCACGGACGCTTCTGGCTGGCGAGTGCTTCCCAGTCGAGGGCGGCGCGGTCATCAGCCTCGGCCATGCAGCGCAACTCCAGACTGGCCATCGCAGCGGGACTGAGTTCATCGCGCAGGTATTGCAAGATCGCCATAGCCTCGGCCTCGGTCACACCCACCGGAAAATAGCAGCAATACGAGCAACCCCGACTGCACTCGAGTTGCTCCTGAAGCGGTGAAGCCTCGCCCATCTCATCTGCCACCTGGTGGGCACATCGCGCCCGCTCGGTCAGGTCAGCGCGCACTGACCGCAGACGCTGTTGCACCAGTTCCAGGCCGCGGTAATACCAGGATTGCGCACTCTCCGACCCTTGCTCAGGATTTGACATCTGCATCAATCTCCACGGGACAGCAGACACCCGGTCATCACAGCCAGATCACTACTCCTGCTCGCCGCCCAACGGACGGATCCAGATGTTGCGATAGC
>CAZIVO010000041.1:0-26362 GCA_964542765.1 uncultured candidatus Brocadiaceae bacterium | reverse complement strand
CCTCGGGAACCACCTTGGCATAAGCGCAGTGACAATAAAGGATGCGACTGGAGTTATCACAGCCACCGCCTTGAGCGCCGTCCGTGCAAGGTGAGTCGTTCATCCTCGATCCGTACCGCCCTGCATGAAAGTTTCACCCACCGCCAGTCGGTGGGTCGGAGTGGGTCGCGCCGGACGAAACTGCTCCTCGTGTTCGCAGGTAAGAGTGGCGCCACATCCTATTCTATTTTCCTCTGCCAGCACCTCTGCAACTATCACAGAGAGTTCTTCCGGCGAGAATTCCGCTCTCAGATTCAAGATCAAGGTTCCGCCCGCGACTTCGTCAAAGAGAGATTCCCTGAGATCGGGCTCGGCATCACTGCTGACAACGCTGACAGCAGCCAGTTGGCCGCCCGGAGAATCCAGCGTCATCTTCAGATGCGCGATCTCACCACCAGCAGCGGATATGCGTTCGCGAAGCTCCGCCGCCAATCGAACCAGCAGAGCGTTACCGTCGACTGGCCGCTCGGACGCCACTACGATCGTCGCATTGAGCCACCCCAGACATGCTTCGCCGGCCGCATAGGCGTCATAATCCAGTTCCATCGTCGGCCGGATCTGCCCTTCGGACGCGAGAAGGCCCTCGAACCAAGCATCCAGACCATCGCCCTCTTTCGCCGAAATGCAGGACACATCGGCCCGCGGGAACCGCGCGCTCAACGCATCCACCAGACCCTCTCGCAACTCCTGCGGCAGCTCATCACACTTGTTGATCAGGATCAGATCAGCTTCTTCCAGTTGCTTGCGATAGACGTAGGAAACCTTGTCAGAAAACGGACGTCCCTCGATCAACTCCAGGATGCGCGCCGCCCTCATCGGATCGACGAGAACACTGAGTGGTGCGATCCGAAACTGATCACCATACATCCGCCGGAGCGGGTAACTGACCGTCGCCAGAAGATCGGTACAACTGCCTACGGGCTCGGCCAAGAAAACCTCGGGGCGCGCCTGTCGCGAGAGTTCCCCGGCCGCTTGCGCAAGCGAATCGAACCGGCAACAAAAACATCCTCCGGTGATCTCTTCGACAGCAAAGCCGTGAGACCGCAACAAAACCGTATCGACCAGTCCCGTGCTCTGATCGTTCGTGATCAGGCCAACACGCAAGCCGCGATCGGTCAGATGCCGTGCAAAGCGGGCGATCGCAGTGGTCTTCCCGGCGCCGAGAAAACCACCGACCATGATGTAGCGAGCAACACCGTCGAAGTCAGGCATCGCATTCATCATGGCCGCCCTCTCAGCATGCGGTCGATGGTCGAATCAAGAAATTGGACATACTCATCGGGACTCATGCAGTCATCAGGGGCGGGGCCTTCGGCGCGATAGAGCCATCCCTGATCGTAAGGCGATTGGTGTATCTCACCGATCGCCATGTCGGGGTTCGGGCCAAGGAACCTACCCGACAGCGGCGAATACATCTCTGTCACGGCCTTGAATCCCTCGAACCATCCAATCGCCTGGCCTTTTTCCATGGATGTTCCCGGGTCGATCTCGAAATCGTATTCCACAACCTCGCCGAGCATACGCGTCGCAAACCGAGTGAATCCGATACGGAAAGACGCTCCATCCTCGGGGGCCAGCCAGAAGTGACCCTGCGTGAAGATGCGATCGGTCGGCAAACGGGTTCTGAACCTGGACCGTTGGTAGGAGATATAGGCTTCTTCCATCAGTACGCCCAACTCGATCGATTCTGCCGTCTCCTCAACGTGTCACCTGCGCAACCTCGTGAACCAGCACACTACGGCACACAACATATAGCAGACAGATAACGCGGCAACCCGGCCAGATCTTCGGTCAGGGCCGTGCCTTCCAGGCAATCCGCCTGCTCGAAGAGTTCACGCGCCGGGTCCGCTGCCTCGATTCCCGTCTCCAGGGTGAGACCGGCACCGGGTCGAAGATGAGCAGGGACTCCCGCCAGGATCTCCTTGTAGGCCGAGGCCGGATCGCCGGCGTGGGTGAACAGGGCCACGGCGGGCTCATGGGCGCGAACTTCGGGATCCAGAAGGTCTTCGCGCTGCGGGTCGACATAGGGAGGATTGCTGATCAAAAGATCAAAAGGCTCATGGTCGAGCAACGGCTCCCACCAGGAACCCACATGCACCCTTACCCTGTCGCCGACACCGTGAGCCTCGATATTCTCACGCGCGACATTTGCCGCTCGGGGGCAAATCTCCACGGCATCGATCTGGAGATCAACTCGCTCCAAGGCCATGGCAACAGCAATCACCCCCGAGCCCGTGCCAAGTTCGGCGCAACGAGCCCCATCCGGCGCACGTTCCAGCGCCAGATCGACCAGAAACTCGGTCTCCGGGCGCGGCACCAGAACATCGGGCGTCACCTTCACGGTCACGCTGCGGAATGACCACTCGCCCAGGAGATGCGCCAGCGGAATGGCCCGACCACGACCGCCAACCAGATCACGCAGGCGGACGCGCTCCTCCTCACTGACAGGCCGATCATATGCCAGATAAAGTTCGAGGCGACCCATCGACAATACCTGCGCCATCAACAACTCCACCGACAAGCGCGGTTGATCGATCTCGCGCTCGGCGAGATAACGCTCGGCCGCCCGGAGGATCTCGATGACCGTCTCCGGGCGGTGAAGCTGGGATGACTCGCTCAGGCCACTACACTCCTGGCATCGCTCATCGCCGACGACGCCCGGCACTGCGCTGCGTCTTTTGCTCCTTGATCTTCTTGGCGCCACCGAAGATCGCCAAGATCAGGAACAATTCGGCGAGCAAGGCACCGAAGAAAACCCCCAAGCGGCCGGTTCCGTAATGCCTGAGAAACTCTCCGATTTCGGAATTGGGATAGAGAATCGTATTCAACTGGCCAAAGAAATCGCCCCAGCTCTTGATCACCCCTTCGCGTGCAGGGTTCTGCGCCAAGATCTCTTCCGCCGCGGCCTTTGCCCCTTCCAGAGAGGCTTTCTTGGACTTCGCTTCTTCCGCCTCGGCCTTCACCTCTTCCACCTCGGCCGTCGGCAATCCCGTATCCTTCAATCTCGCATTGATCCTCGTCAGATCCTTGCCGGCCTTCGTCAACTCCACATTGACCAAGGCCAAATTCTTGAGATGCTCTTCGCGCACGGACCTTATCACCGCCGCATTGGCCTCGGCCTTGCTGACGTAGCCCCTCACGGCAGGCGCCTCGAAGGCGGAGGTCAGATCGAGGATTCCCACAACGAAGACCACAAAGGCAAGTCCGATCCAGCGCATCAGCCCCTTGACCACTCGCCGGTGATGAATCGAAGCCCAGGAACTCCAGACGATGCCCAGCGCAATGATCATCGCAAAGGCTCCGCCCGGAGTCTTGTAGCCAACGAGCGCAAGGTCAGGCCCGAAGGGCATGAGGCAGCCCAAGAGCATGATCACACCAGCGAACAAGAAGCGGTAATACTCCTTGTCAGCCGCCGGGTTATAGGCGGGTGCGGGCAGCCCTGTGGTGACTGCAACGGGCATCACCGCCGGTTGCGCCGGACCACTTTCCTCTGCTTGAGGCTCGGTGGGCTCGAGTTCGTCCATCGAAGAAAGATCGCCCGTGTCACTCATCTCTACTCCAGGGGTCTAAGGGGTTTGAAACTAAGAATGAATCGTCAAAGGTCCGCGATCCGCTGCTCACGGTCGGCGGCCAAAAGAGCTGCTACAACAGCCTCCAGCTTACCTTCGATGACGGTATCCAGAGAGAAGTTCTGCCCGACTCGGTGGTCGGTCATGCGATTTTGAGGGAAGTTGTAGGTCCGGATCCGCGCATTGCGGTCGCCTGTGCCCACCTGATCGCGACGATCCTTCGCGCGCGCGCCCTCGATTTTCTGTCGCTCCTGGTCATACAAACGCGAACGTAGCAGCTTCATCGCCTTTTGCTTGTTCTTGAGCTGGCTGCGCTCCTCCTGACAAAAGACCATCAGCCCCGAAGGTTTGTGGGTCAGGCGCACAGCCGAAGACACCTTGTTGACATTCTGCCCACCAGGGCCTGACGCGCGGATCGCCTGGAACTCGATATCCGAGTCACGAACCTCCACCTCGACCTCCTCGGCCTCTGGAAGCACCGCAACGGTTGCCGCCGAGGTGTGTACACGCCCCTGCGATTCGGTCACGGGCACACGCTGAACCCGGTGACCGCCACTCTCGAAGCGAAGAGCGTTGAACACATCTTCACCATTGACCGAGAAGATCACCTCCTTGAAACCATCCCTGTCGGATAGCGACTCCGAGATCACCTCGACCTTCCAACCTTTCCGCTCGACGAAACGAGCATACATCCCGAACAAATCGCGGGCCCACAGAGCCGCCTCCTCACCTCCGGTGCCGGCTCTGATCTCGACAATGGCATTGCGGTCACCGCAAGTTTCCTTGGAAAGAAGCAGGTCGATGATCTGGTCCGCACACTCTTTGGCCCTGGACTCGAGCTGCGGCAATTCGGCGGACGCCATCTCGGCGAGTTCGGGGTCCTCCTCCATGAGGGCGCGGTTGTCCTCGATCTGCCCCATGAGCTTGCGATACTCCTGATACGAAGACGTCACTCGATACAAGCTGCCCAGTTCCTTTTGAATCGGAGCCAGCTGCTCGGGATGCGCGAGAACCTCGGGGTCCGACGACATCGCCACAAGTTCCTGGGATCGAGCCTCAAGCTTGTCGAGCTTGGCAATGACCCGAAGACGGAGAAGCTCGCTCATCCTCTCGGCCAAGGAGCGAAGGCTCCGGCTGCCTCAGTCCTTCGACTCAGGCTGCTCATCATCCGTGTCCGCCTTCTTCGCATAACGCTGGCGGAAACGGTCGACGCGCCCCGCTGCATCGACAAACTTCTGATTGCCGGTATAGAACGGGTGGCAGGCGGCGCAAATATCGACACGAATCTCCTCCTTGGTGGCGCGGGTCTCAAAAGAGCTTCCGCAAGCACAGGAGACTTTGCATACAACGTATTCTGGATGGATTCCGGTCTTCATGGCGGTCTCACGCGAACAAGAGCGGAGGAGTCTAGGGATTACGGGGCGGAGATCAAGGCCAGACAGGCGGCTACCTCTGCCACCGCAAGAGCTGCTCGACCACCGAGCGCGGACAGCGCACTCCATGCCCCACCAGTTGCGAGGGCTCCCAAGCTCTCCCCCCTGACAGGGCGGCCAGGATATCCAGCAGGCCGACACGCTGCCGGGGCGTCAGATCTGCCAGAGATTCGACCCCCAGGACGACCCCTGCAGCGGGCCAGATCTCGGCCTGTGGTCCCACAGCCAGCGGTGGCGGACGCAGCGGAAGGGGGGGAGCCTGCCCCACGACCTCGAAAGCCGGAGCGGCCGCTTCAGGCAGATCGCTCGCATTCCGGACCAGATAGATGAGCTTTGCCGTGCCACGCAGTTTGCGCAGGGCCATGGGCCGTGAGCCGGAGGGGGCGACCGTATCGCTGCGCTCTCGAGCCATCGACTCATTCGCACCCAGGCAAAACTGCAGGCTGACCAGACCCGTCGTCGCCAGCAGAAGGCCCAAACCGATCCGAGTTCCCATTCCGGGCAGCATCAAGACATCACATCCTCACCCAGCAGGCGGCGCAACACCCTGATCGGAAGTCCTATGACCGTATCCAACTCACCCTCGATCAACCGAGCAAAACCACACGCATCATCCTGGATGCCATAGGCCCCTGCCTTGCCCTCCCATTGACCGGATGCCAGGTACACATCGATATCCTCGCACGACAAGTTCGCAAACATCACTCGCGAGCATGCAGTCTCCTCGCGCAATTCGCCGGCAGGGTGGGACAACAAACAGATAGCCGAATGAACGAGGTGCTCGCGACCGGAAAGATCCGAAAGCATCCCTCGCGCATCAGCAGCATCGCGCGGCTGACCCAGTTCCCGCTGATCGATCTCGACCACCGTGTCCACCCCCAGCACCCAGCCGGGAGGCCCCTCGACACGGGCGCCCCGTGCCTTGGACCGTGCCCGGATCCGGGCCAACTCATCCGGTCGGCCTTCGCCAACAGGCTCGATGCCGGGCTCCACTGCCCGATACGCCATTCCCGACGCCTCCAGCAGCGCTCGTCGACGAGGCGAAGAAGATGCGAGATAGATCGTGGCCATCGCAAACCCACAGCGGCGAGCCGCTCACGGCCAAGGCTACCTTCTCTTCAACGGCGGTGCGAGGCGCAAGACCATGCAGCCGGGGCTCAGCACCGGCGACATCGTCGGCTTACCGCTGGTCGAATCCGGGCCAACGAGCAGGGGCAGGTGCCCGTAATCCTTCACCAGATCACGAAGCTCAACGAAGAAACTCTGCACGTCGGACGAATTCGAATCGAAGCCCAAACGCTGTTGAACCCTCACAGTGGAGCGCTCCGAGAACAGGCATTCCTCGAACAAAATCATGTAAACGAGCTGTTTGGCGACATTCACGGGGATCCCCGGAGTTCGCTGGAAGAAGCTCTTGCGCTCACCCACCGTCGCCTCACGCAGGTAACCCAAGGAGACTGAATTCTGGTCGTTATAAATCTGCTCGATCGCATCATGCATGCTCAAGCAGCGGTCGAACAACTTTGGCAAGTCGAGATCCACGAGTATCTCTGCGACCTCGTAAGCCTCCGTCACTCGAAACTCATTGCGGTCGACATGGTACTCCTCGACCCGCCGCACAACCTCTTGACCAACCCCGCAAGGCAAACCATCGGTCATGATGAAGTGAATGACAGCGTGGACGAGATCTCCCTCGCACGGTTCTTCGGGCTTGGGGATCTTTGGTAGCACCCGCCGCACCTCATCGATGACGGCCGTGAACCCCGCCTTGGTGGGTTCGATGTGCGCCCGCAAATCTTCGGGCTCCTTGCGTGCCGCCGGCTTCTTTTTGGCGGACCCCTTCTTCGCGGCCTTCTTGCGGGTCACACTCGCTCCTGATTTCTTCTTGGTCGCCAAGGGCTTCGCGCTCAGGTTTCCTGTTGATCTTCTGGTTTGTCAGCGACCGGCTCTGCAGCCTTGTCAGCGACCGGCTCTGCAGCCTTGTCAGCGACTGACTTCTTACCCTTCTTCCGTGGTGGAACGAAGGCCTTCGCCTTGCCCTTCTTGCGAACACGTCGCTTGCGTTCGGGCAATTCGATCCCCGAGCGTTTGATCAGGCTGCGCGCCGTCTCGCTCGGTTGAGCGCCGACCGACAACCAGTAGCTGACTCGCTCCGCATTGAGCTTCAGCTGGTCATCTTCACGCCGGGTCTTCGGCAGGTAATAGCCGAGAGTTTCAATCACGCGACCATCGCGCGGTGATCGCGCGTCAGTAGCACATAGACGATAGGTCGGGTGGTTGAGCCGCCCGAACCTCTTGAGACGTAGTCTGACTGCCAAGGGTTTCTCCTGTCTCCTTTCGAGGGGGCGGCCGCATCGGCCGCAAGTATGTACCGTCGACACCTTGAGCCGGACCCGATCCGGCCAAGGGGGGGCGGAGATTTATACCTGCACCGCCCCTAAATTCCTGCCCCACCAGAAAATTTCCGCAGCTTTTGGGCTCGGGGACCTCCTCGGCACGAAGTCTGATGCCGGTCAGCGTTTACGGCCGCGCAAAAAACCCCTCAGGCCACCGCCAGCGCCCGGATCGGGAAATCCAGGAGGCATCTCCGGCAGTTCCCCGGCCCCGCCCGGGCCCTCCTGCATCCCCTTCATCGCATCCTTCATGGAGCCCAGGCCCCCCTTGCCCATCTTTTGCATCATCTTCTGCATCATCTTGAACTGTTTGATGATGTCGTGAACGGCCTGCAGTTCGTTGCCGCTACCAAACGCGATCCGACGCCTTCTCTCCATCTCGATCAGATCCGGATTTCGGCGTTCCACCGGTGTCATCGACAAGATGATTGCCTCGACTCTTTTGAATCGATCGTCGTCGAGATCCACATCCTTGAGCATCTGGCCCATGCCTGGCAGCATCCCCAGGACCTTCTTCATCGGCCCTAGCTTGCGGATCATGTTGAGCTGCTTGAGGAAGTCGTCAAAGTTGAAGCTGCCCTTTTGCATCTTGCGGGCAGCCTTCTCGGCCTCCTTCTCGTCGATGACCTCCTGAGCACGCTCGACCAGGCCAACAACATCGCCCATGCCCAGGATCCGGCCCGCCATCCGGTCGGGAACAAACTCCTCGAGATCCTCGAGTTTCTCGCCAATACCGGCGTAGAGGATCGGCACGCCCGTCACCGCCTTGATGCTCAAGGCTGCGCCACCACGCGCATCGCCATCTACCTTCGTGAGAACAACTCCGTGCAAGGGTAGACGAGCGTGGAACTCCAGAGCGGAATTCACCGCATCCTGACCGAGCATCGAATCGCAAACCAGCAAGACTCCATCAGGAGTGCAGCGAGAATGAATCTCTTCGAGCTCGCGCATGAGCTGATCGTCCACGTGCAAACGACCGGCGGTGTCGAGGATCACGACATCATGCATCCCGCGGCGAGCAGCCTCGATGCCTCGCTTACAGACTTCGGGCGGCCTGCCGGATGTGCCCTCGGCGTGCACGGCGATGCCGAGTTGCTTGCCGAGGGTTTCGAGCTGGTCGACCGCTGCGGGTCGCTGCAGGTCCGCCGCGACCAGGATCGGATTTTTCTTGTGCCGCTTGCGCAGATGCATCGCGAGCTTGGCGCAGGTGGTCGTCTTCCCCGAACCCTGCAAGCCCGCCATCATCAAGACGAGCGGGCCTCCCGTCGACTTGGGCAAATCTGCCGCCTCGCCACCGAGAAGATCAGTGAGAGCATCGTGAAAGACCTTGATGAACTGCTGCCCCGGCTCGACGGCAGCGAGCACCTCCTCGCCCAAGGCTCGCTGCTTGACGTCAGCGATGAACTTCTTGGCGACCTTGAAGTTGACATCTGCCTCCAGAAGAGCCTGCCGGATAGCGCGAACGCTCTCTTCGATATTCTGCTCGGTGACCACCTTCTGGCCGGCAATCGCCCGATAAGCCTTGTTGAGCGCACCGCTGAGAGAATCGAACATGATGGCGTATCCTGGCCCGAGAGCCTGAGTTCCCCGCAGAAGCGCCGGGAATGCTGCCGCGGACCATGTCGAGGATGGGACGCAACCCGGGTGAGGTCAAGCGCTCAACTGCTGCCGCTCACCCACCCACCCCGACCGAGCACATCGGCAGGACAGGCCGTGACCGCTCAACCCTCCTTGATCCGCTCGATATCAGCCCCCAGGCCACGAAACTTCCTCTCGATATGCTCGTATCCCCGATCGATGTGATAGACGCGGCGCACATCCGTATGTCCTTGCGCAACGAGTCCTGCCAGCACCAGACTCGCCGAGGCCCGCAGATCACTGGCCATCACCGGAGCGCCGTGCAGCAAATTCGGTGTCCCCTCGATGATCGCACTCGGCCCTTCCCTGCGAATGCGAGCACCCAGGCGCAGAAGTTCTGATGCATGCATGAAGCGATCGGGATAGACCTTTTCGGTGATCACCGAGACACCATCCGCACATGCCATCAAGGCCATGAACTGGGCCTGAATATCGGTGGGGAAGCCCGGATAGGGCATGGTCGTGACGTCCACCGCAGTGACCTTCCCGTCGGGTGTCGGAAGATTGGTGATGCGATCATCGCCGATCTCGAGTACCGCACCTGCAGCCTTGAGGCTATCGCAAACCGCGCGCAAGTGCCCCGGATTGACATCGGTGACCGCGATCGGCGAATTGGTCATGAAGGCGCCTGTCAGAAAGGTGGCCGCCTCGATGCGGTCAGGCACGATCGCGTATTCGCCACCATTGAGATGGTCGACACCCTCGATCTCGAGAAGGTGTGTCCCGATTCCGCTGATCCTGGCGCCGCACACATTGAGGAAGTTACAGAGATCGACCACCTCGGGTTCGACCGCAGCGAACTCGATCACTGACCGCCCCTCGGCGAGGCATGCCGCCATCACCACGTTGGCCGTGCCGAGAACGGTGGACCCATATTTACCACCGAGGAACACCTCGCCACCTCGCACCGGGCCCGATGCCGTCACGTAGCCATTGCTGATATCGATCTGTGCGCCCAGCGCTTCCAAACCCTTGAGGTGGAGATCGACCGGCCGATGCCCGAATACGCAGCCCCCGGGATAGCTGACCGAACCGACCCCGCGCCGCGCCCACAGGGGGCCGAGAACAACGAAGGACGCTCGCATCGTGGCCACGAGTTCGTAGGGAGCACAGTAGATCGTCTTGTCGACCGCCTCTACCTTGAGGACCTCAAGGTCACCGTCCTCGGTCCAGTTGACCGCCATCCCCAAGCTCTTGAGGATACGCAGCATGTTGTGGATATCCTTGAGGGCCCGGGGCAGATTGCGCAACAGGACCGGCCCATCCATCAAGATCGTGGCCGCCAGAATCGGCAAGGCCGAATTCTTGCTGCCTGATATCGGAACCTCACCGCCTAGACACCGACCCCCGCGAATACGGATTCTGTCCAAAATCGCCCCTCCAAATCGCCCTGGACCACGCTTCTGGCGCAGCTGGGTCTGACCACCCAGCCTGCCTCGTCCGCAGACCTCCAACGCTCTGCATGATAGCAAGAGCGAATGACCTTTCCACACTCTAAACTCATGGCCCTACGTGAGAAAGCGAGATTCCACAATGACGAGGCTACGCTGAACATCCTGCTGATCGCCCATGGCTTTCCTCCCGAGAGTGTCGGGGGGGTGGAGCAGCACGTCGATGGTCTGGCCCGTGCGCTGGTCGCTGCTGGCCACCGGGTCGAAATCTACGCACGAACGGGCCAGGCCGGAGAGCAGGGCACCCTGATCGATGATCACTGGGAGGACGCTCCCTGCCCCGTCACACGCGTCATCTACCGCTATGAAGGTCTTGAGTCGCTAGCATCGCTCTATCGAAGACCCGAACTGGACGCAGCCCTTGAACACTTCCTGGCAACCCGGGAATTCGATGTTGCACACATCCACCACCTCACAGGCTTGTCGACCGGCCTCCTCGATGTTCTCACCACTGCCGGCATCGCCACAGTCATGACTCTCCATGACTACTGGCTGATGTGCCCCCGGGGACAGATGTGGCGCGATGATGGTACGGCCTGCGAAAACGTGGAACCGACCACCTGCTCTGCTTGTCTGACACCGACCTTCGGCGATTGGATTCCCCCTTCAGGAGGAACTGAAGTGCTGGGGCGCCTCCACGAAGAAGCCCGTGAACTCCTGGCTCTCCCCCGACATCTGATCGTCCCGTCAGCTCGTGTCATCCCACCCTTCTCAGCCTTGGGCGTTCCTGCCGAACGCTTTCACGTCGTCGAGAACGGGGTCGACACCGAAGCCCTTCTGGCAGTCCCCCCGCCCGAGACCCAACCCGGGCAGCCATTGCGGGTGGGCTATCTCGGCACCCTGATCCCGAGCAAAGGCCTCGACATCCTGGTCGAGGCGATACAGAGCCTCGACGAGGGCGTTGCCAGTCTGGCCATCTGGGGCAACACGGTCTCCTACCACGGGGACGAAACCTTTCCGAGCAGGGTCTTTTCCCGGCTCAGGCCCCGGGATCGCGTCGAACATCACGGCCCCTACACCACCGCCGACCTGCCCGAGATCCTGTCCTCGGTGGACGTGGTCGTGGCCCCGGCTCTGTGGCATGAAGCCTTCGGCCTGACCATCCGGGAAGCCCTGGCCGCCGGCCGACCGGTGGTTGTCAGCCGGATCGGCGGGCTCCAGGATGCCATCGATGACGGGGTGGAGGGCCTGCTCGTCCCGCCCAAAGACCCTGGGGCCCTGCGTGAGGCCCTTTCCCGCCTGGCGGCGGACGAAGGCCTGCGCCAGCGCATGTCAACAGCAGCTCGCCAGCGCTGCCGAAGCTTCAAGGAGATGGCCGCAGATCTCCTCCCTTTGTATAGGGCCACCAGCAGCCTTGACCCGGAACCTGTAGATTCCTAACCTCTTCCGCCTTCTGTGCGCAGCGCAGGGCGAGCATCGTCAAATTCCCAAGCCGTAACGAAGCGGCGTGTGTGCCCATGAAGGGCCCCCGCAAAACGGCTGCTAGTATAGACAAAGAGCTGACATGACCGATCCATTGGCCGAAACCACGAACGAAGATGCACCGGCCTCGACAGATGTCGAGACCGCAGGAAATGCAATCGATCTCCTGACCGACGATGCCGACACGGCGAAGATCTCGGCATTCCTCAATCAGCTGTACGGCTCCGTCCAGCAGATCGAGAAACTCAGAGACTGGATCGAGAGCCCCATGTCCAGTGGCACCCGTCGCGGAGTCGCGCTATGGGCACTCGGTCGGCATGCCGATGCACTGCCGCTGCTGGAAGCCGAACCGTCCAACCCCGCCATCGTATCGTGTCTGATCAAGAGCCACGTCGAACTCGGACAGTTCGACAAAGCCCTCTCCCTCCTCAAGGGAACGGAGACGGAGATCCATGCCAGCGCCTTCATGTCGGTGCTCGAAGCACAACGAGACGTCGATGCCTTTGCAGAGGGCTTGGCAAAGGTCGAGAGTGGCCTCAGCCCCGCTGACCTGAGCTTCTACAAAGGTCGGCTGAAGGAGTTTCAACGCGATCCCGAAGGAGCCATCGCACTCTACGATCAAGCTCTTTCCCACGAGGAAAATCACACCCAGGCCCTGCTCCGCCTGGCCGTCAACGTTGACCTACGCGGAGAAGACGAGGAAGCACGCGAACTCTATGAGCGCGCCCTGCTGACCCCCCCCGTCAATATCGCCTGCGTCTTGAATCTCGGCATCCTCTATGAAGACATGGGCAACTACCGTCGCGCCATGCAGTGCTTCGACCTGATCCTGCAGACGGATCCTGAACATCAACGGGCACGGATCTACCGTCGCGACGCCGTCGCCGCCCTCAACCAGTACTACGACGAGGACCAAGAGCGACGGGAAGACAAGCGCAACAAGATCATGCGCACGCCGATCAACGACTTCGAATTGTCGGTGCGCAGCCGCAATTGCCTCGCCAAGATGAATATCCGCACGCTCGGCGACCTGGTGAAAAAGACCGAAGCGGAACTCTTGTCCTACAAGAATTTCGGTGAAACCTCGCTGACCGAGATCAAAGAGATTCTCACCCAGAAAAACCTGCGGCTGGGCATGGGTTCCGAAGACCTGATCAGCAAGGACTTCGGCGATGCCGCGGAACCAGCCATTCTGACCGAAGAGATGCCGGACCCGGATAGCCCCGACCCCTTGAAGCGCCCCATCAGCGAGCTCGATCTCTCCGTGCGGAGCCGCCGCATCGTCGATCTTCTGAAGATCCGCACGATCGGCGACCTGGCCCACAAGACCGAAGCCGAACTCCTGTCCTGCCCTAATTTCGGACAAACCTCGCTCAACGAGATCAAGACCAAGCTGGACGAACTCGGCGTGGCGCTACGCAGCTGAGCAGACTGACCGCAAATGTACGACCACCTTCGCGGTGACGTGATCGAATCCGGGCCAACCCGTGTGGTCCTACGCGTGGGAGGCATCGGCTTCGATGTAGAGGCGCCGACAAGTACCACTTCCAGACTCGCGATTGGCGCTGAAGCGGAACTCTTCACTATCTTGCACGTCGTGGACAGCGTCCCCAGCCTGCTGGGATTCGCCGATCAAACAGAAAGACTCCTCGCACGGCGACTGCTGTCCGTGAATGGTGTCGGCAAGGCCATGACCCTGGCCATCTTGAGCACCTACACTCCCACCGAATTCGCGGCGGCAGTGATCAATGGAGATCATCTGGCTCTCAAGCGAGTCAAAGGCGTTGGTGCAAAGACTGCCGAGCGGCTGTGTCTCGAACTGCGTGACCTGATCGCCAAGCTCGACCTCATCGAAGACGACGCCCATACCGAGAAGATCCTCCCGCGCAGCAGCGAAGATGCGATCGCTGCACTCACCGCCCTGGGCTACAGCGACAAGGACGCCAGCGACAAGGTACGCCGAGCACGCGAACGCGAACCCAGCGCAGACACGGAAACCCTGGTTCGCTTTGTCCTGCGCGGGTGATTTGCTCGCACCTCGTCCGCGACGCCACCCGTGATCATCGATCGCTCCTCCCGGAGCGACTCATGGCCACCAGCACGAGATTGAGATCTGCTGGGGTAACACCAGGGATACGCGACGCCTCACCCAGCGAAAGCGGTCTACGGGCCTGGAGAAGTTCGCGGGATTCGGATGATAGCCCCACAATCCGGGCATAGTCGATCGACGGCGCGATACGCTTTTCCTCCATGCGCCTCATCCTCTCGACATCGCGCATCTGACGACGAACATAACCGTCGTACTTGACCTCCGCCTCAACCTCCGAGACTTCTTCGGGCGTCAGCGCCATGGCGTCGAGCGCCGGTTCTTGCGCCAAAAGGTCCGCCATCGACATTTCCGGGCGGCGCAGGATCGATTCGAGCGTGTGCCCCTGATGACGACGGCGAGCGAGCAGATCCCGAGCGGCAGTGATCCGCTCCTCCTTGGTCACCACAGCAGCATGAGCCTCGGGCCCTAGCAAGCCGAGTTCGCGCCCGAGAGGGGAAAGGCGACGATCCGCATTATCAGCACGCAACAGCAACCGGAATTCGGCACGACTGGTGAACATGCGGTAAGGCTCCCGCGGATTCACCCGGCACAGATCATCGATCATGACGCCGATATAGGCCGTCGCTCGATCCAGGATGAAGGCCGGTTCGCCACGAACAAACCGGACGGCGTTGATACCGGCAATGATTCCTTGCCCTGCTGCCTCCTCGTAGCCACTGGTTCCGTTGATCTGCCCGGCGGAGAACAAACCCTCCAGTGAAGCGACGCTCAGATCAGCGCGAATCTGATCCGTACACAGGTAATCGTATTCCACGGCATGGCCAGGACGGACCATACGCACTTCCTCCAGACCCTCGATGGTCCGTAGAAATTTCTCCTGCACATCTTCCGGAAGACTGGTCGAAAGGCCGTTCGGATAGACATCAGGATCCCCCCTGCCTTCAGGCTCGAGAAAGATCAGATGGCTATCCTTATCGGAAAACCGCATGACCTTATCCTCGATACTCGGACAGTAACGCGGTCCAGTGCCGACGATACGCCCCGAAAACATCGCCGAGCGTTCCGCATTTTCAGCGATCAACCGATGGGTATCCGGGTTCGTTCGCGTGAGCCAGCACGAAATCTGATCAACATCCAGAGTGCCGGTCCGAAAAGAGAAGGGGCGGGGATCGAGATCCCCGGGCTGCTCCTCGAGTCGCTCGTAATCGATACTATCAGCGGCAAGCCGCGGCGGGG
This sequence comes from uncultured candidatus Brocadiaceae bacterium, assembly GCA_964542765.1. Taxonomy (GTDB): domain Bacteria; phylum Planctomycetota; class UBA1135; order UBA1135; family UBA2386; genus CAZIVO01. The sequence continues at coordinate 11,131 of CAZIVO010000041.1, read as the reverse complement.
TTCCCGTCTTGTGCCGCCCCAGACGCAAACCAAATCCTCGCAAGCTCGATGCCATGCGCGTGGATGGTGCCTCACCGAACCGCCCACCTCTACTTTCCCATTCGCCAGCGAACAGCTTGGCACCGAGAAAAGTTCCTGTTGTCAAGATCACCGCCGGTGCCTGCAACGATCCCCCATCGGCCAACCGCACTCCACTCACACACCGTTCACGCCCGGGCTCACCGCAGGTTTCGATGGCCACGGCCTCACTCGCCATGATCTCCAAACCCTGCTGCGCCCGGACGCGGCGAACCATCGCAGCGTTGTAAGCCTGTCGATCGCACTGCGCTCGAGGCGAACGTACGGCCGGCCCCTTGCGGGTATTGAGCATACGAAACTGAATGCCGGTCTCGTCGGTACAAAGCCCTATCTCACCACCGAGTGCATCGATCTCACGGATCAACTGGCCCTTGGCGATACCGCCCATCGCCGGATTGCAGGACATCAGGCCTATCTTCTCCGGGTCGAGCACGATGCAGGCTGTCGCCGCCCCCATACGCGCCGCCGCCAATGCAGCCTCGATACCGGCATGGCCACCGCCAATCACGATGACATCGAAATCACGCGCTGAAGTCATGGGAACAAAGCGGCAGAACCGTCAGGGACAGCCCGCATGATTAGAGATCATGCAGTTTCGGCGCAAGGGCCATAATCGCCGTGCGGCTTGCCTGCAGGGCGCCGGCACCGCACACTGGAGGCAGATTCAAATGTGCGGACAACATCTGGTGCTATCCATGAGCTTGCTGGCCACCTCCTTGGTAGCCCAGTCTGACCCTGTTCCGCCACAGGCCAATCCCACTCCGCCACAGGCCAATCCCACTCTGAAACAACTGGCCGCCCTGGCCCGTGAGCGCGCAAAACGCCAGCGCCCTATCCAGTTGGAGAAGTTGCAGCCCTACCTCAGAGACCTCAGGCTGAATTACGAGGACAACAAAGAGTTCCTCAACAGCCGGATGGATCAGATTGTTGCTCTCGGCGACAGCCTCCTCCCCGTGCTGCTCGATATGTTGACCCCCAGCGAAGAGGGTGACCCTGGCGCACGAAATACCGCGGCCAACACAGCGCTGATTCTGCTCCGACTGGATCCTTCGAGCTTCGTGAACAGCCTGCTCGAAATCGCTGCTGGCGACAACTACACAGCCACCTCATACGCCATCTGGTTGCTCGGGCACACCAAGAGTCAGCGTGCGGGACATGCGCTGATCGCAATCCTGGATACGATCCGCCGGTCGCACCGCATCATGACCATCGATGCCCTGATCAGACTCAACACGCCGGGTGCAGCGACCAAGATCGCCTTGCTCCTCGGCTCCGGTGATGACATGCAACGGCTTTCCGTCCTGCACTATCTGGCCAGTGTCCAACCCGACCCCGGAGTCCTCGACATCGTGCTGAAAACGCAGCCTGGCGCAGGCGACCGCAAGGCGATGCGCTTCTACATCCGCTATCTGAAATCGGCCGCTGCCGGCAACGAGATGGCTGCTGAGAAGATGATCTCGATCTTGCGAGAGCAGAACCTCGATCCCACCGACATGGAGGCTGTCATCGAGGCGATGACCACGATCGCGCCCAAAAGGCACGCGCCAACCCTGGATTTCTGCCGCCAGCAGATCGAAGACGGTGAGTCGGAATCACTGCGCCGAGCCTGCGCGGTCACCATGCGCGACCTGGGTGACAAGACCGGCGAGCGGATCCTGCTTGCGGATCTCGGGAAACAGATCTCCCGGGATCGCAAGGATGCCCTCGCCTACGTCCAGAGAGGAAAGGCCTACATGGCGCTGGGCAGATGGAGCGATGCAGCCCACGACTACGAGACCGCAACCCGACTATCGGGCTCGAATTCGGTGCAATCCTATCTCTGGAGACAGGTCGCAATCTGCGAAGCCCACCGCAAGGACAGAGCTCGCCAGGTGCTGAATGCGCTCAAGAAGTCGAAGATCAGCTACCGCAAGCTCAGAGAGCTCGCTGACCTCTACCCGCTCATGGACAAGGTTCTGGACAATCAGATTCTCCGCCGCTGGGTCAAGGAATTGCACGAGGCGAGCGAGGAGAGGGAAGAGGGGAAGGGCCAGTAGCAACTTTGCCTTCACCGGCAAGATCGCCACGCTTGCAAACGGCCGGACATCCCGGGCCTGCGGACCACAAACCGCCGCCGCCATCTTGGACCCATCTCGCATCGTGAAAGCCTCGCCCTTGACCCCGTAACCCATGCCCTGGACACTGTCCGCCTTTTCGACCCCACTCCCCTTCACCCCACTGATCTGATTGACCATGGACGTCACCGTCACCGAATCCGGACCGTGCAGGAAAACCCTCACGATCACGATCCCCTCCGAAAAGATCCGTGAGCATATTGCCGAGGTCTACAAATCTGCTGCTGGTCAGGTCCAGATCAAGGGGTTTCGGCAAGGCAAGGTCCCGCGCAAGATTCTCGAGCAACGCCATGGCGATGAAATCCTCAGCGATGCCAAGGAAAGCTTGATCAACACATCCTTCGATGATGCCCTCAAGACTCAGGACATCGCCATGGTCGGACAACCGGAGATCGACGGCATCGATGACAGTCCGCTCGACGAAACAAACCCGCTCGAATTCCAGGTCCATGTCGATATCCGACCCGAGATCGATCCGGAAAACGTCACCGCGGTGGAAATCAAAAAAGCCGACACCGAAGTCACCGACGAAGACCTTGAATCGGCTCTCGCCCAGCTAGCCGACCAGAAAAAAACTCTCCAAGAAGTCGATAGCCCCGCCGAAGAAAACGACTTCGTCAAGGGTCATCTCACCTTCAAGAGCGAGAGCGGCGAGATCCTGCTGGAGCGTGAAAACATGCAGCTCAACTCACGTATCCCGGTCGCCGGCACGGACCCGGAAACCTTCGCGGCCAAGGTGACGGGCGCAGTTGCTGAACAAACCCTGACCATGGACATCACCTTCCCGGACAATTTCGAGAAGGAGGATCATCGAGGTGAGAAGGGGACTGTGGACTTCGCCGTGGTGAATGTTTTGCGAATCACTCCACCGGCAATCGATGACGAACTCGCCAAGTCCTATGACTTCGAGGATCTGGATGCACTCCATGCGAAGCTCCGCACCAATATCAGCGAAGAAAAGGAACGTAGCGAAAAGAATCGACAGGAAGAGGAGATCATCGACGCTCTGCTGGCCTCCCACACCTTTGACATCCCTCAGAGCGTGGTGGCAGATCAAAAACGACATCTCCTTCAGCAATTCGGGGAACGCCTCAAGCAGGCCAAGTTGGGCGAGGATGAGATCAAGGCCAAGCTCACAGAGGTCGAAACAGAAGCCGGATCAGATGCCGAAAGACAGGTTCGCGCCTTCTTTCTGCTGGATTCGATCGCCCGCAAGCACAAGATCTTCGTCACCGAATCCGATGTAGATGCCGAACTTCGTCTGATCGCAGCCCAACACGAAGCGCCACCCGACGAAGTACGACAGCATTACGAGACCAACAAGATGCTCCCAGATCTCCGAGTTTCGATCATGCAGCGTAAAGTTCGAGATTTTCTAAGAGACAAGGCGACTTACACCGATAAGTAACTTCAACCAATCCGGCAACCGAATGACCCTTTCCATGAATCCATCGAACAACGCCTTCGTCCCCTACGTCATCGAGAAAACCGGTCGCGGTGAACGCGCCTACGACATCTACAGCCGCCTGCTAGAAGATCGCATCATCTTCATCGGCTCACAGATCTCGGACGCCATTGCCAATACGGTGATCGCCCAGCTGCTGTTCCTGCAAAAGGAAAACCGGACGCAGGACATCAACATGTTCATCAACAGCCCCGGCGGCAGCGTGACGGCGGGAATGGCCATCTACGACACCATGCAGTTCGTCCAGTGCCCGGTAGCGACATACTGCATCGGCCAAGCATCTTCCATGGGTGCCATCCTGCTCGCCGCAGGAGCTGCGGGCAAGCGATCGGCCTTGCCGCACTCTCGCATCATGATCCACCAGCCGTGGGGCGGTGTGCAGGGCACAGCGGCGGATATTTCGATTCAGGCCGAGGAAATCTTGCGTCTCAAAAACACGCTGGTCGAAATCCTCGGGCAACATACCGGTCGTGATCCTGAACTGATTCGCAAAGACAGCGACCGCGACTTCTTCATGAGCGCTGCCGATGCCGTTGAATACGGCCTGATCGACGAGATCGTCGAAACCCATACCTTCGAAACCCAAAAGTAGCGCCACCACCCCCATCCAAAGCTCCAGGGGAAGGCGACGATGCCGATATCGGGCATCTTTCCGCACTCGAAAGCAACATTGCGGTTATCATGGAGGGCGACTCGGCGGGTAAATCACTCCCGGGTGCACAAGTTTCCAGAAGGCTCGAAGCAACCCCTTCGTCATAAGAACCAATGTCCAAGAACGTGAGCAGCAAAGGCAAAGCCGTGGAACGGTGCACGTTCTGCGAGAAGTCGCGGCATCACGTCCAGTCCCTGATCGCCGGACCACCAGGGGTCTACATCTGCAACGAATGCATCGAGATCTGTAACACCATCCTCAAGGAAGAGGTGCGGAAGACTCGTGGCCCCGGCCCGGCGGCCTTCGCCAAGGACTCAAAGCCCAAGGAAGAGGTCCTCTCCCCCGAAGAAATCAATCGGCGACTCAGCGATTACGTCATCGGTCAGGAAGCCGCCAAGAAGGTTCTCTCCGTCGCTGTCTACAGCCATTACCGCCGCCTCCACGCCCGCTTCCAGGATCCCGACGTCGAACTCGAGAAAAGCAACATCCTGCTGGTCGGCCCAACAGGTTCGGGCAAGACCCTCCTGGCCAAGACCCTCGCCAAGGTCCTCGATGTCCCCTTCGCAATCGCCGATGCCACGACCTTGACCGAGGCCGGCTACGTCGGCGAAGACGTCGAGAACATCCTCCTCAAGCTCCTGCAGGCCGCAAATTTCGATGTCGAACGTGCCCAGGAAGGCATCATCTATATCGATGAAATCGACAAGATCGGTCGCACCACCCAGAACGTCTCGATCACGCGCGATGTCTCGGGGGAAGGCGTCCAGCAGGCTCTGCTGAAGATCCTGGAAGGAACCGTCGCCAATGTTCCACCACAAGGCGGTCGAAAGCATCCCGAGCAAAGCTACATCCAGGTCTCAACCGACAACATCCTGTTCATCTGTGGCGGCACCTTCTCGGGAATCGAGCAATTCATCGCCCGGCGACTCGGCCAGAAAGTCATCGGTTTCGCCGGCGAAGAAGCATCCTCCGTGGCCTCCGATCTCTTCGTCAAGGAACGAGACCGCCTGATCCCGTCCCTCGACCAGCGTGACCTGATCGAATACGGCTTGATTCCCGAATTCGTCGGTCGCCTACCCGTAACAGCTCCCATGCGCTCGCTCTCGCGCGATGAAATCATCTCTGTCATGACGATGCCGAAAAACGCGCTCGTGCAGGAGTACCAGACTTATTTCGAGATGGACGGTTGCAAGCTCGAATTCACCGACGACGCACTCTCACGGATCGCGACGCTGGTCATCGAACGTGAAACCGGCGTCCGCGCCCTACGCTCGCTCTTCGAGGAACTCCTTTTGGACATCCGTTACACGCTGCCAAGCCAAAAAGACACGAACAGCTTCGTCATCACGAAGGAATTCGTCGACGAGAAGCTCAGCGACGAGAACAAGCAAAAGGGCCCCGCAAAGAAGCGGGAAACTGCATAGCTCGCCAAGCCCGCGTGCAAAATCCAGCACGAATCCCCGAGGCAATCACCGAACTCAACTCCAGTGAGTTGGAATCGCTCGTACTGCGTCAGGGTGGGCGCCCATTTCAAGCACGACAAATCGAACACTGGATCTTCAAGCACGGAGTCAGCACCTTCTCCGGTTGCAGAAACCTCCCAAACTCGCTCGCTGAACGACTCTCTGATTGGGGAGATGTCTGCAGCAGCAACGTGGTCGCCGAGGACAAGTCAACCGATGGCACGAGCAAGCTTCTGGTGCAACTGCACGACAAGCAGAATACCGAATGTGTGATCATTCCTGATGGAGCGCGCACAACCCTGTGTATATCCACTCAGGTTGGCTGCCCGGTCGGATGTGTGTTCTGCGCTTCAGGTCTCGATGGTGTCCGCCGCAATCTGACAAGAGGCGAAATCATCGAGCAGTATCTGCATGCGCGCGAACGAGTGCCGAGCGATCGACATCTGACGAATCTCGTCGTCATGGGAATGGGCGAACCCCTCCTCAACCTGGACTCTCTCCTGTCGGCTCTGGACCGCATCCACGACCCAGAAGGAATCGGTTTGGGCGCCCGGCGCGTCACCATCAGCACATCAGGGTACCCGGATCGAATTGCGCGCCTCGCGCAGGAACCACATAACTATGGTCTCGCCATCTCCCTGCACTCAGCCGACGATGACCTGAGGCGTCAACTCATTCCTGCGAGCAAGGACCGGGTCGCCGACCTCATCAAAGCCGCACGCGACTGGTTCAAACAAAAACATCGTGAGGTGACCTTCGAAATCGTCTTGCTGAATGGGGTTAATGACCGCTCTCAAGATGCGCAGGTCCTGATCCAACGCCTGCGGGGATTACCCTGCACGGTCAACTTGATCGCCTGGAATCCCGTCGACCGGGTCACCGATCTCGAGCGGCCGGAACCCGCCAGGGTCGACGCATTTGCGGCCCAGCTACGCCAAAGTAGGATCAATGTCACGGTGCGCCGCTCCCGCGGCTCGGACCGCAGCGCTGCTTGTGGACAATTGAGGATCAGGGAAGCATGATCGACTGCCGAAGGGAACCAACGTGAAGATCACCTTCGTCTTACACCAGTTTCTCCCTGACTACTTCACTGGCACAGAGCAATACGCCTACGCCATGGGGCAGGAACTGCTCAAACGCGGTCACGAGATCGAAATCTTCACGCTCGACCCGAACTTCGACGACGATACCCAGCCATACGCCGAGGATCGCTTCATGCTCGAAGGTCTTCCGGTGACCCGGACTCGATACTGGTGGGGCCTGCATCGGGACTTCGACATGCTGGAATACCGCAATCCGTATGCCGGCGTTCGATTTGGAAAATACCTAGAACACTCCAAGCCCGACCTCGTGCACGTGTTCCACCTCCGCTATTTCGGGGCAGATATCCTCGACGAGACCAGACGCCGTGAGATCCCGACCGTCGTCAACTTGATGGACTTTTGGTACCTGTGCCAGCAGATCATCCTCGTCAAAGCCAACGGCGAACTCTGTGATGGTCCGGGAGATGCCACCGATTGCCTTTCCTGCGTCAATGCAAAGCTGGCAAACGAACTCAAAGCGTTACAGATCGAAGATGCCATCGTACAACGCAGCAACTCTCTCTCTGGTTACAACTCCCCTGGCTGGACTCCAACCGAACGAGCAACTTCCATCCTGCAACGGCCCCGCTATCTCCGTGAAAAACTTCTCGGCGCTGATGGCATCATCGCGCCATCCCACGCGCTCAAAGAAATCTACATGAACAATGGGATCGGCGAAGACCGGATCACGGTCATCCCTTACGGACTCGGTGAGGATCGCCTTGCTCAACTCGATACCGTTCGGGCAGAACACTCCACCGCAGATACTCTCACCATTGGTTTCATGGGTTCGATAGCACCCCACAAGGGAGTGCATCTACTGCTCGATGCCTTCGAGAAAATCGAAGGCAAGGTCCGCCTGCTCATTCACGGACGAGAGACAGATTTCCCGGAGTATTCGGCAGAAATCGCAGCACGAGCTGCCAAGGATCCGCGGATCGAGCTTCGTGGTCCCTTTGGCCTCAAAGATCTCGGGCACGTGCTCGGTGAAATCGATCTCCTGGCCGCACCATCGATGTGGTACGAGAACACCCCTTTCGTGATTCTCGAAGCCCTGGCGGCACGCGTCCCGGTCTTCGCCACGGACCTGGGAGGTCTTGCCGAGATCCTCTCCGATGAGAAAACCGGCGAACTATTCGCCCGCGGCGATGCCGATGATCTGGCCTTCCGGATCCGCCGAATCATGGCCGAACCCGAACGGCTTGATCGCTACCGCGCTGCAATCAGCCCGGTACGCGGCTTGGAGAGCAACGCCCTCGATTTCGAGGATCTCTACATGACCCTCGCCTAGAGTTCCGGCGGCTCTCATCCTGCCAATGCGGCCATGTGATCGGTAGAATCGCGGCCTTTCTGAAAAGCTACGGGAGGCCTCCCGCCGATCAATACAGAGAGAATCTTCGCACATCTACCGAACGAACGAGACCGCAAGCATGGGCACCATCGCGACCACATCGCAAAGGCTTCACGAGCCAGGCAGACCGAGCAGGTCCAGATACTTTTTCGTGCCCTGCAATCCGCTCCCACAACCCCATAAGGAGTGGCTCAATAGCTAGACCAGATCATGTCTGATGCCGCAAGCACAGATCTGAATGACTGCGCCTTCGATTACCCGGCCTTCTTGCGTGCTCACGAAGAGGCCGCCCGTCAAAAATCGTCGGCAAACCTGGTCCCTTGCCGGGCGCCAATGGTCATGCTCGTGATCGACCCTGATGGCGAAGCCCGACCATGCGAATACTCCCACCGGGCCTTGAGAGAGCCTCCCGAAACATCACTCAAGGATATCTGGACGGGAGAGGACATCGGCTCGCTACGAACATCCATTACTGCCAAAACTCTCCCACAAGATCATTGCCGTCACTGCGCAACTTGTTTCTCCGCTGGCAAATTCCTACACGCACCCGCTCTCCACGCATACTCCAACCTCCAAGCCCCCGAAGACCTCAAAGATCCGAAGACCATCGTTTGCCGCCTTCCGGAAAAGGGTGTCTGGAATGTTTCGTTGCTCGGCCAACTCCCCGGACTCTTCGCCAAAGCAGATCTGGTCACGCTCGAGGCAGACTCTCCTCTCACGAATCCCACCGGCACTCAGTTACTAGCCATGATCCGGGGCTTGTCCCGGCATGACCGGCCCAAAGTCAGCGTCCGTGCCAAAATTCTTCCCGAGGTGGAGGAAGCACGAGATCTCTTGCGAGATATCCGCCTCACCGGGATCGAGATCCGCTATCAAAAGGACCTGGAGCCTGAACTCCAAAAAGCCAGCCAACTATGCGAAGGCGAAATCGCGTTGAGCACCAAGATGCTCATCGACCAGGACTCCTGGTTTGATCTGGTTCGTGTCGCAAATATCTGCACCGAGAACAACGCCAAGCTGAACATCTGCGTCACCACAAATCAGGGACTGATGCCACTGGCCCGACTGCCCCTCGAGGAAATGTTCGCCGTGCATTCGATGATCGCGTCCTGGTGGCCCCTGATGGAGGAAGGATGCCGGCCGGCGAGTCTCGATCCAGCCGCCTTCACGCTACTCACCGAGGAACTCCGAAACGGCATCCTTTCGCTCAGCCAGATGGCCGTGAATGATGACGCCGTCTCCATCGTTGCGGGTCGTGGCGCTCGATTCCTGCTACCAGAACCCGATCACTCCTTCTTCGATGCCGACTCGATTGCGTCAGTGATGGGAGTGCCCGCCCATCTGTGTAACTCTCCCTCGGTGCTCGACTGGATTCGCGGTCAAGCCCGGGCCCCCGAGAGCGCCAAACTGGCCGCGACCCATCCGTGGTTCCGAACACTCCTGCAAAAGCTTTTGATCGAATCTCCCCTGCCTGAACGTTCAGCGACCACGATCTTGCGCAAGCTGTACGGGACGCCACGAGGAAGAAAACAAATCCTCGACGAAGATCGTGAGTTCGCCACGAAAATTCATACCCAGGGATGGTGTGAACTTCTGGGACTCGATCGCCCCCTGAAACGGACACCGCCATTCAAGATCGGTGAGCCGATAGAGCCCACCACCGACGACCTCAAGAAAGCCGACGTCACGGTCTTGGTGCCTTCCTTCCGGCACGAAGAATGGATCGAGCAAACCCTCCGTAGCGTACTTGCCCAAACGTATTCCCGATTCAAACTCCTGATTGTCGATGACTGTTCTCCCGACAACACCGCCAAAAAAGCCCGTAGCCTGAAAGATCCCCGCATCAAGGTCCAGATCAACGAAACAGGACTCGGCCTTGGCAGCAGCATGCTGGGTGCGCTCGACGACATCGACACACCCTACGTCGCCGTACTCAACTCCGACGACCTGTTCCACCCCGAACGCCTCGAGCGATGCCTGGCCATCCTGAAGAACTCCTCCAGCGTCCACCTGGTCTCAACGGGGATCTCCCTGATCGACGCTAACAGCGAGGAACTCACCCCCGAAAACGCCAGTCAAGTCCTGGATGGCAAGAATATCTCCGACTGGGTCCAGTGGTTCGATGCTGTTCGGCCATCGCCAGACGAAACCGTCAGTTTCGAGAACCTCTTGGGCAGCAATGTCCTGGCCAGCAGCAGCAACATGGTCTGCCGCACAGACTTCCTCCGCTCTCTCGCCGACGAAATCAAAGGACTCAAATACTGCGTCGACTGGCAAACCTTCCTTCGCGCCAGCATCGATGGCTCACTGCACTATATCCACGACCCACTCCTCGCATATCGCCTCCACACAGGGAACACGGTCTGGTTCGAGCGAGATCATCGCTGGGACTACTTCCTGGAAGCCAACCGGGTTGCTGCCCGTAATCTCCGCTACTTCTTCACGCGCCCGGGAGAACATCCCGACGATCAAAAGCTGACCTCCATCCTGAACATCATGGTTTCGCACCTTGAATCAAACGATGAGTTGTTCGGCTCCGCGCTCTACATCAACGAACTCTTCGCTGACCTCGATATCGCAGAAATTGCTCAGAACAACCCTCAGACGAAAGCCTTCCTGAAACGACTCGAACTAACTTGTCAGGAAGCTCAGAGCATCACCAAGCACATCAACTTGGCTGGTTGGCGCGCGCAGGACATCCTTCCACAGCTTCACTGGATCCCCACTCTTCGCGCAAACAAGGTCCTGGCGCAAGCGCTCGAAGACGACCTGTCGGCAACCAAGGGGTCACAAGAGTGGTTCCGTGGCTACGCTCACGAACTTGAGACGAAAGTCGGCGAGCACTGGGAACGGCATGGCCGAGACGAGGCTGAGATCGAAGGCCTCCGTGAACATCAGAATAGCCTGGCATCCGATCTTTCCAGCA